>DATBMD010000025.1:0-10413 GCA_036555085.1 Gaiellaceae bacterium
TCGACGACAACTTCGTCTTCCTGGGCTACCGGGAGTACGCGATCACGGGCGCGGGCGACGAGCGCGCGATCGCGGTCGTGCCGGGCTCCGGGCTCGGCATCCTCCGCGACGAGGCCGTCTCGTCGTTCGCGCGGCCGACGCCGCTCGCCCGGATCGCGCCGGCGCTGCGGGAACGCGTCGAGGGCGGCGACCTGCTGATCGTCTCGAAGACGAACCGCGCGTCGACCGTCCACCGCCGCGTGAAGATGGACTACATCGGGGTCAAGACGGTCGACCCGGCGGGGACGGTGACCGGCGAGCAGCGCCTGATCGGACTCTTCACGTCGAAGGCGTACATGGAGCCCTCGGGCGGGATCCCGTTGATCAAGCGGAAGCTCCAGCAGGTCCTCGCCGCCGAGGACTTCGTGCCCGGCTCGCACGACTACAAGTCGGCGGTGACGCTGATCGAGAACTTCCCGCTCGACGAGCTGCTCTCGGTCCCGACCGACACGCTGCGCGCGACCGTCGTGCAGCTGCTCGAGCTCCAGGAGCAGCGCAAGGTGCGGCTGTTCGCCCACCGGGACCTCTTCGAGCGGAGCGTGTCGCTGCTCGTCGCGCTGCCGCGCGACCGTTTCAACGCCGACCTCCGCCACCGGCTGCAGGACCTGTTCATGGAGCGGTTCCACGGCACGAGCGTCGACTACCACCTCGCGCTCGGCGAGACCGACCCCGCGCAGATCCACTTCCGGATCCACGTCGGCGACGGCGAGATCCCCGACGTGCCGTTCGCGGAGCTCGAGGAGGAGGTGGTCGCCCTCGCGCGGACCTGGGAGGACCGGCTGCTCGAGCGGCTCGTCGCGATCGAGGGGGAAGAGCGCGGCCGGGCGCTCTGGGCGGCGTGGGCCGACCGGCTGCCCGACTACTACACGTCGTCGACCCCGATCTACCGCGCGGTGCTCGACATCGAGAACCTCGCGCGCCTCGAGACGGGCGAGGATTTCGTGGTCGCGCTCCAGAACGAGCACGGGCACGCCGAGCGGCTGACGCGCGTCGCGCTCTACAAGACCGACGGCCGGGCGCAGCTCTCCGCGCTGATGCCGGTGCTGGAGGCGCTCGGCCTGAGCGTGGTCGAGGAGGTCCCGGTCCGGGTCGAGGGCCCCGGCGAGGTCTTCCTGCACGACTTCGGCGTCCTCGGGCCGGACGGCGCGCCGCTCGACGTGTCCGAGTGCGGCGAGCGCGTGGCGGAGGCGATCCGGGCCGTCTGGCGCGGCGAGACCGAGTCCGACTCGCTCGACCGCCTGATCGTCGTCGCCGGCCTGACCTGGCGCCAGGTCGGCTGGCTCCGCGCCATGCGCACCTACCTGCTGCGCGTCAGCGCCGGCTTCACACGCGACTACCAGAGCGACGCGTTCGCCGCGAACCCGCAGATCGCGTTCGACCTCGTCCGCTACTTCGAGCTGCGTCTCGACCCGGCCCGGCCGCGGGACGAGGCCGCCGAGGCCGAGCTCCGAACGCGGATCCTGCACGAGCTCGACGCCGTCCCGTCGCTCGACCAGGACCGGATCCTGCGCTCGTACCTCCACCTGGTCGAGGCGATCGTGCGCACGAACGCGTTCCGGCCGGAGCGGACGTACCTCAGCTTCAAGATCCGGTCGGCCGGCGTGCCCGACATGCCGAGGCCGTATCCGCTCTTCGAGATCTTCGTCTACTCGCCGGAGCTGGAAGGCATCCACCTGCGGGCGGGCACGGTCGCCCGCGGCGGCATCCGCTGGTCGGACCGGATGGAGGACTACCGCACGGAGATCCTCGGCCTGATGAAGACGCAGACGACGAAGAACAGCGTCATCGTCCCCACGGGCTCGAAGGGCGGCTTCGTGCTCAAGCGCTCGGTTCCCGCCGACGAGCTGAAGGAGGAGGTGCGGCGCCGGTACACGACGCTGATCCGGGGGCTCCTCGACATCACCGACAACCTCGTCGAGGGGCGGGCCGTGCCGCCGCCGGACGTGCGGGTGCTGGACGAGGACGACCCGTACCTCGTCGTCGCCGCCGACAAGGGCACGGCGTCGTTCTCCGACACGGCCAACGCGGTCGCCGCGGAGTACGGCTTCTGGCTCGACGACGCGTTCGCCTCCGGCGGCTCGTCCGGCTACGACCACAAGGCGCTCGCGATCACGGCGCGCGGCGCGTGGGAGTCCGTCAAGCGTCACTTCCGCGAGCTCGGCCGCGACGCGGTCAGCGAGCCGTTCACGGCGGTAGGCATCGGCGACATGTCGGGCGACGTCTTCGGCAACGGGATGCTCTACAGCCGGCAGACGCGGCTCGTGGCCGCCTTCGACCACCGCCACGTCTTCGTCGACCCGGAGCCGGACGCGGCCGCCGGGTGGGCCGAGCGGTCACGGCTCTACGAGCTGCCCGGCTCGTCCTGGGACGACTACGACCGGGCGAAGATCTCCCGCGGCGGCGGGGTCTGGCCGCGCACGGCCAAGAGCATCGACGTGGCGCCGGAGGCGGCCGCCGCGCTCGGCGTCGAGGCGGGCCCGGTGGCGCCCAACGACCTGATCCGGGCGGTCCTGCGGGCCCCGGTCGACCTGCTCTGGAACGGCGGCATCGGCACCTACGTTCGTGCGTCGGACGAGACGGACGCGGAGGTGGGCGACCGGGCGAACGACGCGCTCCGCGTCGCCGGCGGCGAGCTGCGGGCCCTGATCGTCGGCGAGGGCGGCAACCTCGGCTTCACGCAGCGCGGGCGCATCGAGTACGCGCGCGGCGGCGGCCGGATCAACACCGACTTCATCGACAACTCGGGCGGCGTCGACTGCTCCGACCACGAGGTCAACCTGAAGATCCTGCTCGGGATCGCGGTCGCGCGCGGCGACCTCACCCGCAAGCAGCGCGACGAGCTGCTCGCCGACGTCGCCGAGGACGTGACCGGGCACGTCCTCTACGACAACTACCTGCAGGCGCAGATCATCTCGCAGGAAGCCGCGGTCGCGCCCGAGCGGATGCGCGAGTACGAGGACCTGATGGTCGCGCTCGAGGCCGAGGGCCTCCTCGACCGCGCGCTCGAGCACCTGCCGTCGAGCGAGGAGATGGCGGAGCGCGTGCGCACGGGCACGGCGCTGGTACGGCCCGAGCTCGCCGTGCTGCTCGCGTACGCGAAGCGGAGCCTGAAGACCGCGCTGCTCGACTCGAGCCTGCCCGACGACCCGTACCTCGAGCGCGATCTGCGCGGGTACTTCCCGCCGCTCGTCGTCGAGCGATTCGGGCACCTGCTGCCCGACCACCCGCTCCGCCGACAGCTCGTGGCGACGATCGTCGCGAACGACGTCGTCGACGCGCAGGGCATCACGTTCCTCTCGCGGATGGTGGCGGAGACCGGCTCGGAGCCGGCCGACGTCGCCCGCGCGTACCGGATCGCCCGGGAGGTGACGTCGGCGAACGAGCGCTGGGCGGCGATCGAGGCGCTCGACGCCGTCCTCGACCCCGTCGTCCAGAACGAGCTGCTCGGCGGCGTCGACTGGCTGGTCGAGATGACCGCGCGCTGGTTCCTCCTGAACGCGCCCGGCGCCGACATCGGGCAGAGCGTCGAGGAGAACGAGCCGGGCTTCGCCGAGCTCGACGCGGCGCTGCCCGAGCTCGTGCCGCCGGCGTCGCGGACGGTGCGGGACGACGCCGCCGCCGCCCTCGTCGCGCGCGGCGCGCCGCCGGAGCTCGCCCGCCGGCACCTCTACCAGCGAGCACTCGCCCACGCGCCCGACGTCGTCGCCGTCGCGCGCGCCACCGGCCGCCCCGTCTCCGAGGTCGCGCGCGCGTTCTTCGCCGCCGGGCAGAGCCTGCACCTGGACTGGCTGGAGGCGGAGGTCGTGGGCTTCCAGGCCGCGTCGCGGTGGGAGCGGTTCGCGCTCAACGCCGTGCTCGACGACCTGCTGCTCGTCCGCCGGGAAGCCGTGCGCAGGGCGCTCGCGGCGAGCCCCGAGGGCGAGGCTGAGGCGGCGCTGGCGGCGTTCCTCGCGTCTCAGCCGGAGGCGGTCGCCCGCCTCGACCGGCTCGCCGACCAGCTGCGCTCGGAGGGCGTCGACGATCTCGCGGTGATCACCGTCGCCGTCCGCCAGGTCCGCGGCGTCGTCGCCTGAGCCGGCCGGTCAGGCCCGACGGACGACCTCGCAGCCGATCACGCGGTCGACCCGGTCGACGGTGGCGCGATCGCGCCCGGCCCCGCAGCGGACGACGTCCCGGACGCCGTCGCGCATGCGCAGCGCGTCCGCTCCCGGGCCGCCGTCTCCCGTGTCGAGGCCCGGCCCGCCGACGAGCTGATCCCGGCCGGCGCCGCCGAGGATCCGGTCGGCGCCGCGCCCGCCGTCGAGCAGGTCGTCGCCGCCGCCACCGAGCAGCCGGTCGTCCCCGCCGAGGCCCAGCAGCCGGTCCGCGTACGGCGTCCCGCGGAGAACGTCTGCCGCAGCGCTGCCGCGCTTACGCACGCCGGTCGGGCCCTGCGGCTCGCGCGGCGGCGCGGGTGCGGGAGGCGGAGGCGTGGGGGCCGCCGCCGGCGGAGGCGGAGGCGGAGGCGGAGGCGGAGGCGAAAGCGGCGGCGGCGGCGGAGGCGGAGGCGGCTGCGGCGTGAACGGCTCGAACGCGGCTCCCCATTCCGGAGCGTGGTCGTGCCCGCTCTCGAAGGTCAACTGGCGTTCGTTCCCGCCGGCGGCGTCCATCACGAAGAGGTCGCTCTCGGTGATGCTGACACGCCGATCGAACACGATCATCGTCCCGTCCGGCGAGAACGACGGAAACTCGTCGTGGGCAGGATCCGTCGTGAGCCGGGTCACGGTCGTGCCGTCGTAGACCCAGATGTCGCCGTCGGAGACGTCCGCCGAATTCGCCGTGCTGCGAACGAACGCCAGCCGCGTGCCGTCCGGCGACCAGGCTGCGTTGTACTCGTTGGCGGACGTGTTGACAGCGGTCAACGGCACGGCCTCTCCTCCCGCAGCCGGAACGACGTAGAGATCGAGGCTCGTTGCGCCCGTTGTCCAGTACGCAAATGCGATCTCGGTCCCGTCCGGCGACCAGTCGAGGTCGTACATCCCCACGCCGACACCCTCGAACAGCGTCGTCAAGCCTGTTCCGTCGGCGTTGACGACCTTGATCACGTCGCCCATGCCGCGGCCCTCCCGGTACGCGATCCGCGACCCGTCTGGCGACCACGTCGCCTGGCTGCCGTAGGGCCCGAGGCTCGACTGGCCGCTGCCGTCCGCGTTCATGACATGCGGGTAGGGAAGCCCGCCGCCGACCGATCGGGTGAAGACGAGCCGAGCGCCGTCGTCCGACCAGGACGGGAACGTGTCATAGCTCAGCGGGCTCGACGTGAGATTGACGACGTCCGAGCCGTCCGGGGCCATCGACCAGATCTCGAAGTTGCCGTCGCGCGTCGACTCCCATGCGATCGGCCCATTCGCCCTGATCGCGGGCACCATCCTGACCGCGCTCGTCGGCAGCGAGAGGCCGACCGTGCTGCCGACAGCGTTCTCGGCCAGCACGGCCAGCCGCAGCGCTGTGCCCACGTCGCTCGGCACCGTCGTGTACGAGGCGGACGTCTCCCCGGCGATCGCCGCGCATACCGCTCCGACACAGCGGTGCCACTGATAGCGGAAGACCGCGGGCGAGCCCGTCCAGGTCCCAGCCGTCCCGGTGAGCGTCTGGCCGGCGAGCAGCGGGCCCGAGATCTCCGGCGGCGTCGTCCCGCACGGCTCTCCGCTCGTCTCCTGGCCCCACGCCAGCGTGATCGTGCCCGTCTCGCCGTCGAAGCCGTCGACGGCGATCCGGTACAGCGTGCCGGCCATCGCCACGAAGCAGGCTCGCGCGTGGTAGCCGTCACCGTCGTCGTTCGTCGCAACGGGCGTCAGGTCACCGACCGACCCACCGGTGTAGACCGCGAGCACCGTGTCCTCGACGCCGCTCCCGGCCGTGTCCAGGTAGACCGGGCCGGAGGCAAGAGGCGTCCACTGGAACCAGATCGAGGCGCCGCCCGCATTGCCGGCATGATCCGGCTCGCCCGGCTCCTTCGTCGCATCGACGTTCGTCGTCGCGAGCGGCGAGGTCGCCGAGCCGAGCGACTGCGCGAACGCGAAGTTGTCGTTGCCTGGTGGGGCGGCCGACGCCGCCGTCGCCAGGCCCAGCACGCCGACCAGGAGAATCATCGCGATGCCTCGGCTCGTTCTTGCGGTCACGGTCACCCCTCGCTGCTCGCTGACGGCGTCGATGATCCGAACTACGCCTAACCCGGCTCTAACAGCCCATCCCTCGCGCGAGGGACACGACCGTCAGGCATGCCAGCTGAGCCGGTCGTTACTCTCGGGGGAGATGGCGAACGTCCCGTCCGGAGGAAGGTGACGCTCACGATCCTGGAAGGCTCCACGTTCGTCGTCTGCGACGACATCGGTGACGTGGGCAACGGCACGTCGGGGCTGTTCGCCGACGACACGCGCTTCCTCTCGCGGCTGGAGCTGCGGATCAACGGCGAGCGGCCGCTGCTGCTGTCGTCGGGGCGCGTCGAGTACTTCTCCGCCGCCTTCTACCTCCGCAACCCGCTCGTCGACGGGCTCGCGGCCGACACGGTCTCGATCGCGCGCGAGCGGTTCGTCGGCAACGGGCTGACGGACCGGCTGCGGTTGCGCAACGAGGGCATGGATCCCGTCAGCTTCGAGCTCGAGCTCGCGTTCGGGACCGACTTCGCGGACATCATCTCCGTCAAGCAGCACGACATCGCCCTGGGCAACCCGCTGGAGGCGCCCCCGCTCCCCGGGCCGGCGCCGTCGCGGTTCGACGAGGACGGCAACCAGCTGCTGCTGGAGGCCGACGACGGCTCCGCGCGCACGCAGGTCGTGTTCTCGCAACCGGCGGCGGTCGACGCGGGGACCGTGCGCTTCCCCGTCCGGCTGGGCCCGGACGAGAGCTGGGAGCTGCGCTACGACGTCGTCCCGTCGACCAACGGCGAGATCGCCGAGCCGCAGGCCGTCGAGCGGCAGTTCGGCACCGAGCTCGCCCACGTCCGGGAGTCCCTCGCCGCCTGGCAGCTCCGCGTGCCGCAGCTGAAGGCGACCTGGGACGACCTCGACCACGCCTTCCGGCAGTCGATCGCCGACCTCGCCGCCCTCAGGCTTCGCAGCCAGGGGACGTTCGGCGCGCTTCCGGCGGCCGGCATGCCGTGGTTCATGACCGTGTTCGGGCGGGACACGATCATCACGTCGCTGCAGACGCTCCTGTTCGGGCCCGAGCTCGCCCGCAGCGCGCTCGAGGCGCTTGCCGCGCTGCAGGCGACCGAGGAGGACCCGTCGATCGACGCCGAGCCCGGGAAGATCGTCCACGAGCTCCGCCGCGGGCGCGCCGCCGAGACGTGGTTCCCGGCCTACTACGGGTCGATCGACGCGACGCCGCTCTACCTCGTGCTCCTGTCCGAGGTGTGGCGGTGGACCGACGAGCCCGGCTTCGTCCACGACCTGCGAGGGCCGGCGCTGCGCGCGCTCGAGTGGATCGACCGGTACGGCGACCGCGACGGCGACGGCTTCGTCGAGTACGAGCGGCAGACCGGGCGTGGCCTCGACAACCAGGCGTGGAAGGACTCCGGCGACTCGCAGCGCTTCAGCGACGGGCGCATGGCGGCGCCGCCGATCGCGCCCGCGGAGGTGCAGGGCTACGTCTACGACGCGAAGCTGCGGATCGCCGAGCTCGCACGGGCGGTCTGGCGGGAGCAGGAGCTCGCCGAGCGCCTCGAGCGCGAAGCCGCCGAGCTGCGCCGGCGCTTCGACGAGGCCTTCTGGATCGCCGACCGGGGCGGCTACTACGCGCTCGCGCTCGACCGCGACAAGCGGCCGGTGGACTCGCTCTGCTCCAATCTCGGACACCTGCTCTGGAGCGGCATCGTCCCGGAGGAGCGCGCCGACGCGATCGTCGACCGCCTGATGGGCGACGAGCTCTGGTCGGGGTGGGGCATTCGGACGATGTCGACGCGCGACGCCGCGTACAACCCGATCTCGTACCACAACGGCACCGTCTGGCCGCACGACACGTCCCTCGCGGCGTGGGGCCTCGCGCGCTACGGGCGCTGGGAGGAGTGCCGCCGGATCGTGCGAACGCTGCTGACCGCGGCCGGCCACTTCGACTGGTCGCTGCCGGAGGTGTTCGCGGGCTTCGCGCGCTCCGAGACGCCGTTCCCGATCGCCTATCCCACCGCTGCCCGGCCCCAGGCGTGGGCGGCCGGGACGCCGGTGCTCTGCCTGCAGCTGCTGCTCGGCCTCCGGCCGGAGCGGCGGGAGACACGGCTCGTCAGCGACGCGCTGCCCGACGTGCCCCGCTGGGCGGGGACGCTCCGGCTCCAGGGCGTGCGCGCGTTCGACCGGATCTGGGACGTGCGCCTGGAGGGAGGCGGCGTCTCGGTGACGGACGCCGAGGTCGAGAGCTGAGGATCGCCGTCCTCAGCCCGGTCTGGTTCCCGGTCCCGCCGACGGGCTACGGCGGCATCGAGTGGATCGTCCACCTGCTGACGGAAGGCCTCGTCGCGGCCGGCCAGGAGGTGACGCTCTTCGCGTCCGGCGACTCGGAGACGGACGCGCGGCTGGAAGCCGTCTTCGACAAGGCGCCCAGCGAGTGGATCGGCCACTCCTACTGGGAGCTGCGCCACGCCATGGCCTGCTTCGTGGAGGCGGGCGACTTCGACGTCGTGCACGACCACACGGGCCTGCTCGGGCTGGCCGTCGGGGCGCAGCGCCCGACGCCGCTCGTCCACACGGTCCACGGCCCGCTCGACGGCGAGCCCGGCGACCTCTACGAGCAGGTCTGCAAGATCGCGCCGCGCGGCCGGCTGATCTCGATCTCGATGAGCCAGCGGCACCCCCGACCGGAGCTGCCGTGGCTCGCGAACTGCCCGAACGCGATCGACCTCGAGCGCTACCCGTTCCACGCGGGACACGACGAGTACCTGCTCTTCCTCGGCCGGATGAGCGCCGAGAAGGGAGCGCACCGCGCCGTCGAGATCGCGCAGGCCGCGGAGCTGCCGCTGCGGATCGCGGGCAAGTGCCGCGAGCCCGGCGAGCAGGCGTACTTCGACGCGTACGTCAAGCCCGCGCTCGGCGACATGGTCGAATACCTCGGCGAGGTCACGCACCACGAGAAGGTCGCGCTGCTCCAGCACGCACGCGCGACCCTCTTTCCGATCGCCTGGGAGGAGCCGTTCGGGCTCGTGATGATCGAGTCGATCGCGTGCGGCACGCCGGTGCTCGCCACGCGGCGCGGCTCGGTGCCCGAGGTGATCCGCGACGGCGTCACCGGGATCGTCGTCGACGACTATCACGACCTGGCGGCGGCGATCGAGCGCGCCGATGCGCTCGATCCGCACGCTCTGCGACGCGACGTCGAGGAGCGCTTCACCCCGGCGCGGATGGTGCAGGACTACCTCGCGGCCTACGAGGCCGCCGTCGAGGCCGCCGAGCGGGCGCCGGCGCCCAGCTAGCGCCGTCCTCTCGCGGGGCCGGCAGGTCCGGCCCCTACGGCCCCGCCACCAGCTCGCGCGCCGCGGCCAGCTCCGAGTCGCGCCCGTCCAGCTCGCCGTTCAGCTTGCGCCGGCGGAGCTCGGCCAGCACCTCGCCGACGCGCGGCGACTCCGCCAGGCCGAGCGACGCGAGATCGGCGCCGGTGATCTCCAGCCGGACGCCCCGCAGCCGTCCGAAGTACTCGCGCAGCGACGCGAGCGACTCGTCGAGCGCGAGCGCGAGCAGCGGCGCGTCGGGCGCGTACGGATCGGCGAGCGCGACCACCTCGGCGGGCGCCGGCCGGTCGGAGCGCAGCCGCTCGACGATCCGGGGCGCGACGACGGCGGCGCCCGCGATCCGGCCCGCGTCGCGGCGCCGCACCTTGAGCCGCTCGAGCCAGCCGAGGGCCTCGTTCGGCTCGAGACCCCGTGCGAGCACGGCGAACCCGAGCCGCCAGGCGGGCACGTCGACGCCGACCTCGCCGCGCAGCTCCAGCGCCCGGCCGAGCAGCCGCTCGGCCTCCTCGTCCGCCCGCAGGCCCGGGTGCACCGCCCGGTCGGCGCCGAGCTGACCCAGCCGGACGAGGGCGTGCGGCGCCTCGGGCTCCTCGAGCAGCGAGATCAGCTCGTCGCGCAGCCGCGCCGACGAGAGATCGCCGACGAGGCCCATCTCGACGCAGCCGCGCGCGAGCCGGGCCGAGTGCTCGTCGAGCCGGAACCCGTAGCGCGCCTCGTACCGGACGGCCCGGAAGATCCGCGTCGGGTCGTCGATGAAGGACAGGTTGTGGAGGACGCGGAGCACGCCGGCGGTCAGGTCGCGCCTGCCGCCGTACGGGTCGACGAGCCGGCCGAAGTCCGCCGGCTTCAAGGAGACCGCCATCGCGTTGATCGTGAAGTCGCGGCGGAACAGGTCCTCG
>DATBMD010000061.1:0-10816 GCA_036555085.1 Gaiellaceae bacterium
GAGCGCGCCGACCCGCCCGGGAAGCTCGCCCCGCTGCAGCGCGCGGAACGCGGCCTCGGCGGCGAGACGGCCGGACTCGACCGCGAAGTGCACGCCCTTCAGCCGCGGGACGTTGACCAGCCCGGCGCCCTCGCCGACCAGCAGCAGGCCCGGAGCGTTCAGCTTGCTGGGCAGCGCCAGGAAGCCGCCCTCCGTGATCGTCTTCGCGCCCCAGGCGACCCGCTCGCCGCCGCCGACGATCCCGAGCAGCAGCGGATGCGTCTTGAGCTCCTGGAGCAGGTCGTGGGCGGAGAGCTCGACGTCGCGGTACTCCAGCCCGACGACGAACCCCAGCGAGACGTGCTCCTCGCCCATCGGGTAGACGAACGAGCCGCCGAACTCGCGGTAGCGCGCCCGTCCCCGCAGCGGCCAGCCCATCGTGTGGACGATGCGCCGCAGCGGACGGGGCACCCGCCAGACCTCCTTGACGCCGAGCGCCCAGGTCTGGGGGTTGACGCCGTGCAGGCCGAAGTGGTCGATCGCCGCGGTCGTCAGGTGCCCGGCCGTGCCCTCGGCGAGCACGGTCACCTTGGCCGATACGTCCGAGCCCGGCTCGAAGGTCGCCAGCTCCTCGCCGTTCCGGCCGCGGCCCTTGTCGCCGGTGCGGACGCCGTGGACGCGGCCGTGGGCGACGATCAGCTTCTCGGCGGCGGTCTCGGGCAGCATCGCGGCCCCGGCCGCCTCCGCCTGCTCGCCGAGGAAGCGCCCGAGCTCGGACAGCGAGACGATCCAGTTCCCGTGGTTGCGCATCGTCGGCGGCGGCGGGATGCGGAGCTTCTTCGTCCGCGTCAGCACGTACACCGCCTCGCCCTCGACCTGCCCGTAGGTCGGGAGGTCCTCCATGTGCAGGCGGCCCTGGAAGAGCTGCCGCAGCGCCCGCGGGTTGACCACGGCGCCCGAGAGGAGATGCGAGCCGGGCTGCTTCCCCTTGTCGACGATCGCGATCGGCACGTCGCCGAGCCGCTCGGCGGTCTCGGGGTCCTCCTCGAGCAGCTGCCCCAACCGGATCGCGCACGCCAGCCCGCCGGGCCCCGCGCCGACGATCAGGACGCCGACGTCGATGCGCTCGTCGGGCGGATCGGAGAAGCCGGCGATCACTTCCCCGGCCGAGAACGGGGGCGCGTAGTCGGCCGGCCGAACGGCGCTCATCCGCCGCGGCGGGCCCGCACCAGCTCGGTCAGCTTCGGAACGACGTCCTCGAGCTTGCCGACGACGCCGAAGTCGGCGAAGTCGAAGATCGGCGCGTTCGGGTCCTTGTTGATCGCCACGATCGTGCCCGAGCCCTGCATCCCGACCTTGTGCTGGATCGCGCCGGAGATGCCGCAGGCGATGTAGAGCTTCGGCGAGACCGACTTACCCGTCTGGCCGACCTGGGTCGAGTACGGGTACCAACCGGCGTCGACGACCGCGCGGGTCGCGCCGACCGCGCCGCCGAGCGCCTGCGCGAGCTCCTCGCAGAGGCGGAACCCCTCGGGCGCCCCCAGCCCGCGGCCCCCGGCGACGATCACGTCCGCGTCCTCGATCGACGGCCCGCTCGCCTCCTCCTGCTCCTGCCCGACGAGCTCCGCCAGGGTCGAGTGCTCCTGGAGCTCACTCGCGAACTCCTCCACCTCGGGGGTGCCGGCCCGCTCGGCCGGGTCGAACGCGCCGGAGCGGACGAGCGCGATCCGCGGCGTCCCCTTCCAGCCGGCGTCCACCATCACCGTGTCGCCGAGCGCCGGGCGCTTCGCGAGCAGCTCGCCGTCCTCGACGACGAGATCGGTGACGTCCCAGTTGATCCCCGCCTCGAGCCGGGCGGCCAGGCCGGCCGCGACGTCGGCTGCCAGCACGGAGGCCGCGAACAGGATCGTCTCCGCGCCCGTCCGGGCGACGAGCGTCGCCAGGGCGTCGACCCGCGGCTGCGGGAGCGGCGAGGCGAGCGCCGGGTCGTCGCAGACGAACACCTTGACGGCGCCGGCCCCGGCGGCGGCGTCTCCCACGCCCGAGCCGAGCACGACCCCCGCGACGTCGCCGCCGAGCGACAGGGCCTTCGCGAGCACGCCGAGCGAGCCCTTCTGGAGCTCGGCGCCGCCCGCCGGATCGTGGTGGTGCTCGAGGAAGACGAGCGTCGTCACAGAAGCCGCTTCTCGGCCAGGTACTCGACGATCTTCGACGCGGCCGAGCCGTCGTCCTCGATCTTGACGGTGTCGCCCCGCGACGGCGGCGGGCCCAGCGCGACCACGGTCGTCCGCGAGCCGGGCTCGCCGGCGCGGTCGGCCTCGATCCCCAGGTCGGCGAGGCTGAGCTCCTCGGCCGGCTTCTTCTTCGCTCCCATGATCCCCTTCAGCGACGGGTAGCGCGGCTCGTTGATCGCGTCCGAGACGGCCACCACCGCGGGCAGCGGCGCCGAGATCACGTCGTACCCGAACTCGGTCTGCCGCTTGCCGGTGACCGTGCCGTCGCCGACGGTGAGGTGCGCGACCTGCGAGATCAGCGGCCTCCGCAGCCGGTCGGCGACCGCCGCCCACAGGACGGCGCCGTCCGAGTCCGACGACTGCTGGCCGAAGAGCACCAGGTCGGGGCTCTCCCGCTCGAGCGCCTTCGCGAGCGCGTAGCTGGTCGCGACGAGGTCCGACCCGGCCGCCGCGTCGTCCGCGACCAGCACCGCGCGGTCGGCGCCCATCGCGAGCGCCTTGCGGAGCGAGTCCATCGCCCTCGACGGGCCGAGCGAGACCACCACGACCTCGCCGTCGCCGCGAGCCTCCTTGATCCGCAGCGCCTCTTCGACCGCGTTGACGTCGGTGGGGTTCAGCGCCCCTTCCCCGGTGCGGTCGAGCCGCTTCGTGCCCGGATCGATCCGCTTGTGCACGGTCGCATCCGGCACCTGCTTCGCGCAGACGGCGATCTTCACGCGGAGACTCTAGCCCTCCCCGCAGGTCGGGGATCCGCAAGCTGCGATGTTTGTGCCGTATCTTCGATGATTCGAAGACTTCGAAAGAAGAGGGTAGTCTGCCGAGGTGCCGCACAACGCGCGACCGGTGCACGAGGTCAAGGCGAGCCTGTTCCGGGTGCTCGGACATCCGGCCCGCGTGCGCATCCTCGAGCTCCTGCGCGGGGGCGAGCTGTCGGTGGGAGCGCTGCGCGCCGAGCTGGGCCTCGACTCCGGCGGGGCCTCGCAGCATCTCGCCGCGCTGAGGCAGGCCGGCCTCGTCGACGCTCGACGGCAGGGCACGAGCGTCTTCTACCGCGTCGCCGACGAACGGGTGTTCGACCTGCTCGAGGCCGGACGGTCGATCATCTCGCGCCGCCTCTCCGAGCAGCAGTCGCTCCTCGACGAGCTCGAGGCGTCGTGACCGGCGCCGTCCTCGTCGCCGGTGCGGCCCTCGTCGGCGCGGGCGGTGCACTCGCCGTCCTCCGGCGCGGTCTTCGCACGGGCATCGGCGCACAGGCGCTCGGGTGCGTGTTGCTCGCCGTCGCCGGCTTCTGGGCGCTTCTCGACGGCGCCGAGCTCGGGCCCGGGTTCACGAGCAGCTTCGAGCCCCGAGTCGGAGTCGACGGCCTGTCCGCGTTCTTCCTCGGGGTGCTCGGGACGATCGGCAGCGCCGCGCTCGTGTTCGCCTTGCGCTACGTCTCCGCCGACGGCCGCGGCCGCGCGATCGCCTCCCTGACCGCCGCGTTCCTGCTCGCGCAGGCGCTCGTGCTTGCGGCCCGCGACCCGCTGACGTTCCTCGTCGCCTGGGAGGTGATGACGCTCGTCCCCGCCGCCGTGATCCTCGTCTCGCGCGCGGACACGGCGGCTCGACAGACCGTGTTCGTGTACGTGGCCCTGACGCACCTCGCCGGCGCCGGAACGTGGATCGCGATCCTGCTGCTCGCGGACGCCGGCGCGATCGGAGATCCCTCTCGCGTCGCGACGGGCTCCGGCCTCCAGATCGCGGTCGCGCTCGCCGCGATCGTCGGCATGGGTGCGAAGGCCGGGCTGATGCCGTTGCACGTCTGGCTGCCGCGGGCGCACCCGATCGCTCCGGCGCACGTGTCGGCCCTCATGAGCGGCGTGATGATCAAGATCGCGATCTACGGCCTCGTGCGGGTGCTTGTCGACTGGGTCGGCGTGCTGCCGCAGTGGATGGGGGTGCTGGTGCTCGCGCTGGGCGCCTTCTCGGCCGTCGGCGGCGTCGTGTACGCGCTCTTCCAGCACGAGCTGAAGCGGCTCCTTGCCTTCCATTCGATCGAGAACGTCGGGATCATCGTCCTCGGCCTCGGCGCCTGCCTCCTGCTTCGTGCGCGCGGCGCGGGCGAGTGGGCGGCCTTCGCCCTCGCCGCGGCCCTCCTCCACACGCTGAACCACGCGCTGTTCAAGGCGCTCCTGTTCCTCGGCGCGGGGTCCTTCGAGCGCGCGGTCGGACCGCTCGAGCTCGACCGGCTCGGCGGCCTCCTGCGGCGGATGCCCTGGACGGGCGGAGCGTTTCTCGTCGGCGCGATGGCGATCGCGGGCCTCCCCCCGCTGAACGGCTTCGCGTCCGAGTGGGTGACGCTCCAGTCGCTGCTGCGCGTGCCGGCGTACGGCGGCATTCCGGACGGTGTCGCCGGCGCGATCGCGCTCGCCGCCCTCGCGTCGACCGCGGCGCTCGCCGTGCTCTGCTTCGTGAAGGTGGTCGGGCTCGTGCTGCTCGGCCGCTCGAGGCGCGAGCCCGTTGCGGCGGCGGTCGAGGCACCGGCGGCGATGAGGGCGGCGGTCGTGGCGCTCGCTGCTGCGTGCGGTGTCCTCGGCGTCGCTCCGGGGCTCCTCTTCGGGCCGCTCGCCGGGCTCGCGCCGTGGGCGTCGGAGGCGCCGGTCACGGCCGGTCTCGACCTGCCCTCGACGGGCTCGCTACCCACCCCGGGTATCGTCCTCGTCCTCGTCCTCGTCGTCGGCGCGCTGTGGCTGGCCCGCGGTGCGCGGGTTGCTGCGCCGGCGCCGACCTGGGCGTGCGGCCAGGCCGTCGAGCCGCAGCTCGAATGGACGAGCGCGGGGTTCACGAAGCCGCTCCGGCTGGTGCTCGAGGGGGTTCTGCGCCCCCGGCGCGACGTCGCGGTCACGACCGAGCACGGCGTCGTGCAGGAGGTCTCGTACTCCGGCCACGTGCCGCACCTGTTCGACGAGCACCTGTACGCGCCGGCGACCGAGCTCGCGCTGGCCGGCGCCGCGCGGACGCGCCGGTTGCAGAGCGGCCGGCTCGGCACCTACGTCGCCTACCTCATCGTCCTGGTCGTCGTCCTGCTCTCCGCGGCGAAGATCGGAGTGATCGGATGAGCTGGGCGGCGGCCGCCTCCGGGGCGGTACAGCTCGTCGGCGGTCTGTTGCTGTCGCCGTTCCTGGTCGGCCTCGTCCAGCGCTGGAAGGCGCGGCTGCAGGGGCGCCGCGGCCCGTCCCCGCTGCAGCCGTACCGCGAGCTGCGCCGCCTCTGGGGAAAGAGCGCGATCGACGTCGAGGGCGCCGGCCTCGTCTACCGGCTCGCGCCGGCGCTCGCCGCCGGGAGCGTCGTCGGAGCCCTGCTGCTCGTGCCGGTCGCGTCCGAGGCGCCCGACTGGGGCGTCGGCCACGACGCGCTCGCGCTAGCCGGCCTGCTGGCCCTCGGGCGGTTCGCGGTGACGTCCTCGTCCTGGGACGTGGCCAACGGCTTCTCGCTGATGGGGGCGAGCCGGGACCTCACGATCGGCGTGTTCACGGAGGCCGCCCTCGTGCTCTCACTGGGCGTCGCTGCCTTGATCGCGGGAACGACGGACCTCGCCGGCGTCATCGGCGGCACGTCGGGAGGCGAGGCGTGGACGAGCCCTGCGCTCGCCCTCGCCGCGGTCGGCTTCGCGCTCGTCGTCCTCGCCGAGACCGGCAGGCAGCCGATCGACAACCCCGACACGCATCTGGAGCTGACCATGATCCACGAGGGGCCGCTGCTCGAGTACGGCGGACGCGACCTCGCGCTCCTGCAGTGGGCGGCGTCTGCGCGCCACTGGCTCGTCCTCGTGCTCGCCGCGCAGGTCTTCCTCCCCCATGCGAGCTCCGTCTGGCTCCAGCTCGGTGCCCTGCCCGTCGTTCTCGCCGTCCTCTGCGCCGCGCTCGCCCTCACCGAGACGCTCGCGGCGAAGATGCGCATCCTGCTCGCGCCGCGGCTGCTCGGCACCGGCGCCGTCGTCGCGGTCCTCGGCATCGTCGCGTGGCTGGTGGAGGCCCCGTGAGCGGAGCCCTGGCCTGGATCGTCGTGAGCCTCGGGCTCGTCGTGGTGGTCGTGCGACGGCGGTCGATCGCCGTGGGGATCGTCACCGTCCAGGCGCTGCTGCTCGCAGCGGTCGCGCTCGTTGACGCGACCGACGCGGACGACGCGGCCGCGGCGGTCGCCCTCGGGGTGCGCGCGGTCGCGCTCGCGGCGCTCTTCCTCGTGATCGTCGCGCGGACGCGCGAGTCGAGCCCCGTCCGGGCGGGGGTGGCGCCGTTCGGCCGCGCAGGGCTCGCGATCGTGCTCGCGCTCGCCTTCACCTGGCTGATCCCGGCCGTCGGCCTCGAGTCCAGGGAGTCGGAGCGCGCGGTGCTCGCGCTCGTGGCCTTCGGCGCCGCGACCGTCGCGACGCGCCGGGCGACGCTCTTCCAGATCCTCGGGATCGTGCTCGTGGAGAACGCTCTGGCGCTCGCGGCCCTCGAGCTGCCCGGCGGCGCGTCCCTCGCCATCGAGGCCGGAGTCGCGCTGGATCTCACGCTGATCGCGCTCGTCGCGACCGTGTTCCACGAGCGGATCTTCGCCGAGTTCGGCGCCGGCGACTCCGCCGCGCTCGGGAGCCTGCGTGACTAGCCGCGAGACACTGGCACTCGCCGCCGTGGGGCTGCCCGCCCTCGCCGCCGTCGTCCTCGCGCTTGCCCCGCGCCGCTCGATCCCCGTGGTCGCCCTCGTGGGCGCGTCGGCGTCGGCGGCCGCCGCGCTCGTGCTGGCGACGGTCGCCCTGGGCGATCCCGACCACCCTTACGTCGGCGACTGGCTCGTCGTCGATGCCGCAGCCGGCGTGCTCGTGGGCGTGATCGGCCTCCTCGGCCTGACGAGCGTCCTCGTCTCGCAGGACTACCTGAGCACCTCGCGGGCGGGTCTCGTCCGCCCGGCGCGGGGGCCTCGCGTCTATCACGTCGCGCTCGCCGCCTTCTGGGCGGTCCTCGTCGCTGTCCCGCTCGCCGGCAACATCGGTGCGGCCTGGCTGCTGGTCGAGGCGACGACGGCCGCATCGGCCATCCTCGTCGGCTTCAGCGGGAAGCCCCGGGCGCTGGAGGCCGGCTGGAAGTACCTCATCCTCACGTCCCTCGGGCTCTGCTTCGCGCTGCTCGGGATCGTGCTCCTGGCGTCGGTCACGCCGGGCAGCGCGCTGGACGCGCTCTCGTGGAGATCGCTCGCCGAAACCGTCCCGCCCGGCGAGACGGCGCTCGTCTCGTACCTGCTGATCCTCGCAGGGCTGGCGGCCAAGATCGGCTGGGCGCCGGTTCACAACTGGCTGCCCGATGCCCACTCGGAGGCGCCGCCGCCCGTCTCGGCGCTGCTCTCCGGCGCTCTGCTGCCGGCGGTGCTGCTCGTCGCCTGGCGCTCGGAGCGCGCGCTCGAGCCGGCGGTCGGCGCGGCGACCGCCCGCTCGGTGCTGATCGGCTTCGGCCTCGTCTCGCTGGCGGTCGCCGTGCCGTTCCTCTGGCGCCCGCTCGCGTGGAAGCGCCTGCTCGCCTACTCCAGCCTCGAGCACATGGGCGTCATCGCGCTGGGCGTCGGGTTCGCGACGCCGCTCGCGCTCGCGGGCGTCGCCGTCCACATCGTCGGCCACGCGCTGGCCAAGGCGCTCGGCTTCTACGCGGCGACGCCGCTGCTCGGTCACGAGCCGCGCGCAGGCGGGCACGCGGTGACCGGGATCGCCCGTACGCAGCCGGCGCTCGGGGCGACGATGGGCATCTCGCTCGGCGCGCTCGCCGGGCTGCCGCCGTCGCCGCTCTTCGTGAGCGAGGTGCTGATCGTGGCGGGCGGGATCGAAGCCGGGAACGCCTGGGCCGCCGCCGCCGCCGCCGTGCTGCTGGCGCTCGGATTCCTGGGACTGGCCCACGCGCTGATGGACACGACGGGCGGCAAGGCGCACCGCCGCGATTCGGCGCACGCTCCAGGGCTCCGTCTCGTCGTCGTGCTCGGCTCGATCACGACGGTGCTGCTGCTGGGGCTGGCAGGCGTCGCCTTCTGGCTGCCGGAGACCGGGATCGTCGAGGCCCTCGTCAGGGGGATCGGTTGACGACCCACTCCCCCAGCGGCTACCGGCGCGAGCTCGTGCGCGCGCTGGCGCACGGCTTCGCGCCGGCCGGGCTCCACGCGACCGAGGACGGCGGCGTCGTCCGCGCGGTGCTGGTCTCGCCGGACGGCGACGTGCGGATCGAGAGCGTCGCCGCGCGTGACGGCGCGGTGCCGACGATCGTCGATCGCGCCCCCGCGATGGCGTGGGACGAGCGCGAGGCATTCGACCAGTACGGGGTCCGCTTCAGCGGCCACGAGCCGCTGCGGGCGCTCGCGAGGCACGACGGCGAGCTGTCTCGGTGGACCGTGCCGGTTCGGGGTGACGGCCCGTACCAGGTGGCCGTCGGGCCGATCCACGCCGGTGTGATCGAATCGGGCCACTTCCGCTTCCACGTCGTCGGTGACCGCATCCTGCACGTCGACGTGCGCCTCTTCTACAAGCACCGCGGGCTCGAGCGCGCGGCGGCGGGGCGCTCGCTCCGGGATGCTCTCGCGGTCGTCTCGCGGTCGTGCGCCGCGTGCGCGGTCGCCAACGGCGTCGCCTACGCACAGGCGTGCGAGGAAGCGCTCGGGGACGCCGCGACGCAGGAGCTGGCGCGTGCGCGCACGATCCTGCTCGAGCTCGAGCGCGGCTGGAACCACCTCAACGACATCGCCGCCGTCTGCGCCGGGGTCGGGCTCGCCGCGGGCTTCACGCGCTTCGCCGGGCTCTGCGAGCGGATGCGCCGCCTGAACGCCGCGCTCACCGGCCACCGTTTTCTGTTCGGGACCGTCGAGGTCGGGCGGAGCGTCCTCGAGCTCGACGCCGCCACCGCGAACGCGGCTCGCGCCGAGCTCCGGGAGGTGGGTGCGGAGGCGCGGAGCGCCTGGCGTGAGCTCCAGTTCAACGCGTCGTTCCAGGACCGCCTGCCCGACATCGGCGTCGTCGACGCAGCCGCCGTGTCGCGACTCGGAACCGTCGGCCCGGCAGCTCGGGCGGCCGGCGTGCGTGCGGATCTCCGCTCGGCTTCGCCCGGGCTCGCGTACGAGGGGTTCGAGCCGGTGGTGCCTGAACGCGCCGAGGGTGACGTGCAGGCGCGCCTCGAGCAGCGGGGGCTCGAGCTCCGACAGACGCTGGAGGTCCTCGACGGGCTGCTCGGCCGCGCGCTCCGCCCGGCACGTGCGGAGCCGGCCGGGAACGGTGGCCCGATCGGCGTCGGCCGGGTGGAGAGCCCGCGGGGCGCCACCCTCTGCGTGGTGGAGCGCTCGGATGAGCGGCTCGACCGTGTCCGGTTGCGGACGGGCTCGTACGCGAACTGGCCGTCTGTCGCGCACGCCGCGATCGACAACCTGCTTCCCGACTTCCCGCTGATCAACAAGAGCTTCGAGCTCTGCTACGCCTGCGCCGATCGCTGATGCTGACTCTCCTCCGCGACCTCCGCCGACTCCGCCGCGAGCTCGCGCTCCCGGGACCCGACCGCGGCCGCAGCCTCGCCGTCCGGCACGTCGACGCCGGCTCCTGCAACGGCTGCGAGCACGAGCTGACGCTCCTCTCGAGCCCGTACTACGACCTGCAGCGGTTCGGTCTCGGCGTCGTCGCGTCGCCGCGGCACGCCGACCTCCTGCTCGTGACCGGGCCGGTGACGACGCGCATGCACGAGCCGCTGCTCGCCGCGTACGCCGCGATGCCGGAGCCCCGTCTCGTCGCCGCTCTCGGCGACTGCGCTCTGGGCTGCGGGATCCTCGGGGCGGACGAGGAGATCGTCGGGCCGGTCGAGAGCGTGCTCCGGGTCGACGTGCGCATCGCGGGCTGCCCGCCGGCGCCCGCTGCGATCGCCGAGGCGCTGCTGTCGCTCGTGGACGAGCGGGCCGCCGCGCCGGCCGCGCGGCGCTAGTGCGGCGTTCTCCGAACGCTCGCCCGAGGTTCACTCGATCGGGGTCTGACACGGGTGGTAGGCTCCGGCCTTCCGCTGCAGCGCACCGGAGCCTCATGCTCAGCCACCGGACGACACGCACGGGCCTTCTCGCCGCCCTCATCGCCGCCCTCGCGAGCGCGGGCACCGCCGGTGCCGGCGACGCCGCGTCCGGCGCCAAGCCGCTCGCGGCGAAGCCGATCGTCTTCCCACTGCTCGGGAAGGTGCGCTACTTCGACGACTTCGGCGACAGCCGCCCGAACGGCGGGCACGAGGGCAACGACATCGTCGGCGAGTGGCGGGCGCCGGTCGTCGCTGCGGAAGCAGGCCGGATCCAGTACCACACGACCTCGAGCAGGGCGGGCTGCATGCTCTACCTGTTCGGGGAGAGCGGCACGACGTACCTCTACATCCACCTGAACAACGACCTGACCCGGCGTCGCGACAACCGGGGGCGCTGCGTGCAGGGAACCGCCTACGCGCTCGAGGACGGAGCGAAGGTCGAGGCCGGCGAGCAGATCGCCTACAACGGCGACTCCGGCGACGCCGAGGGGACCTACCACCTCCACTTCGAGGTGCACCCGGGCGGCGGCGCGGCCGTGAGCCCGTTCTCGACCCTGAACGCGG
>DATBMD010000067.1:0-7152 GCA_036555085.1 Gaiellaceae bacterium
GCCCGCTCGACGGCGGTCTGCGCCAGCGTGATGTAGCCCATGTTCGAGATCGAGGGCTCGACGACGCACGCGAGCCCGACCCCGACGAGCCGCCCAGCTGCCCGGGCTGTCTGCGCCTCGGCGACGCGCTCCTCCCAGCGCGCGAGCGCGAGCGCCTCCTCGAGGCACGCGGCGTAGTCGCCGGAGTCGTACAGGCCGCCCGACGGCGTCCGGTAGGGCATCTCGGCCGACGGCACGAGGTTCCGTCGCGCCAGCTCCGCCGCGTCGAGGCCCAGCCGCCGTGCCGCGATCGCCATCGTCCGCTCCAGCCCGAAGTAGAGCTGCGGCCCCCCGAAGCCGCGGTTGAGCCCGGACGGAAGCGTGTTCGTGAGCACGACGCGGTTCCGCACGGCGACGTTGCGGACGCGGTAGGCGCCCGAGAGCGACCCGTGCATCCGGTAGAGCGTCGCCGGCTCGGGGGCGCGCACGTAGGCGCCGACGTCCTCGACCGCGTCGTAGCGGAGCGCGATCAGCTCGCCGTCCGCGGTGAAGCCCGCCTCGATCTCCGTCACCCGCCCGGTCGACGCGGCGCTGCCGAGCAGGTGCTCGACGCGATCCTCGGTCCAGCGGACGGGGACGCCGAGCTTGCGCGACGCGAGGCCCAGCAGGACGACGTACGCGAAGACGGAGGACTTGATGCCGAACGAGCCGCCCGAGTCGGGCGGGGTCAGGAGCCGCAGCTTCGAGCCCGGCAGGCCGAGCGCGGCGGCCGCGACGGAATGGAGCGTGAACGGCCCCTGGAAGTTCGCCCAGGCCGTCAGGGCTCCCCGGCTGGAGTCCCAGTCGGCGACGACGCCGTAGCACTCGACCGGCGTGCAGCTGAAGCGCGGGAAGCGAAAGGTCTCCCGGACGACGAGGTCCGCCCGCGCGAGAGCCTCGTCGGCGTCGCCGTAGTGGAAGGAGCGGTCGTGGACGCAGGCGCCGGTCGCGGCCGCCGCCACCGGGTCGAGCACGGGGTCGAGCGGCTCGTAGTCGACCTCGACGAGCTCCGCGGCGTCCTCCGCCAGGTACCGGTCGCGGGCGACGACGACCGCGAGCGGCTCGCCCGCGTAGCGCGCGGTCTCGACGGCGAGGGCCCACTGCGGGAAACCCGTGTCGATGCCCGCGGGAAACGGCTTCGAGAGCGCTCGCACGTCGTCCGGCGCGAGGATGCCGACGACCCCGGGGGCAGCGAGGGCCGCCGAGGCGTCCACGCGGATCCGCGCGTGGGCGAGCTGCGAGCGGACGATCGCCGCGTGGCTCGCGTGGGGAACCGGGGTCAGGTCGTCGACGAACGCGCCCTCGCCGCGCAGCAGCGCGGCGTCCTCGAACCGGGGAATCGACCGGCCGACCCAGGTCTCGCGCTCGGTGGCGACGCCCACCTCAGTGATGGCGGCGGTCGGGCTGCCTCGCCGCCGCTCGCACGACGGCCTCCGGCTCCGGGTAGCCGTCCGCGAGCGCGCGGAACGCCTCGAGCACCGCCCGCGGGTCGCGCTTGTGGCGCTTCGCCGCGAGCGTCAGCGGCTCGCGCACCGCGCCGCCGCAGTGCGCGCACGGGAACCGCAGCTCGGACATCAGCCGGGCGGCGCGGCCGTCCGGGAACATCCGCAGCAGCTCGAGGATCGTGGTCGACCCGCGGACGTCGCGCCCGACGTCGTCGCCCGCGCGGACGCCGGACGCGACCAGGCCGGGGATCGTCCTGACCGCGTCCGAGCCCGCCATCGGCTCAGAGCCCCGCGTGCGCGAAGATCCGCTCGTCGGCCGGCTCCATCCGCACCGCGTTCCGCGGCAGCTGGTAGCGGGCGTACGGCAGCACGGCGACCTTCGCGTCCGCGCCGTGGCGCTCCATCGCGGCCGCGAACGCCTCGTCGAGCGAGGTCGTCGCCTCGAGGCCGATGTCGGCCGCCATCTCCAGGTTCTCCGCGAGCGTCACGAGCGTCAGGCGCTTGCGCGTCATCACCTCGTAGATCGGCACCCAGATGCAGCCGGCCCACATCTGGATCGCCCGGGCGTGGATGTCGCGCAGCACGCGCTGGTAGTTCTCGGGCGTCGCGGGCATGTACGGCTTCATCAGGTCCATCAGCGCCAGCCCGGGGAAGTCGCCGATCGCCGTCGAGACGCCCGGCGAGGGGCTCGTGTAGATGATCGTGCCCCCGTCCCTCACGACGAGGTCGGCGGACATGCAGCCCCAGCCGGTGTGGAAGAACAGGTGGTCGGTGGGCGCGAAGACGCCGCAGATCGCGATGTCCGCCTGCCCGTGCTCGGGCACGAAGCTGTCGTACGCGTAGATCGCGTTGAAGCGGCGGATCGCCTCGCGATGCGCCTCCGGATGGGAGCCGAAGATCACATCCGCGACCCGGCCGTGCGTGTCGAGGATCACGTTCATCGTGCAGTCGAGCCCGCACATCGAGGCGACCTCGTCGATGTCAGAGCGCATCGGGCCGACGTAGGCGCCGTAGTGCGTCTGCGGCGAGGTGACGAACGCGCAGTGGTTCGACTCGACCGTCTCGTCCGAGACGACGCCCGGCAGGATCAGCTTGCCGCCGCCGCCGGCGCCCCAGTGGTTCGCCTGGGCCTGACCGATCGTGATCGTGACGTCGGCCGAGGCGACCTCGTTCAGCAGCCAGACCGGCGTGCCGCCCGAGGAGACGCCGACGAACGTGTAGGCATCGGGGTTCTGCGGGTCGTTCTGGCGGAACGGCCAGCCGTTTCGCTCCATCCGCTCCAGGTTCGCGCGCCCGAGCTTCTGCTCCAGGTCCGACTCGGACATCGGGAAGACCTTCCCGTTGGCGCAGCAGACGCGGACGTCCGCGACCCCGGCCGCCTCGATCGCGTCGAACACCGCCGGTAGGAGCTTCGACGAGGGCGTCGGCCGGAACTGGTTGTCGACGATGACGGCGACGCTCGCCCGGCCGGCCAGGATCTCGGCGAACGCCGGGCCGTCGACGGGGCTCGCGAGCGCCTGCCGCGCGGCGTCGGCGACGTCCGCGACCGGCGGCGGCTCCTCCGGGTAGATCGCCGCGACCAGGTTCGCCGACGGGATCTCGAGCTCGAGCGTGTCGCGGTGCTTCTTGGACTCGTCGTCCGTCGCGCCGATCGCGAGCGGGTCCATCGACTCGTACGGGATGACGGCGCGGTACGTCTCGCTCACAGCGCTCCTCCGTGTCGGGTGGGGGACTCGGCTCCGAGGCTAGGCCGCAGGTCGCGTCCGGTCAAGAATCGATTATCGCTCAGTTGGCGTTGCAATGGTCTAGACAGGTTGGTAGGTTCGCCGCGTCGTGGGACGAGGACGACTCACGCTGCCGTTGCGGCCCCCGCCCGGGAATCGCGGTTGAACGGGACGTTCGACGCCGGCAAGGCGCTCCGGTACGGGGCGCGCGCGCTCGTGGCCGGCATCGTCGCGTTCGCGCTGCTCTACGTGCTGGTGATCACCGAGCGCGCGCCGGACATCGGCGGCAACTGGCGCACGACGAACTTCGGCTCGGCGATCGACAACCCGGGCGCGTTCGTGTTCACGCTCCTGGATGCCGTCACGTTCGCCGCGCTCCTCTTCATCGTCGCCAGCGGCTTCTCGCTCATCTTCGGCCTGATGCGCGTGGTCAACATGGCGCACGGGTCGTTCTACCTGCTCGGCGGCTACATCGCCTACGAGATCCAGCAGGCGATGACCGGGCAGGGCTTCTCGGTGCAGCCCGCCGACGTGAACACGCTCGAGTGGGTCGTGCCGCTGCTCGTCGCGATGGGCTGCATCGCGCTCTTCGGGCTCGTCGTCCAGCAGCTGCTGCTGCGCTGGAACCAGGGCCAGGACATGCGCCAGGCGCTGATCACGATCGCCGTCTCCGTGATCGTGGCCGACCAGGTGATCGCGCACTTCCCCCGGCACGTGCCCGAGGGCACCAAGGCGTTCGGCGGCAACGCGGTCGGGATCGGCTGGCCGGGCTGGACCAACCGCCTCGTCGACATGCACGTCTGGGACGTCCAGTACTCGCTCGCCCGCCTCGTGATGCTCGCCCTCGGCGTCATGGTCGGGATCCTGCTCTGGCTCTGGCTCTACCGCACGAAGACGGGCATGGTGATCCGTGCCGGCGTCGACGACCGGCAGATGACGTCGGCGCTCGGCATCAACATCCAGGTGACGTTCGCGATCGCCTTCGTCGTCGGCGCGGCGCTCGTCGCCCTCGGCGCGACCGTCGGCACCTCCCAGGGCAACATCGCGGGCGGCCAGGACGGCGTCTGGCTGCTGAACTCGCTCGTGGTGGTGATCATCGGCGGCATGGGCTCCCTGCTCGGCGCCGTCGCGGGTGCGCTCCTGTTCGCCCTGGTGACGGCCTTCTCGGCCGCGTACCTGCCGGTGTCGGGCCCCGAATGCTGCTCGCAGTACTCGCCGGTGCTGACCTTCGTGCTCATGGCGCTCGTCCTCGCCTTCCGCCCGCAGGGGATCTTCGGGAGGGCCGCGTGAGCGTCGACCGGGTCAAGGTGCTCGTCGAGCGCCTGATCGGCGCGGGCGCGCTCGCCTTCGTGCTCGCCGGCCCCTACCTCGTCTCCGGGTTCTGGATGGACGTGGTGCTGACCCAGACGTTCGTGCTCGGCATCGGCGCGGCCAGCCTCGTCTTCCTCTCCGCCTACGGCGGGATGATCTCCCTCGCCCAGGCCGGCCTGATGGGCGTCGCCGGCTATGCGCTCGGGAACATGGTCACGGAGCGGGTGGGGGGAGAGACGAAGGGGCTCCTGCTCGGCTGGGACCCGACGCTCGCCGTCGTGCTGGCGGTCCTGCTCACGGTCGGGGTCGGGCTCGTCTTCGGCGCGGTCGCCTCACGCAGCTTCGGCATCTACTTCCTGATGCTCACGCTGACCTACTCGGTGATCGCGTTCCTGTTCGTCAGCCAGGTGACCCAGGTCGGAGGCTTCTCGCCGATCGCCGGCATCGACCGCTACACGCCGGGGTTCATCGGCGACGTCGTCAACGACCGCCAGCGCCTCTACTACGTGAGCCTCGGGGTCGCGGTCGCCGTTTACGTGCTCGTCCGGTACCTGGTGCGGACGCCGTTCGGGATCGCCTTCCAGGGGATCCGCGACGAGCCCGTCCGGATGGCGTCGCTCGGCTACAACGTCGCCTTGCACCGCACGATCGCGTTCGGCGTCGGCTCGCTGATCGCCGCCCTCGCCGGGGTGCTCTTCGCCTGGTGGTCGGGGCAGCTCTCGCCCTCCGACATCGGGCTCCAGGCGACGATCCAGCTGCTCGTGATCGCCGTCATCGGCGGGCTGAAGCGAATCGAGGGCGCGTGGCTGGGGGCGTTCGCCTACATCTGGATCTCGAACGAGGTGACGAACCGCATCCCCGAAGAGGGGCTCTGGGTGATCGGGGGGACGTTCAACACGGTCATCGGGCTCGCGTTCCTGGCGATCGTGATCGCCTCGCCGGACGGGCTGATGGGCCTGTGGGATCGGGTCTGGGACGCTGTGCGGGGCCACGGCGGCAGCGGCGAGCCGGCCGTCGCCGCAGGCCCCGCGGGTTCACAGGGGTAGCGAAAGGAGGTCGGAAACGGCCAACACGGGTGCGAAGCAGACGTCTGACGCTTATGGGAGAAACGACCAGAAGGAGGGCAAGACGATGAGTCGACGGAACGTGCGCGGGTGGAAGCTGGTGCTTCCGCTCGCCGCGCTCGCGCTCGGAGCGACACTCTCGGCGACGTCCGCGATGGGGGCGGCCTCGAGTGTCGTGCGGGTCGCGGTCATGACCGACTGCAAGGGCGCGTTCGGCGGTGCCTACGAGGCGGGCGCCGGGGGCGCCAACATCGCGCTCGCGCAGTTCGCGGGCGGCAAGCCGAAGAACACGAAGAAGCCGTCCGCGGGTATCACCGGCGCGAAGGCCGGCGGGAAGACTATCCAGGTCGTGGGCTACGGCTGCGGCGACGACACGCCGGCGACGGTGCTCAAGGAGACCCGCCGCCTGATGCAGCAGCAGAAGGCCGACGTCATGGTGGGCCCGCTGTCGGGTGACGAGGCGGTGGCGGTCGCGAACTGGGCCAAGGCGCGTCCGGCGAAGACCGTCATCATCGGCACCGCCGGCTCGCAGGACCCGACGCTGCAGATCGCGCCGAAGAACGTGTTCCGCTACCACGGCGACGGCGCCCAGTGGAACGCGGGCCTCGGCGAGATCCTCTACAAGAAGAGCGGCTGGCGCAGGGCCGCGATCATCATGGACGACTACAGCTTCGGCTGGACGTCCGCGGCCGGCATCATCGCCGACTTCTGCGCCATCGGCGGCCAGATCACGAAGCGCGTGTTCCCGCCGCTGAACACCACCGACTACTCCTCGTGGGTCCGGCAGCTGCCGCCGCCCAGCGAGGTGGACGGCTACTTCTGGGTCGTCGGCGGCACCGGCACCGGGCCGGCGCTGCGGGCCTTCGAGCAGGCCTACGGCACGATCAAGCCGGAGCAGCACTCGGGCAACCTGTTCCTCTGGTTCCTGACCGGCTTCCAGGACGTCGCGCCGCGGCTCGTCGGCTCCTACGTCGGCGGCTTCGGCACCGCGCCGGGTCTGAAGAGCCGGGCCGTGAACCAGTACCACGCCGCCGCCAAGAAGGTGTATCCGTCGTTCACGGATGCGGCCCTCGACGACGGCTTCCTCTACAACTACTACCAGGCCACCAAGGCCCTCGTCACCGGCCTGAACGCCTCCGCCGGGGCCGTCGGGGGGAAGCTGCAGCAGGCTCTCCCGAAGACGCTCTCCGCTCCGTTCAACATCTCGAACCGCGGGAACGTGAAGCTCGACGCCAACCGGCAGGCGGTCCAGGACCAGTGGCCGGTGCAGATCGTGGAGGGGGCCGACGGCAACCCGACGGTGACGCTGGCCGGGTACGTGCCCAACGTCAGCCAGTCGTTCGGCGGCCTCTTCAAGAAGAGCAGCCCACCGCCCGGCCGCACGCAGCCTCCGTGCGTGAAGAAGTCGGTGCCGTGGCAGGGCAAGATCCGCGAGGTCCGGAACGGCGTCGTCACGACGTCGGTCATCAAGTAAGGGGTTCGTGACAGACGCCGCGACCGCCGTCGACAGCGCCGCGCCGATCCTCCGCCTGCGGGGGGTCGGCCGGCGCTTCGGCGGCCTCCTCGCCGTGCGCGACGTCGACCTCGACG
>DATBMD010000088.1:0-51479 GCA_036555085.1 Gaiellaceae bacterium
CGGGACGGCCGCGACGCGGCGCTGTCGTACCTCGCCATGCCGCAGGGGATCGTGACCGAGGGATGGGCGACTCCGCGGGACGTCGCCGGCTTCGCCTGCCAGTGGCGGACCGAGGTCGAGGCGGCGCGAGCGCTCGGAGGCCGCGTGGGGCCCGACCGCTACCTCGAGATCCGGTACGAGGGGCTCGTCGCCGACCCGGCGGAGACGCTCTCGCGCGTGTGCGCGTTCGCCGGCCTCGAGTTCGAGCCCGCGATGGTCGACTACGCCGGCACGCTCGACCTGTCGGCGAAGCCGCACCAGCAGCGGCTCGCCCAGCCGCCGACCGTGGGCGTGCGCGACTGGCGCAGCGAGCTGTCGCCGGACGACCAGCTCGGCTTCGAGCGCATCGCGGGCGCCCTGCTTGCGGAGCTCGGCTACGAGGTGCGACACCCCGACGCCGACGGAGCCGGCGCCCGGCTCCGCCTCGCCGGCTACCGCGGGCGCATCGCCGCGTGGCGCGGCGCCGGGTATGCGATGCAGCGATCGCCCCTGTGGCGCTCGCGCCACCCGCTCGTCTCCTGACCGCTCATGGCGGCGACGAGCGGCCGCGGAAGGCGACCAGGATGCCGTTCAGCGAGAAGTAGTAGGCGCGCTCGGTCGCGATCCCCGGCGAGTACTTCCCGATCGGGAACCGCCAGACGACCTTGCCGTCGGAGACCCGCG
This sequence comes from Gaiellaceae bacterium, assembly GCA_036555085.1. GTDB lineage: Bacteria > Actinomycetota > Thermoleophilia > Gaiellales > Gaiellaceae > Gaiella. The sequence goes on from DATBMD010000088.1 coordinate 703, forward strand.
CCGCGTACGTCTTCTGCTCGAGGGTCGAGAAGAAGACGAGGTCGCCGACCACGACGGGGGCGCCGAGGATCCGGCCCCCGACCCAGGCGCGCCAGAGCTGCTGCCCGGTCGTTTTCCGATAGGCGCGCAGCCCGCCGGCGAAGTCGCCGACGAAGATCCGGTCGCGGCCCAGCGCCGGCGTCGTGTAGCCGAGCGTGTTCAGCTCCTGCGTCCACAGGATGCGCCCGGTCTCGGCCCCGAGGGCGACCACCTTCCCCGACCGCGCGACCGTGAAGATCCGCTCGCCGTCGGTCGAGGGGCTGGCATAGAAGCTCTCGTACCGGAAGGCGTCGCGCTTCACGAAGGTCGCCCACAGCCGCCGGCCGTCGCGGGCGCGGAGGCACAGGATCGAGCCTGCGTAGGTGCTGATGCACACCCTCCCCTCCGCGAGCGAGGGACTCGCGTTGATCCGCCCGCCGGTCTGGTAGGCCCAGCGGATCCGCCCCGTCCGGGCGTCGACGGCGAAGAGCCGCCCGTCCGTCGCGCCAAAGTAGGCGATCCCGTCCACCACCGCAGGGGAGGACTCCACGACGGCGTTGGTGCGGATCTGCCAGACGGCGCGGCCGTTGCGGCGGTCGAGGGCGGTCACCGTCCCGTCCTTCGAGCTGACGAGGATGTTCGGGCCCGCGATCGCCGGCGTCGAGTGCTTCTGCGCCCGGCTGCGCCGCCGCCAGACCACCTTGCCGGTGCTCGCCTCGATTGCCCACGTGTCGCCGCGGTAGGTGTTCACGTAGAGCGTCCCGTCGCAGTAGCTCGGCGGGTACTCGATGTAGCCCTTGAGCCCGCGCGCCCACAGCGGCGGCTTGGCGGGGATGCCGAGCTGGATCTCGAGGCGGGCGAGGTCGCGCGCCGGCGCGCCGCCGAACATGTTCCAGCAGCGCCGGTCGACCGGCTGCGCCGGCGGCTTGGGCTTGGCGGGGGGCGGCTTCGGCTTGGGCTTCGGCGGCGGCGCCGGTGGTCGTACGACCGAGACGCCCGTGATCGCCGTCTCGAGACGGCCGGCCGACGGCTCCCGCGTGGCGAGCAGGAGGGCGGCGCCGGCGCCGGCGAGCAGGAGCACGCCGAGCCCGGCGAGCAGGATGAGGAGCGTTCGCTTGCGCATCGGTCGGCGGGTGCGCGACCTATTGTGCCTTCGGCCTCGGGGGTGACCTTCGCGCGCGCCAACCCGCCTTGTGACTGATCGTCACAAGGTGGGCGTCAGGTCCCTCTCGTCCCGTCGGGCCGATGGGTGCTGCCTACAATCGGCGCGCCGATGCTGCGATTCGCCCCCGTCGCCCTCGCGGCGCTCCTGCTGGTCTCGACCGCGGCCGCCTTCGTCTACACGGAGAAGCTGAAGCTGACGCCGAACCCGATCCTCGGGCCGCGGGTCGACAAGGTGTTCTCGCCGGTCTGCGAGTGCCGCAGCGACGTCGCCCGCATCAGCTTCCGCCTGCGCGAGGGCGACCGGATCTCGGTCGGGATGGTCGACGGGGACGGCGACCCCGTGCGCGAGCTGGTGCGGAACCGCAAGGCCCCGCGCGGGCGCGTCACGGTCATCTGGGACGGCCGGGACGACGCCGGCGCCGTCGTGCCCGAGGGTCGCTACCGGCCACGAGTCCGGCTCCTCGAGCAGCGCCGCACGATCACGTTGCCGAACCCGATCCGCGTCGACGTCACCCCGCCCCGCTTCGAGGCGTTCAGCGTGCGCCCGCGGCGGATCTCGCCCGACGGCGACGGCCGTCGCGAGCGAGTCGTCGCGCGCTACCAGCTCTCGGAGAAGGCGCGCGTGTCGCTGTACGTCGACGGTGTCCGCCGCGGCCAGAAGCTCCGTCGCGACCCCGAGGGCGCGATCAGGTGGTACGGGCGCATCGACGGCGTGCCCGTCCCCGCGGGCACGTACAGCCTGACGCTCGGCGCGCGCGACGTCGCCGGCAACGCCGCCTCGCGGCCGAGGCCCGTCACCGTCCTCGTCCGCTACGTCGTGCTGGGCCGCGACCGGATCGAGACCCGTCCGGGCGCCCGCTTCGCGGTGCTCGTCCTCTCCGACGCCGCCCGTGTCGAGTGGCGGCTCGGAGCGCGGTCGGGCTCCGCGCGCCCCGGCACGCTCAAGCTCCTGGCGCCGCCGCGTCAGGGACGGTTCACGCTGACCGTGTCGGCGAACGGGTTTGCGGCGCGGGCGGCGGTGATCGTGCGGGATCCGGACGCGTGATCGGAACCGCCGAGCTCTCGGCGATCGTCGGCTGCCTCGGGCTGGCCGGCCTGCTCGTCGCGCCGCGCCGCGAGCTGAGGGTGATCGCCCTCGCCGCGTGGGCCGCCGGCCTGGTCGGGCTCGCCCTCTATCTCGCCCCCAACGTCTCGACCCCGAAGCTCGCGGCCGCGGGGTGCGCGGGCATCGTGCTCGCCGCGGTCGGCGCGGTGGCGCTCCAGCGCTACCCCTATCTGCTGGCGTTCGCGACGCTCGCGTGCCTCGCCGCCCGCATCCCCGTCGAGATCGGCGACGAGGAGGCCAGCCTCCTGCTGCCGCTCTACGGCGTCGTCGCCGCGTACGCGATCGCGCTCGGGTGGCAGCTGCTCGTGCGGCGGGACGAGCGCGTCCGCGAGCTCGGCCCGGTCGCGCTGCCGCTCGCCGCGTTCGTCGCCTGGACGGGCAGCTCGATCGTCTGGACGGACGACCTCCGCGAGGGCGCGATCTTCGTCGGAGCGTTCGTCCTCCCCTTCGGCCTCCTCGCGGTCGGCTTCGCGCGGCTGCCGTGGCGCGGGCGCTGGCTCACGTGGCTCTGGGTCGGCCTCGTCGGCACGGCGCTCGCGTACGCGGCCGTGGGCGGCTACCAGTGGCTCGTCCGAGACGTGTTCTGGAACCCGAGCGTCAAGGTCTTCAACGCGTACGCGCCCTTCTTCCGCGTCAACTCGGTCTTCTGGGACCCCTCGATCTACGGGCGCTACCTCGCGGTCGCCCTGCTCGCCACCCTCGCGGGGATCCTGCTCGGAGGCGTCCGCGGCTGGAAGCTGGCGGGCCTCTACGGCGTCGTCGTGGCCACCTGGCTCGGGCTGTTGATCTCGTTCTCGCAGTCCAGCTTCGTCGCCCTGGCGGTCGGGGTCGTGGCCGCGTCGGCTGCGGCCTGGGGCCGGCGCGCGGCGGCGGCGCTCGCCGCGCTCGCCGCGCTGACCCTGCTCGTCAGCCTCGCCGTCCCGCAGGTGCGGCACGAGCTGGTCGGGAAGTCGCGGAAGGAGCTCAACCGGATCACGAGCGGCCGCTCGAACCTCGTCGGGCAGGGGCTGCGGATCGCGGCCGACCACCCGCTCGGCGGGGTGGGCGTGGGCGGCTTCAAGGACGAGTACGCACGGCGAACCGGGGTGCGCGGGGAGGACCCGAAGCGGGTCGCCTCGCACACGACGCCGGTGACCGTCGCCGCCGAGACCGGCGTCGCCGGGCTCGCGCTCTTCCTCTGGCTCCTCGGCGCAGCGCTCGTAGCGGCGTTCCGCGGTCTGGGGCGCGGGTTCACGTCTCGTGTCTCCCTCGCCGTCGGCCTTACGCTACTCGCGATCGCCGTGCACTCGCTCTTCTACGCCGCCTTCTTCGAGGACCCGATGACCTGGGCGATGCTCGGGCTCGCCGGCCTGGCGGCGAGCGTGCCACGCCGCCCCGTGCCCCGGCCGGTGGAGGCGCCTCCGTCCGATCTCGCGCCTCGCCCACGTGAGCCGGCGCCTGCCGGGGGCGCTCCGTGACCGGCGGCTGGCAGCGCGCGCTCGTGCTCGCGCCGCACACGGACGACGGCGAGTTCGGCTGCGGGGGCACGATGGCCCGGCTGGTCGAGGCGGGCTGCGAGGTGCGCTACGTCGCCTTCTCGATCGCGACGCGCTCGCTCCCGGAGGGCTTCCCGCCCGACACGCTCGACCGGGAGATCCGGGAGGCCACGGCGGAGCTGGGCCTGCCCGAGTCGCAGCTCGTCGTCCACGACTTCGACGTCCGCACGTTCCCCGAGCACCGGCAGGAGATCCTGGAGCTGCTCGTGGCGCTCTGGGAGGAGTGGCAGCCCGACGTCGTCTTCCAGCCGTCGCACCACGACGTCCACCAGGATCATCAGACGATCGCGCAGGAGGGCCTGCGCGCGTTCAAGCGCACGACGATCCTCGGCTACGAGATCCCGTGGAACAACTACGAGTTCTCGTACGGCTGCTACGTCGCGCTGGAGGAGCGGCACGTGGAGCGGAAGGTCGCCGCCGTCCAGTGCTACGCCTCGCAGCAGCACCGCCGCTACGCGAACGCGGCCTACATCTGGAACCTCGCCCGCACCCACGGCACCAACGTGAACCGCGAGTTCGCGGAGGTCTTCCAGGTGTACAGGATCGTCGCGTAGCCTTCCGGCCGAGGACGTGAGCGTCGACCCGCTGATCGGGACGGTCGTGGCGGGTCACCGCATCGAGGCGGTGATCGGCCGGGGCGCGATGGGCGTCGTCTATCGGGTTACCCACGTCCAGCTCAAGCTGACGCGCGCGCTCAAGCTCTTGCCGGCGCACCTCGCCGAGGAAACCGCCCTCCGCGACCGCTTCGAGCGCGAGTGGCGTGCGGCCGCGATGATCGAGCACCCGAGCATCGTCGAGGTGCTCGACGCCGGGGAGGAGCGCGGTCGGCTCTACATCGTCATGCGCTTCGTCGAGGGGACCGACCTCGGCGTCATCCTCAGGGGCGGGCCGCTCGAGCCGCAGCGTGCGCTGCGCATTCTCGAGCCGATCGCGAGCGCCCTGGACGCCGCGCACGCTCGTGGCCTCATCCACCGTGACGTCAAGCCGTCCAACATCCTGGTCGGGCCCGACGACCGCAGCTACCTCTCGGACTTCGGGATCGCGAAGAGCGGCACGTCCCACGGCCTCACCAAGCCGGGCGCCTTCCTCGGGACGATCGACTACGCGGCCCCGGAGCAGTTCCAGGGGGGAGGGCTCGACGCCCGCACCGATGTCTACTCGCTCGGCGGCGTCCTCTTCTCCTGCCTGACCGGCGTGCCGCCGTTCGAGCGGGAGACCGACGGTCAGGTCATGCATGCGCACCTCGTCGAGCCGCCGCCGCGCGTGAGCGAGTCTCGCCCCCTGCTCCCGCCCGGCGTCGACCACGTGATCGCGACGGCGATGGACAAGCGCAAGGAGGCCCGCTACGCGAGCGCCGGCGCTCTCATCGCCGCGTTCCGGACGGAGCTCCGCTCCGCGCAGACCGTGGGCGCGCCGCCCGCGCCGCCGCCCCCACCAGCGCCGCCGACAGTGGTGACAACACCGGAGCCGCCTCCGGCGCCGCCGCCCGAGCCGCCACCGGAGCGCCGCAGGCGAACCGGGCTGATCGCTGCCGCGGTCGCTGCCATCGCGCTTCTGGCAGGCGCCGGGATCGCCGCCGCCGTCGCGCTGTCGGGCGGCGACGACGAGCCGGCGGCGGTCACCACCGCCGGCGGCACGGACACGTCCGGCGGCGACACGGGAGGCGCGACGACGCCGGGCACGACGACGCCGGGCGCAGCGGCCGGCGAGGAGATCGTCGTCGCGTCGGGCGGAGACCTGCTGGCGGTCGCTCCGAACGGCGGCAAGCTGACCCGCTTGACGGGCGGAGGCGGCGAGGACACCTCGCCCGCCTGCTCGCAGGACGGCGGCAGGATCGCTTTCGGGCGCGACGGGGACATCTTCGTGATGACGCGCACCGGCGAGGACGTGGTCAACCTCACGAACAGCCCCGAGCGCGAGAACGCGCCGGCCTGGTCGCCGGACGGAAGCCGCCTGGCGTTCGACCGGCAGGCCGACGACGGGACCTACGACGTGTGGACGATGGGGACCGGCGGCGGCGGCCAGCGTAACCTGACCGGCGGCGCGGGCGAGTCCGGCGGAGCGCCCCAGTGGTCGCCCGACGGCGAGCGGATCGTGTTCCAGCGCCGGCTCGCGCTCTGGGCGATGGGCGCGGACGGCTCGGGCAAGAGCGACCTCACCGGCGGCTCGGCCGGCACCGACCTGCAACCCTCGTGGACGCCGAGCGCCAGGATCGCGTACGCGCGCTTCGAGAACGGCGCCGCCGCCTCGGACGTCCACGTGATGCAGCCCGACGGCAGCGGGGACACGAACGTGACCCGCGGCGGAGCGGGTCGCGTTCGCGAGCCGGCGTGGTCCCCCGACGGCGCGAGCATCGCGTTCGCGAACGCCGACGGCCTCTCGCAGATCGGGGCGGACGGGAGCGGGCTGAAGAGCGTCGCGAGGCTGGCGGGCGTGCAGGGGATCGCGTGGTGCGCACGCGCCTCCTCGCCCTGATCCTGCTCGTCGCGGTCGGGAGCGCCGGCGCAGCCGGCGGGGCGTCGCGGCAGGTGGTTACGGGCGGCCTGGTCGCGCCGACCGCGTTCGCCTTCCTGCCGGACGGCCGCGTCCTGGTGGCCGAGCACCGCGGCGTGGTGCGGGTCGTCGCCGGGGGCCGTCTGCTGGCAGCGCCGCTCGTCGACATCCGCGCCCGGGTGAACGCGTTCAACGAGCGCGGCCTGCTCGACGTGGCCGCCGATCCGGGCTTCGCGCGCAACGGCTACGTCTACCTCTACTACGCCTACGAGCACGATCGCAGCGAGCCCGCCGGGGCGAAGAGCATGCGCGTGACGCGCGTCCGCGTGCGCGGGAACCGGGCCGTGCCCGGAAGCGAGACGGTCGTCCTGGGCACCGTCGCGGGCGACTGCAACGCGGTTCCGCGCGGCAGCGACTGCATCCCGGCCAACTGCGGCTGCCACACCGGGGGCGAGGTGGCGTTCGCCGCCGACGGGACGCTGTTCCTGTCCACCGGCGACGGTGCACGCGGGGGGCGGGCCAACACGAACGCGCTTCGATCGCAGGACCTCGACTCGCTCGCCGGCAAGCTGCTCCGCGTCGACCGGTCCGGACGGGGGCTGCGGACGAACCCGTACTTCACCGGCCGGGCCCGCGACAACCGCTCGAAGGTCTGGGCGCTCGGCCTCCGCAACCCGTTTCGCTTCGACCTCGACCCGGCGAGCGGCGTCCCCGTGGTCGGGGACGTCGGCTGGCGCGCCTGGGAGGAGATCGACGCCGCGCCGGCGGGGGCGAACCTCGGCTGGCCGTGCTACGAGGGCGCCGGGCGCCAGCCTGCCTACGCCGCGGCCGAGGTTTGCCGCCGGCTCTACCGGCGTGGCGCGGAGGGCGTCCGCGCGCCGATCCATGCGTACCCGCGGCCGCGGACTGGCGCGAGCGTGATCGGCGGCGCCTTCCGCGGCGACGCCTACGTGTTCGCGGACTACGTGCGCGGCTGGGTGCGGGAGGCACGCGTGCGCAACGGCCGCTTCGCCGCAGAGCCCGCAACGCTGGCGACTGCGGCCAGGGGGATCGTCGACCTCGAGGTCGGGCCCGACGGGGCCGTCTACTACCTCGTCCTCGCCGCCGGCGAGCTGCGGCGGCTTCGCAACGGCTGAGCGGCACGCTCGTCCGGCGGCTGGCGCCGCCGGCTACGGTGGAGCCGTGCACGGGCGGCTGGCGGTGCTCCTCCTCTCGGTCGTCGTGGGGGCCGGCGTTGCGCCGGCGGCGATGCCCGCGAGCGGGCCCGTCGTGGTCCTCGACCCGGGTCACGACCTGCGCGCCAACGCGGAGACCGAGCCCATCGGCCCCGGCTCGGCGACGAGGAAGATCAAGGACGGGGGCGGCACCCGGGGCGTCGTCACCGGGCTGACGGAGGCCGAGCTCACCCTCCGGGTCGCGCGCCGGCTGCGCCCGCTGCTCGAGCGCACGGGCGTGCGCGTCGTGCTCACGCGCGCGCAAACGGCCGGCCCGGGCATGGGGAACGTGGCCCGCGCCCGGATCGCGAATCGCGCCGGCGCGGCCCTGTTCCTCCGCATCCACGCGGACGCGGGCCCTTCCTCCGCGGTCCGCGGCACGCACACCATGTATCCGGCGCTGCGCCCCGGCTGGACGGACGACGTCCGTCCGGAGAGCCGGCGCGCCGCGCTGCTCGTCCAGGGCGAGCTCGTCCGGGCGCTGCGCTTCCCCGACCGCGGCATCTGGGAGCGGGCGGACTTCACGGGCTTCAACTGGTCGGACGTGCCGGTGATCATGGTCGAGCTGGGCTTCATGACGAGCCCGGTCGAGGACAGGCTGCTCGCGACGCCGGCCGTCCAGCGCCGCGCCGCCCTCGGCCTCTGCCGCGGCGTGCTGCGGTTTCTCGGGCGCAGCCCTGCCGGCTGCGGCTAGCTTCTTGGGGGCGGGAACTCGTGACGTTGTGACGAGCCTTGACGTGTTCGGAGCGTGGACGGAAGGTTGCGGCGTGTGCCGTGATGCAGGGAGAGCTCCCGTGGATCCGCGGTTTGGGGCCGGAGGCCGGCTTTGCCGGCCGGGAGGCCAGCTACGGCCAGCCCTCTGCGCTGCGGCGAAGGAGGTGGAACCATGGGTTCCCCCACGCTAAGGAGCGGAGCCGGCGTCGGCCCGGTGACGGAGGAGCCTCGCGCCGATCGCCCGCCGCTCGGCGGGGAGGTAGAACCCGACCGCGGCGAGCGCGAGCGGGTAGGCGAGCACGAGCAGCACCGAGAGCGCCGGCCCGAGGTCGAGCAGCTTTCCGACGACGACCAGCCCGACCGCGGCGAGCGCGGCGGTCGCGACCCGGCGCCACTGGTAGGGCACCGGGTAGATCCGGTGCGACCACCAGGCCATGCCGACGAGCATCACGACGAACGCCGCCACGGTCGCGGCCGCGGCGCCCATCATCCCGTACGGGGGGATCAGCATGAGGTTGAGCACGACGTTGACGACCGCTGCGGCCCCCGTGATCACCCAGTTGAACTGGGTGCGGCGGGCGCGTCCGATCCCGATCGCGATCACGATGTAGCCGCCGAACGCGACCGCGGCGAACGCGAGCGGGGCGACGACGTTCGCGGCGTCGGCGAAGTCGGCGGCAGCGAGCAGGTCGACGAGCCACGGGGAGAGCAGGCCGAGGCCGAGCGCGGTCCAGGACGCGATCACCGTGAGGTAGGTCAGCACGAAGGCGTAGGTGCGCTTCGCCTCGGCGTCGTCCTCGATCGAGTAGGCGAATGCGGGCCACGCCATCCGGAACGCGGTCAGCAGCAGCACCATCACCGACGCGATCCGCGCCCCGACGGAGTACAGGCCGACCTCGGCGGCGTCGGCCAGCTTGACCAGGAAGAAGCGGTCGCTGAAGTTGGTCGTCCAGAGGAACAGCGCCGTCGGCACGAGGGGCAGGCCGAAGCGATTCATCTCGCGGAGCAGGCCGCGGTCGAGCTCCAGCCCGAGCTGCTCGCGCCGGTAGCCGAGCAGCGCCGCGTAGACGACGAGCGTGCCGGTGAAGTTGCCCACGATGACGCCGAGCGGCCCCTCGTCGAGCACGACCACGAGCAGGACCGTCGCCCCGATCGTGATCGCGACGTTCGCGAGGCTCGCGGCGACGAACGCAGCCGGCCGCTCCTCGACGCGGAACACCGAGGTCAGCTGCTCGTAGTTCATCTGCGCCCAGAGCAGGACGCCGGCGGCGACGACGAGATCGGCCGCTTCGGTCGTGTCGAAGAGCGCCTGCGAGACGGGGTCGGCAAGGAGCACGAGCGCGGCGAGCCCCACCGTCGACGCTCCCATCGTGAACCAGAACGCGGTGCGCAGGAGCGTCCGGCGCTCGGCCGGCGTCCTGGCGTCGAACCACCAGCGGAAGAACGCGCTCGTGATGCCGAAGCGGAGGACGATCGTCAGCACGGCCGTGAGCGCGATCAGCGTCTCGACGCGCCCGTAGTCGGCCGGCGTCAGGTACCGCGTGTAGAGCGGCAGCAGCAGCACCGCGATGATGCGCGAGACGAGCCCGCCGAGCCCGTAGACGAGCGACTGGGAGCCGAGCCGCTTCAGCTGCGCCCCGAGCGCCATCAGACCGCGGCCCGCGCGTGCATCAGATCCGAGCGTAGACGTCGAGCAGGCGGTCGGCGATCCGCTCGACGTCGTGAACCCGCTCGACGTACGCGCGGGACGCAGCGCCAAGCCGGCGCCGCTCCGCCGCGTCGGCCACGAGCGGCCGCAGGCGCTCGCGCAGCGTCTCCGCCGTCGCGGACACGAGCGGGACCCGGGTGCCGAGCGCCGCCTCGGTCCGCCGGACCGCCTCCTCCCGCAGGAAGGTCACCACCGGCTTGCCGAGCGCCATGCACTCGATGGCAAACAGGCCGTACCAGCCCGCGTTCAGCTGGTCGACGACGATGTCGGCGTTGCGATAGCGCTCGAACGCCACGTCGTGGTGGAGCCCCTCGACGAGCTCGAGGTCGGCGTCGAGCCCTTCGCATGCGGCGACCACGTGCTCGGTGCCCTTGCGGCGCCGCGACGAGGGGGCGTGCAGGATCACCGGCCGCGCGCGACCCGTCGGCGGCGACGGCTCGATCCGCGAGAGGTCGATCCCGGGCGGGATCACCTCCGCCTCGGGCACCCACCGGATCGCGTCGTAGCTGCCGACCACCTGCGCGCCGGCCTTCTTCCCGTAGGCGAGCTCGGCCGGCGTCTTGTTGCGGATGTCGGTGCCGAGGTAGTGGAGGACCGACTTCCGCCCGAACGCGCGCAGGATCGGGAACTGGAGCGACTGCGGCACGAGCGTCAGGCCGAAGTAGAAGTGGAAGACGTCGGTGCGCGGGAGCAGCTTCGCGAGCGCATGCCACTGCGTGAGCTGGCGGCGGACCAGGCCGCCGCGGCGCTCAAGGGACCAGTCGGCCTCGGAGTGGAGCGGATAACGGTTGAACACGACGAGCGTCGCGTCGACGCCGCGCCGCCGGAGCGCCTGCACGTTCGTCCAGGGCACGCCGGCGGTGTTGACCGGGCAGTGGACGACGCGCAGCGGCTGCTCGCTGTGGATCGATCGGCGCGCTTCCGGCACGGTCCCGTCACCCATCCGTGACGAGATCCCTGCGATCGTTCCGGTAGGGGAGCTCGCGCTCCCCCCGACCCCGGGTGGTCCCCCACGGGGGCCCCACGGAGCACACCCTGCGGCGCCGGCCGCTGCCGCCGAACGCGGTCACGCCAGCCGCTCCAGCAGGTCGCGCGTGCGCCGAAGCCAGTCGTCCCCGTCGGCCGAGGCGAGCCACAGGTCGCGCAGCTCGGACGCGTCGAGCACGTGCCGGACGGCCGCCCGGGCCGGCTCCAGATGCGCGTCCGTCACGACCCGCGGATGGCGCTCGAGCCAGTCGCGCGCCTCGTCGGGGAGCCCCACTCCGCCGCGCCCAAGGCCGGCGGCGACCACCTCGGCAGCGGCGAGCGCGACAGCGGCCCAGCCCGGCTCGACCTCTTCGCCCTCCCCGGCGGCGGCGACCTCGTCCAGCGCCTCGTGGAGGAGCGTGGCGTCGTCGACGTCGACCAGCGCGGCGAGCCAGTCGGCCGCCTCGTCGTTGTCGAACGGCCCGACGCCCCAGGTGCCCATCAGGCGTCCCACTCGACCTGGTCGAAGTAGCGCAGCGCGGTGCGGCCCGGCCGGATGCGGGAGCGCAGCGCCAGGAGCTCCTCGGTCGAAACCTCGCCGAGCGCGCGCTTCACTCCGAGGTAGGGCAGGTTGAGGTCCTCCTGGTAGACGACCGTCGAGATGCGCGGGTTGATCTCGATCACGTGCTCGCCGACGAGCTGGATGTTGAAGAAGTGCTCGATCGCGAGCGACGCGACGATCGCGTCGGCGAGCGGAAGCAGCTCGGGAGCGTCGAGCGTGACGAAGTACATCGCCAGGCCCGCGCGCATCGACTCGCGGGTCTTGGGGTGGCCGAGCAGGACGCGCTCCCCGTCGGCGATCCCGTCGATCGTGCGCTCGCCTCCGGTCGCCAGCTCCATCACGAGCAGCTCCGGCCCGCCCTCGGCCGGGAGCACCTCGACCGCCTCCTCGAGCCGCATGGCGAGCGCCCCCGGGCGCTCCTCGAGCAGCTGCCGCCCCCGGTCGACCTGCGCGTCGAGGACGCGGAAGCCGCGCGAGCCGGACGAGTGGACGGGCTTGAAGCAGACGGGCCGGTCGGGATAGCCGAGCTCCCGGGCCGCCTCCCCCACCGCCGCGGCCCCCTGGACGCGCCTGAACGCGGGCGCCGGGACTCCGAGCCGGTGCAGGAGCGCGTACGTCTCCGCCTTGTCGTTCGCCCGCCGGTTCGTCTCGGGCGGCGACACGAGCACGTGCGCCCCGATCCGGTCGCGGCCCGCGGCGAGCGGGACGACGTCGAGCGACGACTGGGGGAGCACGACGTCGACTCCCTCCGTCTCCACCAGGCGCGCGATCGCGTCCGCGTACGCGGGGTCGGCGCTCGGCGGGACGAGGTGGAACGCGTCGCAGACGTGGCGCCCGATCGCGCGCTCCTGGACGTCCGTGCCGACGAGCCGCACCGGCCGCTCGCCGTTCGCGCGCAGCGCGCGCACGAGCGCCGCCGTCCCCGGGGCACCCGCGGCGGTGACCAGGATCGTGAGCGCTCTCACGCCTTCTCCGTAGATCCCGAATCTGCAGAAGCAGGCTCGGGATCACGACAACCCCTGAAGCGGACGCTGGCGCGGCCGGCGCCGATCAGGGGCGTTGATCGGGAGGCCGGCACAGGACGTCTCACGCGAGGTCGATGCGGTCGCCGGGCAGCTGCGCGAGCCGCCGCGCACGCTCGGCGTCGAGCATCGAGCGCATCGTCTCGCCCATCGTCGCGCCCTCGTAGACCCAGATCTCCGGGTGGACGAGCACCTGCACCCACGGGAACGCGCCGGCCCGCAGCTCGTCGTGCGGGCAGCCGGCCCGCCAGTGCTGGTTCGAGTCGGAGCGGTACGTGGCGGGGGTGAAGTACCGCTCGCCCATCACGTTGATCGCGCCGTCGACGGGATCGCTCATGTACGCCGGCTCCGGGTTGTGCCAGGCGACGACGGGCTCGAACCGCTCGTCGAGCCGCGCGTTGGGGTACACGGCGTGCAGGCCGACCGGGTGGCCGAGCTCCCGCAGGCGGGCGATCGCGTGCGTCCCCTCCGGCGAGGCGAGGTTGTAGAAGATCGACTCGGTCATCAGGAGGTAGGTGGCGGTGACGCCGGCCGCGGTCTCGAGCTCCGCCATCCGCAGGGCCGCGTCGAGGGAGAGGTCGACGTCGTGGCGCAGGAAGAGATCGCCCTCCTCCGGCCCCTCGCCGAAGCGGGCGAAGCGGTAGCCGGCGGCCTTCGCCGCGTCGAGGATCTCGGCGTAGTGGGCGAGGTCGAAGGCACAAGGACGTCTCATGGCTCGACCTCGACCTCGAGGAGCAGCGCTGCCGCCTCCGCGCGCTCCAGCGCGTCGACGGACGTGTCGGCGACCGCGATCAGGTAGCCGCGGCGGTCGCCGTCCCGCCGGACCGGCCGGATCGTCTCGCCGAGCTGCAGGTAGGTCTCCGCCTGCACCACTCCCGGCGCGGCGAGCACGCCGTCGAGGCTGCCGATTCCGACCACGCGCCCGGTGGGGAGCGGACCGGGCTGCGCGGTGAAGAAGCGGATGGCGAGCGGCTGCGAGAAGCGCGGCGTCGCCAGCTCGTCCGGGACCGGGTCGCCCAGCGCCTGCAGGAGCGCGATCTCGACGAGGTCGACGCCGACCGCGTGCCGGACGAGATCGGCCATCTGGCCGCCGGGGATCCGGGCGGCCACCTCGACGACCGAGACGCCCCCGTTCGCGTCGGCGATCAGCTGCGGGAAGGCGATCCCGTCGCGCAGGCCTAGCGCCTCGGTCGCGCGCTCGGCGACCCGCTCCGCCAGCTCGAGCTGGTCGCCGTAGATCCCCGCCGGATAGACGTGGATCCAGCCGACGCCGAAGCCGATGCCGGGCGGTCGCAGCCGGTCCGAGAGCGTCAGCGACCGCGCCTCGCCGCCGCGGACGACGACGATCCCGTTCATCTCGGTGCCCTCGCTGAACGACTCGACGATCGCCTCTCCGGCCGGCGACTCGGCGAGCGCCGCGTGCAGGTGACGGTCGAGGTCGTCGGAGGAGTCGAGCCGGAAAACGCCGCGCTGGCCGCCGGAGTCGGCGGGCTTCAGGACGGCGGGGACGCCGGTGGTCGCGAGCGCGGCGCGGCCCTCCGCCAGCGACCGCACGGCCGCGAACGCCGGTTGGGGCACGCCCGCGTCGGCCAGCACTCTCCGCATCGCGATCTTCTGGGTCATGCGGTGCGCCGTCGCGGTGCCGATCGAGGGCAGGCCGAGCCGCTCGGTGACCGCTGCGACGACCGGAACCGCGCGGTCGGCCGAGACGGTGAGCGCGCCGTCGACCCCGTACCGGCGCGCGACCTCCGTGACGGCGTCGATGTCCGCGAAGTCGACCAGCTCCGCGCGATCGGCCTCAGCGAGCCCCGGCGCCTCGGCGTTGCGGTCGACGGCGACCACGCGCAGACCGAGCTCCTTCGCGCGCAGGATCGCGCGCCGCTGGTGTCGCCCCGCGCCGACGAAGAGAACCGTTCGCTGCCCGCTCACCGGGCGAGGATGGTAGTTCAGGCGACGCCGATCGCCGCCGCCAGCTCGCGCGAGAGCGCGTGCTCGGACCCGCCGGCGCGGACCGTCAGCGGCCCGTCGAACGGCGCGGCGAGCACGAGCTCGACGGCTGCGCCGGGCAGCAGCGAGAGCTGCGCGAGGTAGCGGAGCACGTCCGAGCTCGTGTCGGGGACGCGGGTCACCGTGGCCCGCTCGCCCGGCTCGAGGCTGGCGAGCGACCGCTCGCCGCCGTCGGCGAGCTGCAGGTCGCGGTCGGGGATCGGGTCTCCGTGCGGGTCGTGGGTCGGGAAGCCGAGCTCTGCGTCGATGCGCGCTTCCAGCTCCTCGGAGAGAACGTGCTCGAGCCGCTCCGCCTCGTCGTGCACCTCGTCGAGGCCGAGGCCGAGCCGCTCCGCCAGGTACCGCTCGAGCAGCCGGTGATGGCGAACCACCTCGAGCGCCACCCGCCTGCCGTCGTCGGTGAGGACGACGCCGCGGTAGGGCTTCCGCTCGACGAGCCCGTCCGCCGCGAGCTTCTTCGCCATCGCCGTCACCGACGGCGCGCTGACGTCGAGCCGCTCCGCGATCGCCTTCGTCGTCGCGTGCTGCCCCTCCGTCTCGAGGCGCAGGATCGCCTTCAGGTAATCCTCGACGGCGCTCGAGCGCCGCTCTGTCAACTCGTTGCCCACGATCTGAGAATACTCTACACTTCGGATTTAGGCATGACTAAAAAGAAGTTCACACGGCGCGCGCTTCTTTGCGCCGCCGGCCCGATTGCCGCGGCGCCCGTCGCCGCCAGGTTCGCGCTCGACGGCTCGGCCTCCGCGGCGGGCCACGACCACTCGACGCACGACCACGCCGCGCCGCGCTCGGTCTCGTCGCACGAGGGGGCCACCATGGGGCACGCGGCGATGATCGGCCCGGGCGCGCCGGCCGTCGGCGGGCCGAACGACCTCGACGAGCTTCTCTACCCGCCGCCCCGGCTGCCGTACCAGCCCGGCCGGGTGCGCGAGTACACGCTCACCGCCGTCGACCGCGAGCTCGAGATCGCCCCCGGCATCTTCTTCCCGGCCTGGACGTACAACGGCACCGTGCCCGGCCCGGTGATCCGGGCGACCGAGGACGATCTCTTGCGCGTGCGGTTCCTGAACGGCGGCTCGCATCCGCACACGATCCACTTTCACGGCATCCACCCGACGAACATGGACGGCGTCTTCGAGATCGTCTCCCCCGGCGACGAGATCACCTACGAGTTTCCCGCTCGGCCCGCCGGCCTGCACCTCTACCACTGCCACGCGACGCCGCTGAAGAAGCACATCCACCGGGGCCTCTACGGCGCCTTCATCATCGACCCGAAGGAGCCTCGCCCGCCGGCGCAGGAGCTCGTGCTCGTGATGAACGGCTACGACACGGACGCCGACGGCGGCAACAACTTCTACACCGTCAACGGCCGCACGTTCTACTACGCCCGCTATCCGATCAAGGTGCGGCGCTCCGAGCTCGTGCGGATCTACCTCGCCAACCTGACGGAGTTCGACCTGATCAACTCGTTCCATCTGCACGCGGACTTCTTCCGCTACCAGCCGACCGGCACCGGGGACGCGTGGGAGTACACCGACACGGTCATGCAGTGCCAGGGGCAGCGCGGCGTGCTGGAGATCTCGTTCGCCAACACCGGCACGTTCATGTTCCACGCGCACCAGTCGGAGTTCACCGAGCTCGGCTGGATGGGCTACTTCCAGGTGGAGGAGTAGGTGGAGGCCGGCACCGAGACGGCCGGCGGCCGCGGGCGAGAGCTCAGGTGGCGCCTCTGGGCGCTGGCGCCGATCCTGCTGCTCGCGCTGATCGTCGGCATCTTCGTCACGAGCGGCTCGTCGCTCGTCGACCTGATCGGGCGCAACCCGCCGCCCGCCGACGAGTTCGAGATCCGCAGGGTCGCCTTCGAGCCGGGCGAGATCCGCATCCTCGTGCGCAATCCGCAGGCCGACGACCTCACCATCGCGAACGTCAACGTCGACGACGCGATCGTCCCGTTCACGCTGGACGGGCCGGCGACGCTCGGGCGGCTCCGCTCCAGCACGATCGTCGTCCCGTTCGACTGGGTCGAGGACGACCCGATCCTGATCGGCGTCACGAGCTCGACCGGCATCGAGACGACGAAGGAGATCGCCGCGGCCGTGGAGACGCCGACGGCGTCCGCGAAGAGCTTCCTCGGCTACGGGATCGTCGGCTTCCTCGTCGGCGTCGTCCCGGTGGCGCTCGGCCTGCTCTGGCTGCCCTCGTTGCGGCGCGCCGACGCCCGCTGGCTGGCCGCGTTCATGGCGCTGACGGGCGGCCTGCTGGCGTTCCTCGGCGTCGAGGCGCTGTTCGAGGCGTTCGAGCTGCAGGCGGGCCTGCCGCCGGCGCTCGGGGGGCCCGGGCTCGTCCTGCTCGGCGTCGCGCTCAGCTACCTCGGGATGACGCTGCTCTCCGCCCGCCTCGGTCGCGGCGCCGGTGCGACCGGCCTCGCGCTGGCGCTGCTCGTGGCGATCGGGATCGGCGTCCACAACCTCGGCGAAGGGCTCGCGATCGGCACCTCGTTCGCGTTCGGCGAGCTGCAGCTGGGCACCTTCCTGATCGTCGGCTTCATGGTCCACAACGTGACCGAAGGGCTCGGGATCGCCGCGCCGGCCGCGCGGGAGCGAGTGTCGCTCGCCATGCTCGCCGGCCTTGCCGTGGTCGCCGGCGCGCCCGCGATGCTCGGCGCCTGGATCGGCGGTTACACGACCAGCGACGTGCTCGGCGTCCTGTTCTTCGCGATCGCGGCGGGCGCTGCGCTGCAGGTGGTCGTCGAGGTTGGCCGCTACGTCGCGCGCAAGGCCCCGGGCGGCCTCACGTCCGGCTGGGCGATCGGCGGCTTCCTCGCCGGGATCGCGCTGATGTACGTCACAGGGCTGCTGGTGGCGTAGCTGTTAGGGGTCGACGCCGCCCGGCGGCAGCACGCCGAGCAGCGCGTCCCACGCCTCGATCTCGCAGCCGTTCGTGCGCTGGAAGCTCGCGTCGACCGGCTCGCCGTCGACGGTGCCCGAGATCTCGGCCCGCTGCGCGCCGCCGTAGATCTCGGTGCAGGCCTGGTCCGGGAGCGGCGCGAAGGCGGCGGCGCCGGT
Source organism: Gaiellaceae bacterium (assembly GCA_036555085.1). Lineage (GTDB taxonomy): Bacteria > Actinomycetota > Thermoleophilia > Gaiellales > Gaiellaceae > Gaiella. The sequence goes on from DATBMD010000088.1 coordinate 18,276, forward strand.
CTCGTCGAGCCGCGCGCACGCTGCCGCGGGGTCGGGGTGCGTGCCGGCGGGCGGGTCGCAGGCGAGCAACCAGTCGACGCGGCTCTCCTGCTGCGCCGAGTCCTCCCAGAAGGCGATCCGGAGCTCGGTCGAGGCGTCGGCCGGCTCGCCGCCGCCGCAGCCGGCGATCGTCGCCGCGAGGAGCGTCACGAGCAGGATGTTTCGCATCCCGACGACGATACGGCGCCCGGGGGCGCCGCCGTCACGCGGGTAGACTCGCCGCGTGCCTCTGACCGGGAAGCGCATCGTCATCACGGGCGGCGCCGGGTTCATCGGCACGACCCTGGCGCGGCGCCTCGTCGACCGCAACGAGGTCGTGGCGGTCGACAACCTCCACCGTGACGCGCTCTCGGGCACCGACCTGACCGACCATCCCGGCTTCACGTTCGTGCAGGCGGACGTCCTGGACGCCGATCGGACGGCGGCGGCCGTGCGCGGCGCGACGCACGTCGTGCACTGCGCCGGCATCGCCGGCGTCGACACGGTGCTCGAAAGCCCGGTGCGGACGATGCGGGTCAACGTCCTCGGCACCGCCAACGTGCTCGAGGCGGCGAACGCGTCGCGCGAGACCGTCGAGCGGGTCGTCGACTTCTCGACCAGCGAGGTGTTCGGACAGCACGCGTTCAACGTCCAGGAGGCGCACGTGACCTCGATCGGCTCGGTCGGCGAGGCGCGCTGGACGTACGCGGTCTCCAAGCTCGCCGGCGAGCACCTCGCGCACGCCTACCACGCCGAGCTCGGCCTGCCGACCGTCTCGGTGAGGCCGTTCAACGTCTACGGCCCCGGCCAGATCGGCGGCGGCGCGATCAGGGCGTTCATCGAGGCGGCGCTGGCCGGGCGCGACCTGACGATCCACGGCGACGGCTCGCAGATCCGTGCGTGGTGCTACGTCGACGATATGGTCGAGGGGACGCTGCTGGCGCTGGAGCACCCGAACGCGGTCGGCGAGAGCTTCAACATCGGCAACCCCCGCTCGGCCGTCACGATCTACGACCTCGCGCAGCGGATCAAGCGGCTCACCGGCTGCGCCGGCGAGATCGCCTTCCAGCCGCTCCACTACACCGACGTCGAGCTGCGCATCCCCAACGTGGCCAAGGCGCAGGAGCTGCTCGGCTTCGCCGCGCGGGTCGAGCTCGACGAGGGGCTCGCGCGCACCATCGCCTGGTACCGGGCCAGGCTCGGCGTCCCTGCATGAACGAGGAGATCCGGCTGGCCCGGCCGGACGTGGGGGAGGCCGAGCTCCGGGCGGTCGAGGAGGTGCTGCGCTCGGGCCGGCTGACGATGGGCCCGAAGGTGGAGGAGTTCGAGGGGCTGCTGGAGCGCGCGTGCTCGGTCGAGCACGCGGTCGCCGTCTCGTCGGGGACCGCGGCGCTCCATCTGGCGATGCTGGCGCTCGACGTCGGGCCGGGTGACGAGGTCGTCGTGCCCGCGTACACGTTCCCGGCGACCGCGAACGCCGTGGAGCTCTGCGGTGCGCGCGCGGTGCTCGCGGACGTCGACCCGGTCACGCTCGACGTCGAGCCCGCGCGCGTGTACGACGCCGTCGGGCCCCGCACGAAGGCGGTCGTGGTCGTGCACCTGTTCGGCCGGCCGGCCGACTGGGAGGCGATCCAGACGGCCGTCCCCGCCGGCGTCGCGCTGGTCGAGGACGCGGCCGGGGCGCTCGGCGCCCGCCGGCAAGGGGTCGCGTGCGGCTCGCTCGGCGTCATGGGCTGCCTCTCGTTCCATCCGCGGAAGATCGTCACGACGGGCGAGGGCGGCGCGGTGACGACCTCGATTCCCGAGTACGCCGACGCCGTGCGCCGGCTCCGCCATCACGGGATCCTGACGCACGGCGCGTTCGACATCCCCGTGCCGGGGCTCAACTACCGCCTCGCCGACATCCTCTGCGCGGTCGGGATCCCGCAGCTCGAGCGCCTCGAGTCGCTGCTGCGCGAGCGGGAGCGGGTGGCGGGGCTGTACGCCGAGCGGCTCGAGCACCTCGTCGAGACGCCGTCCGCCGCCGAGGGCGACCGCCACGGCTGGCAGGCGTACGTCGTCTTGCTGGATCGCCGCGACGACGCGCTCGCGGCGCTGCGCGCGCAGGGCATCGAGGCCCAGATCGGGACGTGGGCGCTGCACCGGCTCGGCTCCTACTGCGACCGCGGCTCGTTCCCGGGCGCCGACCGCGCCTTCGACCGCGCCCTGGCGCTGCCGTTCGCGACGGCGATGTCGGAGGCGGAGGTCGATCGCGTCGTCGCCGCCCTGGCGCCGTTCGCCGGCTCTCGGTAAGCAGGTGCTTACGCTCCCGGACGGTGCGAACCGCCGGCCGGGAGGCGGCGATCTCCCTGCACGTTGCGGGGTTGTTGCAGCCGGCTGCCGGCGGCTCGTCTGTTAGGGCCATGTCCGGGGTCTGACCCTGGCCATGGCTCGCAGAGCCATGGCCGACGCGTGCCGAAAGCGTGACGATCTTTCCACAGAGGCCGCCGACTTGACAGGCGAGGATAGTGAGTGAATACTCACTACTATCGAGATGGCGACCACGACGCGACAGACGGCAGAGGAACGGCGGCAGGCGGTGCTGGACGCCGCCACGCACGAGTTCGCCCTCAGGGGCTACCACGGCACGTCCACCGAGGACATCGCCCGCGCCGCGGGCATCTCGCAGCCGTACCTGTTCCGGCTCTTCGGCTCGAAGAAGCAGCTCTACCTCGCCGCCCAGCAGCGCTGCGGCGACGAGCTCTACCAGGTCTTCTCCGCGGCCGCGGCGGGCAAGTCGGGCGTCGAGGCGCTGCGCGCCATGGGCGAGGCGTACACCGCGCTGATGCAGGATCGCGACCGCCTGATGCTGATGCTGAAGTCCTGGACGTCGAGCGACGACGCCGACATCAACCATCTCAACCGGGCCGCCTGGCGCAACCTCGTCGACCTCGCGGAGCAGGCCTCGCGCGAGTCGCCGGAGGTGATCAGCACGTTCTTCGCGAACGGGATGCTGATCACGATCCTGATGTCGCTCGGGCTGGTCGAGGATCCCGAGCCGTGGTCGCAGCGCCTGCTCGAGGCGTGCAAGGACGCGATGCAGGAGTAGGCGCCGCGCCCCCCTTTTTTCGCCAATGAAGAAAGTAATCACTCACTATCAAAAACGGGAAGGAACGAGATGAGCCGGACGCACACTCTCTGGACCTTCGCGATCACGTCGATCGCGCTGTTCATGGTCACGCTCGACAACCTCGTCGTGACGACCGCGATCCCGGTCATCCGCGAGGACCTGAACGCGTCCCTCGAGAGCCTCGAGTGGACGGTCAACGCCTACACGCTCACCTTCGCCGTCCTGCTCCTGACCGGAGCCGCGCTCGGCGACCGCTTCGGGCGACGCCGGGTGTTCACGATCGGCGTCGCGATCTTCACGCTCGGCTCGATCGCGGCCGCGCTGGCGCCGACGGTGGAGGCGCTCAACGCCGCGCGCGCCGTGCAGGGCCTGGGCGGCGCGATCGTGATGCCGCTGACGCTGACGATCCTGTCCGCGGCAGTGCCCGCCGAGAAGCGCGGCCTCGCGCTCGGCGCCTGGGGCGGCATCAGCGGCCTCGCGGTCGCGTTCGGGCCGCTCGTCGGCGGTGCCGTCGTCGAGGGCATGTCCTGGCAGTGGATCTTCTGGCTGAACGTGCCGATCGGGCTGCTCCTGATCCCGCTCGGGCTTCGCCGGCTGACCGAGAGCTACGGCGCCGCGACGCGCCTCGACCTGCCCGGGCTCGGGCTGGTCAGCGCCGGCCTGTTCGGGATCGTCTGGGGCCTGGTGCGCGGCAACGCCCAGGGCTGGACGAGCCCCGAGATCGTCGCCGCGCTCGGGCTCGGCGGCCTGCTCGTGGCGGCGTTCGTCGCCTGGGAGCTCCGCACCGACCATCCGATGCTGCCGATCCGCTTCTTCCGGAACGCGACGTTCTCGCTCGCCAACGCCGCCTCGTTGTTCATGTACTTCGGCATGTTCGGCTCGATCTTCCTGCTGGCGCAGTTCTTCCAGACAGTGCAGGGCTACTCCGCGCTCGGCTCGGGGCTGCGCATCCTGCCGTGGACGCTCGCGCCGATGTTCGTCGCCCCGATCGCCGGCGCGCTCTCCGACCGGATCCCGCCGAAGCTGATCATCGGCGTCGGGCTGTCGATGCAGGCGGTCGCGCTGGCCTGGATGGGCCTGGTGACGGCGCCGGACACGCCGTACTCGCAGCTGGTGGCGCCGTTCGTGATCGCCGGCATCGGCATGGCGCTCTTCTTCGCCCCGGTCGCCAACGTCGTCCTCTCGGCGGTCAAGCCGAAGGAGGAGGGACAGGCCTCCGGCGCCAACAACGCGATCCGCGAGCTCGGGGGCGTCTTCGGCGTCGCCGTGCTGGCCTCGGTGTTCGCGCGCTACGGCGGCTACGAGAGCGGCGAGAGCTTCGTCGACGGCATGAACCCGGCGATCCTGTTCGGGGCGGGCGTCGTCGCCCTCGGTGCGCTGGCGGCGTTCCTGATCCCCCGGGGGCGCCGGGCGAGCGAGGCGCCGGTCGCGGTCGAGGAGTGGGTGCCGCACGCCGAGGCGGCGTAGGCAGCGGTCAGCGGCGGCGGCGCCTCACGAGCCGCAGCGTTCCCAGACGTCGACGGCGTCGCCGCTCCGCGACCGGCCCGGCCCGCGCCGGCGCATCCCGACCTTCTCGGCGACGCGGACCGAGGCGGCGTTGTCGGGCCGGATGTCCGCGACGACGCAACCTCGCTCGCCCCGGCCCAGCTCGTGCGCGATCACCGCCGCGGCCGCCTCGCTCGCCAGCCCCCGGCCGCGCAGCTCGGCGCGCACGGCCCAGCCGATCTCGACCTCGTCGCCGCGGCCGCCGGGCGCGACGGGTGTGAGCTCGATCACCCCGGCCGGCGCGCCGGTGTCCCGGAGCGTCGCCGCGTGGTGCCCGAAGCCCAGCGAGCGCCATCGCTCGATGGCGTCGTCGAGCTCGCGCTCCGACCGCTCGGGCGTGTCGCCGATGCTCAGGTAGAGCGCGACGAGCCACTCCCGGTCGTCCTCGGTGACGGGGCGCAGGAGCAGCCTCCCGGTGGTCAGCGGCTCCGCCGGCATCTTCTCCCAGCCGGGCGGCAGCGGCGTGGCCGTCCAGGACCGGTCGGGGCGCCAGCCGGCCCAACCGTCGCTCCACCAGCGCTCGCCGGCGTCCAGCTGGGCCGCGAGCCGGCGGCCCGTCTCGCGGATCCCCTCCGCCTCCGACGCCGTGAAGCGGCCGTCGGCCACGCGCTCGTCCACGAGCTCCCAGTCCTTGAACTCCCAGCCGCCGCCGGCGGCGGGGATCCAGATGTCCAGCTCGAGGTCCTGCGTGTCGAACCCGATCGGCGTCCGCCGGAACGGCTCCTGCAGGTTGACGTACCACCCGGCGAAGCGCCGCCGGTGCCCGTCCCAGAAGTGCCAGACGGAGTAGCGGTCGCCGGGGCGGTGCAGCATCAGCACGCCGTGCCCCTCCCAGGCGCCGCGCCCGTGCCACGGATGGCGTCCGTCGCCGGGCCAGTCCCCGTCGGGGAACTCGAAGCGCGCACCGCGCGGCAGGTACGTCACGAGCAGCTCCGGCTCGTCCTCGACGACGAGCACCGGCGTGCCCATCCACGGCCTGCCGCGCCACAGCTCGCGGCGCACGATCGTCTCGCCCGGCTGCCAGCGCACGGCTCGAGTCTAGGCGGACGCGGTAGGCTCCCGGCCACCGGTATGGGACACCCCGACGTGCTCGCCGCTCGCGCTCCCGCCGGGGAGGTCGACCCGGCGCCCGAGCTGACGGTCGTGGTCACGCTGCTGAACGAGGCGGCGACGCTGGACGAGCTGTACCGGCGCACCGTGCTCGCCCTCGAGCCCCTCGGCCGGCCGTTCGAGCTGATCTTCGTCGACGACGGCTCGACCGACGGCACGTTCGCCGCCCTCGAGCGACTCCACGCCGGCGACGCCCGCGTCCGGGCGGTGCGGCTGAAGCGGAACTTCGGCCAGCATCCGGCGATGCACGCCGGGCTCTCTCGCGCGCGGGGCGAGCTCGTCGTGACGATGGACGGCGACCTCCAGAACCCGCCGGAGGACATCCCGCTCCTCGTCGAGGCGCTCGACGCGGGCTACGACGTCGCCAGCGGCCGGCGGGCCGCGCGCCACGACTCGTGGGGCCGGACGCTCCCGTCCCGGCTGATCAACGGGATGCTGCGCCGGTTCACGGGCGTCCCGATCTCCGACTTCGGCTGCGCGTTCAACGGCTATCGGCGCAGCGCGTTCGAGCCGATGCTGGGGGCGATCGGGCGGCAGAAGTTCACCAAGGCGCTCGTCCTGTCGGGCGGCGCGTCCGTGACGGAGGTCGACGTGGGGCACGCGGCCCGCCAGGGCGCGTCGCGCTACTCGCCGCTTCGCCTGACGCGACTCTCGTTGCACGTCCTGGCCGGCTTCTGGCCGCAGCCGATCCAGTGGGCGGGCGTCGTGCTCGGCGTCGTCTGCACGCTCGCCGCCTCGGCGCTCGGCGTCTACGGGGCCGTCTACTGGGTGGCCGAGGACGACTTCCCCGGGCCGCTGCTCCTGGGCGCCCTGGTCGTCTTCGTGCTCGGTGTCCAGGGCTTCATCCTCGCGCTCGTCGGCGAATACCTCGGCCGGATCCAGCGAGAGGTCGAGAACCGCCCGCTCTATACGATCGACCGCGAGCTGTGAGACCGAAGCGCGTCCTCGTCACCGGCGGCGCCGGGTTCATCCCGTCGAACCTGATCCGCCATCTGCTCACGCACACGCCCTACGACGTGATCTCGCTGGACGCTCTCACCTACGCCGGCAGCCTCGAGAACCTCGAGGGGGTGATCGGCCACGAGCGCCTCTCGTTCGTGCACGGCGACATCCGTGACGCGGCGCTCGTCCGCGACGTGGTCGCCGAGGTGGACGTGATCGTGAACGCCGCCGCCGAGTCGCACGTCGAGAAGTCGATTCGGGAGGGCGCCGCGGAGTTCGTCGCGACGAACGTCGAGGGAACCCGGATCCTGCTCGACGCCGTGCGGGAGGCGCCGGTCGAGCGCTTCCTGCTGATCTCGTCGAGCGAGGTGTACGGCACGGCCTCGTACGCGCCGATGGACGAGGAGCACCCGCTCGAGCCGCGCAGCCCGTACGCGGCGACGAAGGCGGGGGCCGACCGGCTCGCCTACAGCTACCACGTCACCTACGACCTACCGGTGGTGATCGTCCGGCCCTTCAACAACTACGGCCCGCGCCAGCACCCGGAGAAGGTCGTGCCGCGCTTCGTCACGCAGGCGCTCACGGGCGGGGCGCTGACGATCCAGGGCGACGGTCGCGCGAGCCGCGACTGGCTCTACGTCGACGACGACGCCGAGGCGATCGAGGCCCTGATCGAGGCTCCGCTCGAGGACGTGGCCGGCGAGGTCGTCAACGTGGCGACCGGGGTCGACCTGTCGGTGGCGGACATCGCCGCGTCCGTGCTCGCGGCTGTCGGAAATCGCGAGGCGACGGTCGTGCACGTCGAGGAGCGGCCCGGCCAGGTCGACCGTCACGTCGGCTCGACCGACAAGCTCGAGCGCCTGACCGGCTGGCGGGCCCGGACGGCGTTCGAGGACGGGCTCGAGCGGACTGTTGCCTGGTATCGCGAGAACGAGGCCTGGTGGCGGAGCGCCCCGGGGCGCGCCGCGCCCGTCTCCTCGTCCTAGGCGCCGGCCCGGCCCAGCTCGGCCTGCTGGAGGCGGTAGCCCGGCGGGCCGACATCGAGACGATCGCCGCCGATCGCGACCCGCGGGCCCCGGGCTTCGACTTCGCCGACGAGCGGGCGGTGGTCTCGAGCGAGGACGAGGAGGCGGTCGAGCGGCTCGCACGAGCACGCGGCGTGCACGGGCTGATCTCTCCCGGCGCCGACTGGACGGTCGGCGTCGCCGCGCGCGTGGCCGAACGGCTCGAGCTCCCGCATCCGATCGACGCCGCCACGGCCGCGGTCGCGGTCTCGAAGGCACGCCAGCGCGACCGCCTGCGGGCCGCCGGCGTGCCGCAGCCGCGGCTCCACGGCCCCGACGAGCCGGAGCTGTCGTTCCCGTGCGTCGTCAAGGCGCCCGACCGCCAGGGCCAGCTCGGCCTGTCGCTCGTGCGGGCGCCGGACGAGCTTCCGGCTGCGCTCGAGCGCGCGCGCGCCGAGTCCCGCTCGGGCGGCGTGCTCGTCGAGGAGCTCGTCGAGGGGCCGGAGCTCACGGTCAACGGCGTCTGGCTCGACGGGTCGTTCGTCCCGCTGACGGTCACCGACCGGCTGACGGCGGCGGCGCCGGCGTTCGGCGTGGCGCTCGCCCACGTCTGGCCGAGCGCGCACGCGACGCCCGAGGCGGTATCGGTGGCGGCGGCCGCCGCTTGCGCTGTCGGGATCCGGAACGGGCCGAGCTACGTGCAGGTACGCCTCGGGCCGGAAGGGCCGCGGGTGATGGAGGTCGCCGCCCGGCTCGGGGGCGGCCATGACGCGGAGCTCTGCGAGGCGGCGCTCGGCGTCGACCTGAACGGGCTCGCGCTGGGCTTCGCGCTCGGCCGGCCGGTGTCTCCGCCGGGCGTACATGGCCGTCTCGGCGGGGCGTGCGTCCGCTTTCTCGTTGCTCCGCAGGGCGTTCTCCGTCAGGTGGAGGGCGTCGAGGAGGCGCTCGCGGTCGACGGCGTCCGCTGGGCTCGGATCTACCGGCGGCCGGGGTGGCGTTTCGGGCCGCTGCGTCGCGGCGCCGACCGCGCCGGCGCGATCCTGGCCGTCGGGACGTCTCCCGAGGACGCTCTCGAGCGGGCCGACCGCGCGGCGCAGGCCGTACGCTTCCAGGTCGATGTCGACCCGACGTAGCACGCGCCGGAGCCTCCGCCTGGGGTTCCAGCCGCCCTCGGTCGGCGAGGAGGAGATCGCGGCGGTCGCCGACACCCTCCGCTCGGGCTGGCTGACGACCGGCCCCCGGGCGGCCCTGCTCGAGGAGCGCGCGGCCGCCTACCTCGGTGCGCGGCACGTGCTCGCCGTCTCGTCCGGGACGGCCGCCATGCACCTCTCGCTGCTCGCCCTCGGCGTCGGCCACGGCGACGAGGTGATCACGACTCCGATCACCTGGCCCGCGACGGCGAACGTGATCGAGCACTGCGGGGCGCGGCCTGTCTTCTGCGACGTCCGCGACGATGACCTCAACATCGACGCACGCCGCGTCCCCGCGCTCGTCACCGAGCGGACGAAGGCGATCCTGCCGGTGCACCTCGCCGGGCAGCCCGCCGACCTCGACCCGCTGCTGGCGCTCGGGCTGCCGGTCGTCGAGGACGCGGCGCACGCGTTCGAGAGCGCCTACCGCGGCCGCAAGGTCGGCTCGATCTCCGACGCGGCGTGCTTCTCGCTCTACGCGACGAAGAACGTCGCGGCCGGGGAAGGCGGGCTGGTCGCGACCGACCGGGACGACGTCGCCGAGGCGATCCGGGCCATGCGGCTGACCCGGCGCGGCGAGGGGTCCCGCTACGACCAGGTCGCGCCCGGCCACAAGGCCAACCTCGCGGACGTCCTCGCGGCGATCGCGCTCGTCCAGCTGGAGCGCCTCGAGGAGCACGCGCGGGTCCGGGAGCGCCAGTTCGCGCTCTACGACGACGCCGTCGCCGAGCTCGAGGGCATCGAGCCGCTCGCTCGCGACCCGCGCGACACCCATGCGCGGCACCTGTACGTGGTCCGCGTCGATCCGGAGCGGGCCGGGGCGACCCGCGACGAGTACGCGGGCGCGCTCGACGCCGAGCTGATCGCGACGAGCATCCACTTCCTGCCCGTCCACCGTCTCACCTGGTTCCGGGAGCGATACCCGGAGCAGCCGCCGCTGCCGGTCGCCGAGCGGGCCGGCGAGGAGGTCCTCTCCCTGCCGCTGTCACCCGCGCACTCCGAGGCCGACATCCTCGACGCGATCGACGCGCTCCAGCGTGTCCACGCCCGCCTCGCGACATGAGCCGTCGCGTGCGGGTCGCGCTGACCCTCCTCCTCACCGGCCTCGCGGTCGCGTACCTCGTGTGGAAGGTCGACCTGGCGGGCACGATCGACGTGCTCGCGGACGCCGATCCCTGGTGGTTCCTGCTCGCGGTGGCGATCATGGTCTGCACGGTGCCGCCGATGGCGCTGCGCTGGCGGTGGCTGCTGGCGGCGCAGGGGATTCCCGAGCGGCTCGCCTGGCTCGTCCGCTCGTACTTCGTCGCCTACACGGCGGGGCAGGTGCTGCCGACGTCGATCGGCGGCGACGCAGTCCGCGTCTACGAGACCGCCCGCCGCCACCCGGGCCGCACCGGGGATGTGACGGCGATCGTCCTGCTCGAGCGCGGGCTCGGCGGCGCCGCGACGGTGCTCCTCGGCGCGGTCGGCTTCCTGCTCGCCGTCGGCCGCTACGACGTCGGCGCGTATCTCTGGCTCGAGGGCGTGTTCGTCTTCGGGACGATCGTGCTCGGCGTCGTCTTCTTCGCCCGCTCGGCACGCCCGCTGCTCGCCCGCTCGCGCGGGCCGCTCCGGCGCCTTCGCCTCGAGCGGCCGCTACGGTCCTTCTACGAGGGCGTGCACCACTACCGGGGGCACCCGCGCCTCCTGCTCGGCGCGTTCGCGTTCACGACCGCGTTGCAGGCGGTCCGGATCCTCGCGATCTGGGCGGTCGCGCGGGCGGTCGGGATCGAGCTCGGCCCGCGGATCTACTACGTGATGGGGCCGCTCTTCTTCCTCGTCCTGCTCGTGCCGTTCACGCTGAACGGCCTCGCCGTGCGGGAGGCGTTCTTCGTCAGCTTCCTCGGCAGCGTCGGCATCGGCGCCGACCAGGCGTTCGCGGCCGGGTTCCTCTTCTTCGTCGTCACGCTCCTTCTCGCCGTGCCGGGCGGCGCGATCCTCCTCTGGGAGGGGCTGCGCGGCGGCGCCCGGCCGCGGGTCGAGCATGGCTGAGGCCGCCGCCGTCGTCGTGACGCTGGACGCGCTGCCCTGGATCGAGCAGTGCCTCGAGAGCGTCCGCGGGCTGGAGACGGTGGTCGTCGACCACGGCTCGGCTGACGGGACCGTTCGACTCGTTCGGGAGCGGTTCCCGGCCGTGCGGGTGGTCGAGCAGGAGAACCTCGGCCTCGCGGCCGGCTGGAACCGGGGCATCGCGGAGACCTCCGGGCGCTACGTCCTGATCCTCAACGCGGACGCGTGGCTGGTCGGCGACGCGCTCGAGCGGCTCGTCGCCTTCGCGGACGAGACGCCGGGGGCCGCCCTCGTCGCACCGCGCCTGCTGAACCGCGACGGCACGTTGCAGCGCTCGGTGCGCGGCTTCCCGACGCCGTGGCGGCTCGCGACGGAGTACTTCTTCCTACGCAAGCTCGCGCCGCGATCCGAGCTCCTGAACAGCTTCTACGCCGGCAGCTTCCGGCACGACGGCGTGCGGGACGCCGAGTTCGTGATGGGCGCGTGCATGCTCGTCCGCCGGGCGGCGATCGACGAGGTCGGCCCGCTGGACGAGGACTTCTTTCTCTTCTCGGAGGAGACGGACTGGTGCTGGCGCTTCCGGGAGGCCGGCTGGCGCGTCGTCTTCTTCCCGGGCGCCGACTGCGTCCACGTGGGCGGCGCCGCGCACGGCGGCCGGCTCTACCGCGAGAACCTGCGCGGCCATTTGCGCTTCCTCCGCAAGCACCGGGGCCGCCGCGATGCGGAGCGGGCGCGCCGGCTGCTGCGCGCCGCGCTGCTGGTGCGCGGCCGGCTCTTCCGGGGCGAGCGGGGCGCGCTGTACCGGGACGCCGCCGCCTGGCTCGGCTCCGGCGACGTCGAGGCGCTGCTAGACGGATGAACGATGCATTCCTGTTGCTCCGGCTCGCGTTCGCGACCGGCGTCGTTCTCGCGCCCGGGTGGCTGGTCGCGCGGGCGCTGGGCCAGCGGGGGGTGGCGGCCACGCTCGCCTGGGCGCTGGCGCTGCTGTTCGGCGCGATGTCGGTCACGTTCCTCGTCGGCGGCTCGCTCACGCTCGTGCTCGTGCTCCAGCTGGGCGCGGGCGCCGTCGCGTTTCCGTTCGCGCGCGGCGCCAGCCGGGCGCGGATCCCCCGGTGGAAGGAGGTCGGCGCCGCCGGCGCCGTGTTCGGCCTGCTGCTCTGGCACGTGGCGGGGGAGCGCGGCGGCGACGGCCTCTTCCACCTCGGCCGGGTGCAGAAGCTGCTCTCGTTCGACGATCTCTCGCTCGACGCCGTCAACGAGTTCCCCGACGGCGGCCTCCATCCCGGCTATGCGTTCCCGCTCTGGCACGGCTTCCTCGCGCTCGTCGCCAAGGTGGCCTGGGCCGAGCCGGCCGAGGTCGTCGAGCACCTGCCGACGGTGCTCGCGCCGCTGGCGGTCCTGGTCGCGTACGAGGCCGGCTACGCCCTGTTCAGGGCGGTCGTCCCGGCCGCCGCCGCCGTCGCGGCGGGGGTGGCGCTGATCGCGATGGCGCCCGGGCACGGCGGCGCGTACACGGTTCTCTCACTGCCCGCGACCGCCTCGAGGCAGCTGCTGGTGCCGGCCGTCCTCGCGCTCGCCTTCGGATTCCTGCGACGGCCGTCGTGGCGTCTGGCGGCCTCGACCGCGGCGGCAGCGCTCGCAGTCGCCGTCGTCCATCCGACCTACGCGATCTTCCTGCTCGTCCCGTTTGCGGGCTTCGTCGCCGTTCGCTGGGGCTGGCGACGGGAGGACGGACGCACCGGCGCGGTCGCGCTGGCCGCGCTCGCGGTGACGCCCGCGGCGTTCTTCGTCTGGCTGCTCCCGGTCGTCGGGGACACGGCGTCGGTCGGTCCGGACGCCGCCGAGCGGGCCCGCGGGCTCGAGCAGTACGCGGGGCAGCTCGTCGTCTCCTCGGATTCCAGCTTCCGGCTCTCGGCGGAGATGTTCGCCCGCGCCGGCCCGGCGGCTGTCGCGGCCCTCCTGCTGCTGCCGCTGGCGGGCCTCGCCGCCCGGCGCCGCTGGTCGGCGTACGTCGTCGGCGGCGCGCTGGCGGTCTTCGCGATCACGCTCGTGCCGCCGCTGTTCGCGCAGTTCGCCGACGTCGTCTCGCTCTCCCAGGCGCGGCGCCTGGCCGGCTTCATGCCGCTGACGTTCTCCTTCGCCGGCGGCATGGGCGTGCTCGCGGCGCTGATCGGCCCGTTCGCTGCGCCGGTCGCGCTCGCCGGCGGGATCGCCTGCCAGCTCCTCTATCCGGGCGACTTCAACTACGTCCTGACGGAGGGCGGCCCGGCATGGGTGACGTGGTTCAGCGTCGCCGGCGCGGTCGCCGCGCTGGCCTACGGCTTCCGCGACCGGCTGCCGCGCGAGCAGGCCGCGGCGCTCGCCTCGACGCTGTTCCTGCTGCCGGTCTTCGTGCACGGCTTCACGGAATGGTCGCCGTCGCCGGCGTTCCGGCCGAGCCCGCTGACGCCGGGGTTGGTCGAGGCGCTGAACGAGCAGGTGCCGGCCGGGGCGATTGTGTACTCCGATCCGGAGACGAGCTACGGCGTCGCCGCGTACGCGCCCGTGTACGTCTGCAACGGGCCGCCGGCCCACGTCGCGGACACGGACGAGAACCGTCCGTACGAGCGGCGGGACGAGGCAGCCCGGTTCTTCGAGACGGGCGATCTCTCGATCCCCCGCGCCTGCGGCGCGCGGTGGCTGGTCGTGGACGGCGAGCGATCGGAGCTCACCCTCGACCTGCCCGTCGTCTACCGGGACGGGCGCTTCACGCTCTACCGCCTGCCGGCCGCGAGCGGATAGGGACGCCCCAGCCGGCGCCCCCGGGCGTCTCGACCCGCAGGACGGCGCCGGGCTCGAGCTCGGCCGACGCGAACGCGGGCAGCTCGCGGCCGTCCAGCAGCGTCCGCCCCGGGGCGCCGTCCGCGCCCCCGCGCCGGCCACGTGGCCCCGCCGCGCGGCGCTGCGCGAGCACCGAGAGCCGGCAGCGCTCGAGCACCCGGAGCTCTCGAATCACCCCGTCGCCGCCCCGGTGGCGCCCTGCGCCGCCTGACCCCAGGCGCAGCGCGTAGCGCTCCACGCGCAGCGGGTACGCGAGCTCGAGCGCCTCGATCGGGGTGTTGAGCGTGTTGGACATCGCCACGTGCACCCCCGACGGGCCGTCCGCCGCCGGGCACGCCCCCTGGCCGCCGCCGATCGTCTCGTAGTACGTGAACCCGTCGTTGCCGAGCACGACGTTGTTCATCGTCCCCTGGCCGTGCGCGGGGACGTCGACGACCGGCGCCAGCGCGTCGAACAGCAGGTCGACGATCCGGCTCGACGTCTCGACGTTGCCGGCCGCGACGGCCGCCGGCGGGCGGGCGTTGACCAGGCAGCCGGCCGGGGCGCGCACGGTGACGGGCGCGAAGGCGCCGCCCGACGCGGGCACGTCGGGGTCGGTCAGGCACCGGACGACGAAGTACGCCGCCGAGCGCGCGACCGCGAGCGGGCAGTTGAGATTGCCGTCGTGCTGCGGGTCGGTGCCCTCGAAGTCGACGTCGATCGCGTCGCCGGCGACGGTGACGGCTGCGCGTAGCGCCAGCGTCCCGCCGGGCGCTTCGACCCGGTCCTCGGCCTCGTAGCGCCCGTCCGGGATCTCCGCGATCGCCAGCCGGACACGCCGCTCCGAGTACGCGAGCAGCTCTCCGGCGGCGGCAGCGAGGCGGTCGCGGCCGTAGCGGGCGGCCAGCTCGTCGGTCCGCCTGGCCGCGAGCCGGTTGGCCGCGAGCTGCGCGCGCAGGTCGCCGCGGCGCTCGTCCGGGTTGCGCATCGCCCTCACGAGGCGCTCGAGCACCCGGTCGTCGAGCAGGGTCGGCGGGACGACGACCCCCTCCTCCGCGAGCGTCCGGGAGCCGGCCGGCAGGCTGCCGGGCTCGGCCGCCCCCACGTCGGCGTGGTGCGCGCGCGTGGCGGCGAAGCCGAGGCACGTGCGGGAGACGAGCGTGATGTCCGGCAGATGCGTGCCGCCCGCGAAGGGGTCGTTGAGGACGACGACGTCGTCGGGCCCCGGCTGGATCGCCATCGCGGCGGCCACCGCCTCGGGCATCGCGCCGAGATGGACCGGGATGTGCTCCGCCTGCGCGATCATCCGGCCGGCCCCGTCGAAGACCGCGGTCGAGCAGTCCCGCCGCTCCTTGATGTTGGGCGAGAACGACGCGCGCACGAGCACCGCGCCCATCTCGTCCGCGATCGCCCGTAACGCCGCCCCGATGACCTGCAGCTCGACCTCGTGCCCCTGGCCGGCGGCGGCTCCCGCCGGGCGGAGCCCGGCTCCGCCTCCGCCTGACGCCGCTGAGCGCACCGTGCTCTCCGGGCCCGTATTACCCATACTGTTCCCTCCGGCCCGGCACGCTCACCGGCGCCCCAGGAGCACGAGGGACGTTCACGACCGCTCCAGCACGAGCGTCCCGTTCGCGTCCGACTCGCCCGCCCACCCGGCGGGTACCCAGCAGGTCGCGCCGTCGAGCTCGACCGTCTCGGGGCCACGCGTGCGGATCGCACGGCCCCGGAGCGCGACCGCCGGCGCCGCCGCGACGACCGCCGTTCGCACCGCGACGAGCTCGAGCGCGCGGTCGCGGTCGGCGTAGCCGTAGCGTTCCTCGTGCGCGCGGTGGAAGCGCTCGGCGAGATCTGGTCCGAGGGGCACCGAGAGCTCGAACGACTGCCCGGCGTACCGGAGCTCCGCCTCGCCCTCCGCGGGCAGCGGGCCCGCTTCGGCGAGCGGGACGACGTACGAGCGCACGCGGTCGCGGCGCTCGTCCGCGGCGACGAGGCCGACCGCGGAGAGCACTCCCGCGGCGGCCGGCACGAGCACGGTGCTGATGCCCAGCTCCTCCGCGAGCCGGCACGCGTGCAGCGGGCCGGCGCCGCCGAACGCGACGAGGGCGAAGCCGCGCGGATCGAGGCCGCGCTCGACGGAGGCGACGCGCAGCGCGCGGAGCATCTCCGCGTCGACGACCTCGACGACGTCGCGGGGGTCGATGCCGGCCAGCGCGCGGCGGGCGGCCTCGCGGTCGAGCTCGAGCCCGCCCGCGAGCCGCTCTGGCAGCCGGCCCAGCAGCAGGTTCGCGTCGGTGACCGTCGGCTCGGCGCCACCGAGCCCGTAGCAGGCGGGGCCCGGCTGGGCGCCCGCGCTGGCCGGCCCCACCTGCAGCGCTCCCCCCGCGTCGCGCCTGGCGACCGAGCCGCCGCCGGCGCCCACGGTCACGACGTCGACGGTCGGCAGGCGCACGGGGAGGCCGCCGATCTCGCGCTCGGCCGAGCGGGTCGCGACGCCGCCGACGATCGCGCAGACGTCGGTCGACGTGCCGCCCATGTCGAACGAGATCGCGTCGTCGAAGCCGGACAGGCGCGCGACTCTCGCCGCTCCGATCACTCCCGCGGCCGGCCCCGAGAGCAGCGCGAAGGCGGCGTGCGCCGCCGCCTCCTCGAGCTCGACGACGCCGCCGGAGCTGCGCATCACGAGCGGCTCCGGGAGCTGCGTCTCGCGGCAGGCCGCCGCGAGCGCCCGCAGGTAGCGCGCCGTCGTCGGGCCGAGGTACGCGTCGACGGCCGTCGTCGAGGCCCGCTCGTACTCCCGCAGCTCCGGCGCCACCTCGGACGAGGCGACCACGTGCACGCCGGGGTGCCGGCGGCGGAGCTCCACCGCGACGGCGTGCTCGTGCGAGGGGTCGCGGAAGGCGAACAGCAGGCACACGGCGACGGCCTCGGCGTCTCCGAGGTCGGGCAGCGAACCGAGCTCGAGCGGCATCAGGACGCCGTCCGGGCCGATGCGCTCGCGCACGCCGTGACACCGCTCGAGCGGGACGACCGGATCCGGGTGGGCGTCGCACGGGCGGTAGAGGTGGGCGCGGTCCTGGCGGCGCAGGTGCAGCAGGTGCTCGAAGCCCGTCGTCGCCACGAACGCCGTCCGGGCGCCGCGACGCTCGAGCAGGGCGTTCGTCGCGATCGTCGTCCCGTGGGTGAAGCGCTCGACCGGCTCGGCGAAGGCGCCCACGGCCGCGGCCGCCGCGAGCACGGACTCCTCCTGCCGCGCGGCAGTCGGCACCTTCGCCGTCCGCAGCTCGCCGTCCGCCAGCAGCACGGCGTCGGTGAAGGTGCCGCCGACGTCGACCCCCAGGAACGCCACGGAGGGGACTGTAGGACGCGCAGGGCACGCCCGCCGCCCGAGTACCATCGGCAGCCGGTGAAGGCGCTGCTCGTGAGCTTCTACTTCCCGCCGGCGGGCGGCGGCGGCGTCCAGCGCCCGCTCAAGCTCGCCCAGTACCTGCCGGCGCTGGGCATCGAGACCCACGTGCTCGCCCCGGACGACCCGAAGTGGGTGCACCGGGACGGGGAGCTGCGCTCGCCGAGCAACGCCTGGGTGCACCGCGCCCGCTTCCTCGGGCCCTCGCACCGCCGGCCGGCCGACGAGCTGCACGGCAAGGAGGGCGCGGCCCTCGTCGCGACGCACGCCAAGCTCGCCGTTCGCCGCGTGCTGGTCCCCGACGCGAGCGTCTCGTGGAACGTGACCGCCGTCCCGGCCGCGATCCGGCTCGTGCGCGAGCACGGCATCGACGTCGTCGTCACGACCTCGCCGCCGGGATCCGTGCACCTGATCGGCGCGGCTGCGCAGAGCGCGACCGGCGTGAAGTGGGTCGCCGATCTTCGCGACTCGCTCGTCGCCCACGTGCACCGGCGGACCGAGCGGGCCTCCGTGCGCGCGAAGGAGCGGGTCGACCTGGCGCTCGGGCGCCTCGTCGCCCGGCGCGCCGACGCGATCACCTGCGTGGCCGGCTTCATCGCCGACGAGCTGCGGGAGCTCGAGCCGCGCGGGCGGGTCGAGGTGATCCCGAACGGCTGCGACTTCGACGACTTCGCGGGGCTCGACTACCGGCCCGCCGAGCGCTTCCGGATCACGCACACCGGCAGCTTCTTCGGCAAGCGCGACCCGCGCCCGTTCATGCAGGCGCTCCACGACTCGGGCCTCGACGTCGACGCCCGCTTCCTCGGCGATTTCCGCAAGTCCGACCTCGAGTGGGCGACGGACCTCGGGCTCGCTGACCGGCTGGAGCTGATCGCCTACGCCCCCCGCCGGCAGGCGCTCGAGCTGCAGCGTGACTCGGAAGCGCTGCTGCTCTTGATCCCGGAGGCCGGCGGCCGGGGCCGCGGCGTCGTCTCGGGCAAGGTGTTCGAGTACCTCGCGGCCCGCCGGCCGGTGCTCGCGGTCGTCCCGACCGACGGCGCCGCCGCCGAGCTGATCCGCGAGACGGGAGCGGGCGTGGTCGCCGCGCCCGACGACGTCGAGGGCATCCGCGACGCGCTCGCCGGCCTGCACGCGCGCTTCGCGGCGGGCGGGCTGCCGGACGTCGAGCTCTCCGAGGAGCACCGCGAGCGCCTGTCGCGGCGGGCGCGCGTGGAGGAGACCGCCGACCTGCTCCGCTCGCTCTCATGAGCCGCCGAGAGCCCCTGCTCGACGCGCTGTTCTTCGCGACGATCGTGACCGTCACGTTCGCGAAGCTGCAGTGGGAGCTCGCCGGCGCGCTCTCGCTTTCCGACGTGCTGACGATGCTCTTCCTCGTCGTCTTCGCGATCAACCGGCTGGAGCGCTTCGACGGCCGCTTCACCCGGGCCGCCGCCGTCACGCTCCTCTTCTTCGTCCTCTTCGCCCTCGTCTACCTGATCGGCTTCTTCAACCTCGACTCGTCGCAGGCGCTCGCGCAGTGGGCCAAGGGGATGGTCAAGTTCCTGCTGCACTTCCTCTTCCTCGTCGCCGGCATCTCGCTGGTCGTGCGCCGGGGCGAGCGCTACTACTGGTGGACGCTGGCCGCGTTCTGCGGCGGGCTGGCGCTCAACGCCGCCTACGGCGTCGTCCAGCTCGCGGTCGCGGAGCTGACGGGCCGAAACCTCGACGCGGCGCTGATCACGCCGCTTACGGGCGCCGAGCGGCAGATCAACGTCTTCGGCGCGATCCAGGGGGCCGACGTGTACCGGCCGAACGCGCTCTCGCTCGACCCGAACCACCTCGGCATCGAGCTGCTCGTCCCGCTCCTCGTGCTCCTGCCGATCTACCTGCGCCTCGAGCGCGGGCACCGGCTGAAGACGCCGCTGCTCGCGCTGCTCGTGTTCCTGTTCCTCGTCGAGCTGGCGACGCTCTCGCGCAGCGGCCTGCTCGGCCTCCTCTGCGGGCTCGTCGTGCTGGCGGTGCCGTACCGGCGGCTCCTGCTCACGCGGGCCTTTCTCTTGCCGCTGGCGGGGGTCGCCGTCTTCGTCGCGGCCTTCGTCGCCCAGCGCGCCGACTTCTTCGAGACGGTATTCCGCGCGCGCACGAGTACGAGCGGGCGCGGCGCCTCTGCCCACTTCGTCGTGTACGAGTTCATCCCCGACGTCCTCTCGACGAACCCGCTCTTCGGCCTGGGCCTCAACAACTTCGCCGTCTACTACGAGTTCGTGACAGGTCGCGACGACTTCGGGCCGCATTCGTTCT
The DNA here is from genome assembly GCA_036555085.1 of Gaiellaceae bacterium. Lineage (GTDB taxonomy): Bacteria > Actinomycetota > Thermoleophilia > Gaiellales > Gaiellaceae > Gaiella. The sequence goes on from DATBMD010000088.1 coordinate 37,725, forward strand.
ACGTGGCGCTGCTCGTCGAGACCGGCCTCGTGGGGACGGCGCTGTTCGCCGCCTTCGTCTGGTACCTCTTCCGGCGGCTCGCCGCCGGCCGCGCGATCGGGCGCGGGCTGGCCGCCGCCGGGGACGCCGTGTCCGCCCGCGTCCGCCCGCTCGCCTGGGGGCTGACCGCGGCGCTGGTGGGCACCCTCGCCGCGAACGCCTTCTACCTGACGATGTCGTTCTACTACTTCTTCGTGGTCGCGCTGCTCGCGATCGCGCTGCCGGCGGTGTTCGCGCCGCGGCTGCGGGCGGCGGCGTGAGCCGCAGGGCCGCTCACCTCCCGAAGGCGGTCGGGAACAGCGAGTACCACGGCGCGAACCAGAGGACCGCCGGTACGGCGGCGACGAGCACTCGGTCCGGCCGTGCCACGAGTGGCAGGCAGGCGACGAAGGCCACAACCACGCCGAGGGCGATGCGGCTGGAGGCGACGATGTCGGCGTAGGAAGCACCGGGCAGGAAGACCACGAGCCCGAGCACGTTCGCGAGCAGCGCGACGAAGACCGGCGTGCGCCAGCTCGCCGTCAGCGCGATCGCCGCCAGCGCCAGGAGCGATGGCGCAACGACCGCGTACAGCTGTTCGAGCTCGACCCGGTCGAGCGGCCAGTCCTCGAGGATGCCGCGGAAAGGGATCACCTCCAACCGGGGCTCGCGTTCGGTCTCGAGGTTTCCGAGCCAGAGCCAGAGACCGCCGCGGAGGACGGCGTAGGGGGCGAGCGCGAGCGCGGCGAGCACCGCCGCGCCCCGGAGGTCGCGGCGCCGCGCCGTGGTCCCCCAGCCGAGGCACAGGCAGAGAGCGAGCGCGAGTGGGAACAGGAGCGTCGTCTCTCGGGTCACGCCGGCGAGCCCGAACAGCACGCCGGTAAGGACGAGCCGGGAGCGAGAGGCGCCGAACGCCACCATCGCTCCGGCGACGAACGCGTAGGCGAGCGGCTCGGCGAGGTCACGATTGACGGCGATCTGGAGGCCCGGCGTCAGGCCGAACAGGAGCGCGTACCACGGCGACGCGCCTCGCGCGGCCAGGAAACGCGCCAGCAGGTAGGTGCCCGCGCCCACGGCGAGCAGGCCGAGGCCGAAGAGCGTCCACGTGACCGCACCCGGCCGGCCGAGCGCCGTCGCGCGCGCGAGGAGCGGGTAGACGATCCGCGCGTAGCGGTACGGCGGCTCGTCGATGTACGGCCGGGCGCCGGTCGGATCGAGCGCGATGAACAGGAAGAACTGACCGTCGTAGCCGAACCTGCGCGTCGCGTTCGGGCGCAGCGCGTCGATCTCGGCGCTCGAGCCGGCGCCCTGGTCGAGGAACGTGATGCCGACTCTCGGGAGATCGTCGACGTCACCGCGTGAGATCACCGCGGCGGCCCAGATTCCCCAGACGATTGCGACGAACGCGAGCACGGCCAGGGGCCGGTCGAGTGCCGCTCTGGCCCGAACCATGCGGCGCGATAGAGGCCCGTGCTGCTCGCCCACGACGGCGAGTATCGTCGGCTTCCGTGACGGCACGCCTCGGGACTCGCGCGTGAAGGTGTGCGTGCTGACGACGTCGTACCCGCGCGACGGCGACGACGTCGCGGGCTTCTTCGTCCGCGATGCGGTCGACCACCTCCGCGGGGCCGGCGTCGAGGTCGACGTGGTCTCGCCGCGATCGTTCCGCCACTACGGGATCGCCTACGGGGACGGGATTCCGGCCAACCTGCGGCGCCGGCCGTGGAAGACGCTGCTACTGCCGCTGTTCTTGCTCTCGTTCGCGCGTGCCGCACGCCGACACGCACGTGGCGCCGACCTCGTCCACGCGCACTGGTTGCCGTCGGGCCTGGTCGCGCTCGGGGCCGGCCGACCGTTCGTCGTCCAGCTGTGGGGCAGCGACGCGGAGCTCGCGCGGCGGCTGCCCTGGCCGTTCAAGGCCGTCATCCGGCGCGCCCGCGCCGTCGTCGCTCCCAGCACCGCCCTCGCCGCCGCCGCGCGGGAGCTGGGCGCGGTGGACGTGCGCGTCATCCCCGCCGGCGTTCACGTTCCCAAGGTCGTCGGCGAGCCGGAGCAGCCGCCGCACGTGCTCTACGTCGGCCGGCTCGCCGAGGAGAAGGGCGTCGCGGAGCTCGCCGAGGCTGCTCGAGGGATTCCGCTCGTCGTGCTCGGCGACGGCCCGCTCCGTCGGCTCCTGCCGCAGGCGCTCGGCTTCGTCGGGCACGACCGGGTCGGCGCCTACTACGAGCGCGCGTCGGTCGTCGTCTGCCCCTCACGGCGGGAGGGCTTCGGCGTCGCGTGCGCCGAGGCGATGGCGTACGGGCGGCCCGTCGTCGCCTCGGCGGTCGGGGGCTTGCTCGACCACGTGGAGGACGGGGTGACCGGGCTGCTCGTGCCTCCGCGCGATACGGCTGCGCTGCGGGCCGCCCTGGTGCGGCTGCTCGGCGACGCCGAGCTGCGGGCCCGGCTCGGCGCTGCCGCCAGGGATCGGGCTGCAGCTCGCCTCGGCTGGGAGGCCGCGACGAGCGCCCTCGTGGCAGTGTACGGAGAGGCATGCGAGCAGCCCGGCTGCTGAGCTGCTCCAGGCTGGTCGGCCGCGATATTGTCGCAAGGTGCTTCCGCACGGCGTCCACCTGAGGCAGCTCACGCCTCATCCGGATTCGCGCGGGGTGTTCACCGAGCTCTATCGCGAGTCGTGGGATGTCGGCGTCGCACCCGTGCAATGGAACGCCGTCTCCTCGGCGGCCGGCGTGCTGCGCGGCGTCCACGCGCACTGGCGGCACGCGGACTACCTGACCATCGTGGCCGGGCGTGCGTCGGTCGGGTTGCACGACCTCCGTGAGGATTCGCCGACGGCAGGCATCGGATGCACGGTCGAGCTCGGCCGAGGCGCTCCCGCGGCGCTCGTCATCCCCACGGGCGTCGCGCACGGCTTCTACTTCCACGAGCCGTCCGTTCACGTGTACGCGGTGAGCCACGAGTTCGACCCGGCAGACGAGCACGGCTGCCGCTGGGACGATCCGGCGCTGGGTATCGACTGGGGCTTCGACGGCGCTCCAACGCTGTCCGACCGCGACAGCCGGCTCGGCCCCCTCAGCGAGCTGCGTTCGATCGTGCGAGCAGCGCGCGCAGAGGCCTGATCCGAACGAGCGCGTTCCGGACGCGCCACGTCCGGGTCGCCTGCACGTCGGCGAGCTCCTGCTGGAGCAGCGCACGCTTCTCTTCAGCAGCTGCGGCGTGCTCCTCCGCAGCCGCGTGCAGCTGCTCGAGGTGATACGCGTGAGCGCGGTAGTCGGCGGCCGCGCGGCGGGCAGCGGCATCCGCTTCGCGTGCCAGCTCGGATCGCGTCACGGGATCCTGAAGCCTGCGCTCCCAGCGCGCCAGCTCGTCTGCGCGTTCTCCACTCGCGAGGTGCGTGCGTACGGGAGACGGGAAGGTGAACGCGGTCACGCGGCTCCCGGTGACGCCGCGAAAGCCGGGCAGGGTCAGGAACTGCCGCCACATGTGGAGGTCAGTCCAGACGTCCTCGGGCGCGGGGTGCCAGCCGATCGGAAGCCGCCGGTAGGCAGCGAGCGTGTGCGCGGCGCCGGTGAGGCCGATCGCGTTCCAGCGCCCCTGGGCGAGCATCGCCCGGTAGTCGGGGCGTGCCAGGTCGATCGGCATGAAGGCGAGGCTGCCGTCGTGCTCCACGTACACGGGGGCGCTGTGCGCGAAGTCGGCGTCGTCGAGCAGGTGGAGCATCTCGGCGACATGGTCTTGGAGCAGGAGGTCGTCGTCGCTGAGGTAGCAGACGGCGCGGCCGTTCGCCTGCCCCAGCGCCGCGTGGCGGTGCGCCTCTCCGTGTCGCTCACCCTTCGGGTTGTCGAAAAACCTGACGCGCGGGTCGGCCAGAAATGGCCTCAGCGCGTCCCGGGTCTCGTCGGTGACGCCGTCGCCGACGACGAATACCTCGATGTCGACCCCGCTCTGGGCGAGCGCGCTGCGAAGCGTGAAAGGCAGCAGGTCTGCATGGGCATGCGTCGGGATCAGGATCGTCGCGTCGATCACGGGACGCCGGCCAGCTCTCGCAGCCGGGCAATCGCGGCGACGACGAGCGCGCCCTCGTCCGCGCTCGAGATCGGCGCCGGCCCACCTCGCAGGTGCTCGACGAATGCACGCAGCTCGGCGAGCAGAGGCAGCTCGCCGGGCGTGGCGATCCGCTCCTCCTGGGGCTCCCGACCATCGTCGCGCGAACGGAAGACGGAGACGTGCTCGTCCCAGCCGTCGTTCAGTACCGCCACCCCGCCGGCGCAGTGCAGCTCGACGCGCCGAGCTCGCAGCGGCGACCGCGCGGAGACCTCGAGCACGTGCGCAACGCCGTCGTCGCTCGTCAGCCCGGTCATCGAGAGAGGCTTGCCGTGTTCGATCTGCGCCACCGCCGCGACCGGCGTCAGAGGGCGGCCGAAGATCTCGAGCGCGATCGCGAGCTCGTGGGGCACGAGGATCCAGACGCAGTCCTCGTCGTGGGGGTTTCCCCAGCCGACGCGGACGGTCTTCAGCGTGCGCACCGCCCCGAGCGCTTGCGTGCGGGCGAGCTCGGCGAGCTTCCGCACGCCGGGGTGGTAGCGCCACTTGTCCATGACGAAGAGCCGTCCCGAACCGGCCTCGGCGAGCTTCGGCGCCGCCTGCGGGTCGGAGCAGAGCGGCTTTTCGACGAATACGGGAACGCCCAGCGCGAACGCCTCCAGCACCGTCTCCGGGTGCACCGACGTCGGGGTCGCGACGACGACGCCGTCGACCGCGCCGAGCTCCGCGACGCTGGAGACGATCTCGCTCGCGCCGCCGGCGCGCGCACGGCCGATGCTCGCCTCCGAGCGAGCGACGACGGGTACGTCGCAGCCGAGCGCGAGGAGGTCGCGGAGGATGTTCGCACCCCATCTCCCGCAACCGACGAGGCCAACGCGCATGCGCCAACACTAGGGCGCGTGGCCACCTCGCGAGATCCCAGCTGGCCCTCTTCGCTCCGCCTTGCGGCCGTCGCGCCCCGCACGGAGCGCCCGCCCGGCCAGGATGACGCCGCCGCCGAGCGTCGTCGGGACGTACCAGATCGCATGGAGCAAGACGGAGAACGCCAGCGCCGAATCCGTTCCGATCCCGATGAGGCCGAGCGCCGAGACGCCGAGCCACTGGTAGGTGCCGACGAACCCCGGCGACGAAGGGATCGCCACGCCGAGATTCATGACGGCACACGTGAACGCGACGTCTGCAGGGGACAGGTCGACCCCGAGCGAACGGCCCACGAGCCAGGCGGCCAGCGCCCAGGTCCCCCAGGCTGCGAGGCTCAGCACTGATGCGTCGACCAGCCGTCTTCCGGACGGCAATGCCGAGAGGCCCTCGAGCAGGTCCCGCACGATTCGTCGCGGGCGGCTTCGCTGCATCCGCCTTCGCCGTGGGTGGGCGCGCGTGTACAGACGGGCGAACAGGAGCGCGCCCGCCAGCACGACGATCACCACGACTCCGCCCACTGCGATGCTCCGCAGCCAGCCGGCGTCGCCGACGAACCACGCCGATGCGAGCAGCATCGCAACGAGTGTCGCGAGGTCGAATCCGCGGTCGACGATCACGGTGCCGAGCGCTCGGCCTCCCGGTATGGCGGCGTCGCGGCCCAGCCAGCGGGCGCGGAAGAGGTCGCCGAGCCGTGCCGGCAGCACGTTGTTGCAGGCAACCCCCGCGACGACCATCTCGACGAACCGCCGGCGCGGCAGCCCCGGCGTTGCGGCGATCACGCGCCACCGGGTTCCCTGGAGGACGTAGACGCCGCCCATTACCACGACGGCGGAGAGAACGAGCAGCGGCCGGGCGTCGGCGAGCACATCTCGGACGTCGCCGAGGTTGGCGTTGCGCACCGCCAGCCACATGAAGAGCGCGCTCAGCGGTAGGCCGAGCGCGAGCCCGAGCCACACGCGCCGTCGCGGAACGGTCACAGCAGTCGGCAGCGGACCAACGTCCGAAGGACGCGCAGGCCGTCGATGGCCGTCAGCTTCTTGCCTTCCTCGCGCGAGCGCGCTCGGTACACGATCGGCACCTCGTAGATGCGCTCGCCGGCGCGGAGGACCCGCGCAGCGATTTCCGGCTCGATCGCGAAGCCGCGCTCGCGCAGCGGCAGAGAGCGGAAGAGGTCGGTTCGCATCGCCTTGTGGCAGGTCATGACGTCGGAGATCCAGGTGTTGTAGAGCAGGTTCGTCGCGAACGTGACGAGCTTGTTGCCGATCACGTACCAGAAGCCGTACGCCGAGTGGGAGGTGAACGCCCGCGTTCCGAAGACGACGCGCGCGCGCCCGTCCAGGAGCGGCTCGAGCACGTCGGCGAGGTCGGCGGCTCGGTACTCGAGGTCGGCGTCGAGGATCGCCGCGTACGTGCCGGTGGCGTGCTGGAGCGCGGTGCGCACGGCGGCACCCTTGCCTTGATTGCGGTGGTGGTGGACGACGGCGACGTTCTCGGGCCAGCCGGTCGAGTCGAGCAGCTCGCGTGTGCCGTCCGTGGAGCCGTCGTCGACGACGACGAGCTGACGTGAGGTGACGGGAAGCTCCGCCTTCAGAGCGTCAGCAATCGCCGCGCCCACGGTTGCCCGCTCGTTGTAAACGGGCATCAGGATGGAGAGAGCGTCTAGAGAGTCGCCAACGCGCACTGGATGGGCGGTAGGTGTGGCCGTCAGCGGGAATTCTCCATCTGACCAGCTGCGCGGGGCGAAGAGAGCGCCTCGACGGCCCCAGGGGGCTGGACGCTGGAGACGATCTCGCTCGCCCCCGCGCGCGCACGGCCGATGCTTGCCTCCGAGCAAAGCGACGACAGGCATGTCGCTTCCGAGTGCGTCTGGTCGGTTGCGGAGGATGGGCGGCGCCATCCTCCGCGACCTCCCCGCAGGCCCACCCGCATCCGCCAACCGTCCTCAAGCTCAGGAGGTTTCGATTGCACCCACGGGCTCGTCGCTCGGTCGCCCCGTTCGACCCGGTAGCTGTCGGCCTGCCCACCGCAGCGGCGAGGTCCATCTCCACGACCGTGTCGAGCACACCGCGTCATGCGCTTCCACGAGGCGCACCCGTTCAGCCTCGAGTCGAGCGGTGTGATCCTCGGCGTGACGCAATCGGCGCTCGAGGTCGAGCGCGCGGACCGTGCCGCCTCGGGCTCGGTCCCGTTCGACGGTCACCGGCCAGCGATGGAAAGGTGACTCGTGTGTGTCGAGCAGGTGGATCGCTGGCTGGACGCCTTCGGCACGGAGCGCGTACCACACAGAAAGCTGGTCCCGGCGCGAATAGCGCAACACGTGCGCGAACCAACGCTCCATCGCCGCCACCACCGCCGCGTCGTTGTGCCTGCGGACGAGGAGCCCCGACCAGAGTGGAGGGAGCGTCAGCGAGTCCGGATCGACCGCCATGTAGTGCTCGAGCTGCTCGTAGCATGTGACGGCTGCGTCGAACCCGACCCGAACGACCTCGTCGAACTCGTCCCGAATCGTTTCGCGGAAGCTGTGCTGGAGGAACGCAATGTTGCAGTCGCCGAGGAGAGCATCGAACAACGCCTCAGGTGGGCGCCGAAGAAGAACTGAGTTGTCGATGTAGAGGGACCGATCGTACTCAGGAAGCGCTCGGTGCGCGCAGATCTTCAATCGGCGCTGACTCCGGGTCGCGTCGGCCGGTAACAAGGGCTCGACCAGGCGAACATCCCAGGTTTCGCTGCTCAACAGTGGATCGTCCGTGAAGCAGATGAAGTCGACCGACGAGAAGTTCGCCACTGGCTGCTCGTTCAGCGTTTCGTAGCCGTTCAACAGCGCGGTGTATACGCAGGAGGCGTGCGTTGCGCCGTGGCCGTCTCGGCTGAAGGAGACGTCCTCGGACGGGGCGGGCAATCCAGACACAGGGTGCGACGATACTTCCGGCGAGCCTCTGATGCGCCAGACTGGCAATTGCGTAGCGGCTCTCCAAGAGGTGCGGTACTGCGGCGCTAGAAGGAGGCGAGTCGTTAGCGCCGGCCCCGTCAGCCGGGCTTGCGCGCGAGCGCCTGCCAGCCCGCGGCGCTCGTTTCCTGGGCTCGGACTGGAAGGGACGAGAACCGATCCCAGAACTCGGAGTTCGATGGCTCGTCCGCGTGACTTGCGCGGTCTCGCCAGAACGTGACGAACTCCTCGAGGCGGGCACCGCGAAACCGCTCCGCGGTCCTCGCCGACACCTCTGCGTAGCCGGACTCGAGCTCCGAGGCGAGCCAACCAAGTGCATAGAGCGGGTGGAAGTTCGGCGACACGGCGATCGCCTCAACCTCGAAGTCCTCGAGCCACTGTTCGAGCCCGTACTTCGTGCAGTTGTAGAAGTGGTGCGGCTCCTCGTGCATTGGTTGCAGGAAGGCGGTTCGGAGGAGCAGCTTGCCTCCCGGGCGAAGGACGCGGTGTACCTCCTTCATTGCCAGCTTCGGGTCGCGGTAATGCTCGAAGGCGTTGAAGGCCACCACAGCTGTGAACAGGTCATCGGCGAAGGGAAGCTCGTGAACGTCCACGACGACGTCCGTGTGACGGAAGATCGCGTACTCCGCCTCGATCACGTTCTTGAAACGGGTGTCTGTGCCGCCAGCACTGAGGTTCAGCACGAGTCCATCTCCCGATTCTCGGATGAGCTCGACGGCCTCCTCCGACAAGGGGTTGCTCAGGTGGGTTGCCGGGTGCTGCACGACTCCGGTCCCGGCAGGTGTGAAGACCGGCCGGCCCTCCACTATTGGCCACGGGCGTTTGGTGGTCACGGAGACGAGCTCGTTTCCGTGCACATCCAGCCGCTCACGGGTTATCGGGCAGCGAAGAATCGCTCGAAGCTCTTCCAGCGGGCGTGGATCGGCCGGCTCCGCCGTTGCGGCGAGTGACGCAACACGCACCTCCGGGTGAGTCACAGGCTCATCCAGGTCGAGCCAGGGGTGCCGTTCCTTCATCTGTGCGAGCAGCCGAGGCTTCCGATCCACCGCCTCGGTTGTCGTTCGAAGCATCGAGTCCGAGTGGACGCGGTACCGCGCAGCCGTCTGTGGGAGCCGCGCCGCATAGAGCCCGCGCTCGGCGAACTTGCACCACAAATCGAAGTCCTCCCAGCCGGGGACATCCAGTGCCTCGTAGCCGCCGACGCTGAGCCAGCACGCTCTTCTGACGAGCGCCATCGCGTCGAAGTAGTTGCCGTGCCGCAATAGAACCGGGTCCCAGTCCGTGGCGAGCAGCCCCCCTTCGGTCTCACCGAAGGTCGCGATGGTCGGGAAAACGGCCGCCGCACCGGACTCGTCGAGGAGCCGGAGCGTCGCGTCGAGACAGTGGGGCAAGAGCAGGTTGTCCGGGTCCAGCGGGAGGAAGAGCTCCGTGTCGGCGTACTTGATGCCGGTATTGCGCGTGCGGGCCAGCTGCGAGTTCCTTTTGTTGCGGAGGAGTGCCACGCGGTTGAAGTCCGTTGCATGCCGTTCGAGCCAGGCGCGGGCAACGGCAGCAGAGTCGTCGGTCGAACGGTCATCGACGACGACGACGTCGATTTCTCGCCGGGTCTGGCGACGGACCGAATCAAGTGCCGCCTCGATGTACTGCGCGTAGTTGAAGAGTGGAATCACGACGGCGATCCGACTCTCGGCACGCCGGGGCGATTCGAACAGGATTTCGAATTCGGCCGTCAGAGGCTCGACTGACGCTGGGCCTTCACTATCCTCGGTCAAAGCGGACCGAGTAAGCTCGGAAGCCATAGCCGGGGACGAGACAAGTCCGTTCACGAATCGTGTGACCAGCAGTGCCCTTCGTTCAGGGCCGAACGACCAGAGGACGTCGTCGTACGCCAATTCCGCGAGTCGCCTGCGGAGCTCGGCATCCTCGACGAGTACGGAGAGCTGCCTGTACCAGCTGTCGGCGTCGGTCGCGAGCAGACCGGTGTGGCCATGGCGGATCGCCGCTGCCAGCGGCTCGGTCGGCGAGGCTACGGTGGCGGCTCCGGCGAGCGCGCTCTCGAAGAACTTCAGCTCGCTCTTCGCTTCACAGAACGGGTTCCCGACCTCGAGCGGGATGATGCTTACGTCGAAGCGCGAGTATTCGTCCGGTAGTGACTCCAACGCGACGAGCGGCCTGCACTCGATTTGCGATGCATGGGCTTCGAGCTCTGGGAACTCGGACAGGTCGACTGTCCCCTCGAAGGTGACGAACCTGGCGTTCTGGTGCTCGCGTAAGACGCAGGCCAACCCGTGGGATGCGACTGCAAAATCCCGTTGATGTGTGAAAGAGCCTGCTGCGTAGCCGATACGAACGAGCCCGTCTGAACCCGACCTCGAACGACTTCCCGCTCGTGCACGACGCAATGTGGCCGCGTCGAAGCCGTTGGGGATGACGGTTGTCGGCTTGGCAAGCCGACGGAAATGCCGTGCGAGTGAGGTCGTCGGCGCAGTGCACGCGTGAGCCTCGGCAGCAACACGACGAAAGCTGGCGAAACGGTCGCGTACGTCGCGTTCCGAGAAACGTTGCGTCCGGATTCCATCGATCACCTCTGAGCGCGCCAGCTCGGGGCAGATCAGCAAATCGTCGGCATCGAAGACGATCTTCGCGCCGTTGCCCTTCGCCGTCTCGATCAGGCTCGCGAGCTTCCGCGACCACGGCGCTCGCCAGATCCAGACGACGTTGGCGTTGGTCACCTCGGCTACCCGGTCGTCGATCTCATCGAGCGCGAGGATCGTGGTGTGGAAGTGCTGTCGAGGGAGGGCTGACCCCAGGTTGCTGACCCGATAGGTGTGTCCCGGCGTCTTCGGCTCTCCCGACACAAGGACAACCGCCGGGCGTTGCACCGACCGCGGACCGGCGCCAGTAATGCTCGTTTGATCGTCGCTCGCCGGTGCGCGGAACGGTCGCCGCAAGGCCTCCCCCGCCGAGGGTAGGTGGGCGGACAGTGCGCGCTTTCGGCTGCCGGCGAACCGGATCGGCTTCGTCACCCTCCATGACGTGCTCGACCGGAGGGCTGCGAGATCTTCCTCGAGCTGCTCCACCCGCTCGCGGGCAGCACGCTCGGCACCCGTGACGCGAACCGGAGCAGACGTGCTACGGACGAGCATCGTCTGCAGCCGCCCGATCTCGTGCTCGAGCGTCGACTCCTTCGTCGCGCGATCTTCCAGGGCCCGTTCCGCCTGGAGCAGCTCGTGTTCGCCACGAACGCTCCGCCCCAGATGGGCGAACATAGCGCGGACCTCGGCAGTGGTTGCGTCGTCGGCCCGCAACAGGGCAGTGATTGCCGGCGGCAGCTCGGTGCCGACACCGAGCACGCCGAGCCCTCCCCCGTGGACGAACTCGAACCCGTCGTAGTCGCGTCGAAGCTCCGCCCAGAGCTCGTGTACCCCGAAGTCGCGTTCGCGCACGTTTGTGTCGTGAAAGAGCACGACGGCATTAGGGGAGAGCTTTGGTCGCCACGTGTCGTAGTCATGGCGGGCGCTCTCGTACCGATGACACCCGTCGATGTGCAGCAGGTCGATCGAGCTGTCCTCGAAGTGCGAGACGGCGTCGTCGAACGTCGACCGGAGCAGGCTCGAGAACCCCAGGTACCGCGAGTCGTGGTAGGTCGACAAGTCAGCGAACACCTCTTCGCCATATGCGCCGGTGTGTTCGTCGCCCTGCCACGTATCGACCGCGAAGCCACGTGACGGCAGGCCGAGGCGGTCGACCGCCTGACAAAACGCGCAGTAGGAGAAGCCCGACTCTGTACCGAGCTCGACGAACACGCGTGGTTCGAGAGTCTCGATCAGCCAGAACGCGATCGGTGCATGCTCCAGCCACGCGGAGGCGACGAGACGCTCTGGCCTCCAGAACGCCGAAGTTGTCGCGAACTGATGGATCGTCGAGCTCATGGACTTTGATGGCTAGCGGCTCTCGCGCTCGATCATGCCGGTGAGACCACAGTTCGCCGTGCGGCTGGCCATCGAGGATACCGTGCCGCCGCAGCCCGTCGACACGCACGCCGGGCACACACCGTGTACCGGAGGCCTTCGATCGCACGGACACCTCCGTCGCCTATCGTGCTTCCCGTGCCCGACGACGGCGAGATCGAGATGGGGCGCGTCGACCCAGCACCGGGCTCGAGTTTGGACGGAGCCGTCAGGCCCAGTTCCGTCGTGATGAACGCGGCGACGGGAATCGTCTTGCCCTTCCGTGCGGGTCGATCAGCGTGAGCCACGAGTGCCCGCCGCGGTCGCCAATGTCAGCTGTTTCGAGCAACGAGCCGCTGGTGGCGATCTGCATGGCGACGCACGAACCGCCGGCGCACCTGCTATCACGACAGATCGAGTCGATTCGGAGGCAGACGCACCGGCGTTTTGTCTGCCTAGTCAGCGACGACGGGTCCGATCCCGAGCTGTTCGCCGGAATCGAGCGGCTGTGCACAGACGACTCGCGGTTCGTCGTGTCGAGGGCTGACGCGCGTCTCGGCTTCTACCGTAACTTCGAGCGCTGCCTCTCGCTGGTGCCTGCCGAGGCTGAGTTCGTCGCACTCGCGGATCACGACGACCTCTGGCATTCCGACAAGCTGGCAACGCTGATCTCTGCGCTGCAGAAGAGCAATGCGCTGCTGGCCTACAGCGACATGAGAGTCGTGGACGCCGATGGCGCCACGATCGCGTTCAGCTACTGGAACGGTCGACGGAACAACCACACGAAGCTCGGATCGCTGCTTCTCACGAACACCGTGACGGGAGCGGCATCCATGTTTCGGCGACAGCTCCTCGACGACGCACTGCCGTTCCCTCCCGGCGTTGGCCCCGCCTTCCACGATCACTGGATTGCGTGCGTCGCCCTCGCCTTCGGCGAGATCGCGTACGTGGAGCGGCCTCTCTACGACTACGTCCAGCACGAGGCGAACGTGATCGGACACAACCCACCCGATGCCGAGCGGAGAAGCGGGCTCGTTCATGTGCTTCGGCGCTTCGCTTCGAATCCACGGCTGCGGGTGCGGAACACGATGGCGAGCGGACGCGCGATCTACATCGGCGACGTCGTTCGTCTCGAGGTGCTCGCACGCACTCTGGAGCGCCGATCGAGCGGGCGCATCCGGCCCGATCGAATGGCAGACATTCGACGAGTCGCCAGGCTGAGCTCGTCGACCGGGTCGCTGGGCTGGCTGCTCGCGCGGAGCGCACGAGACCTGCGGGGGGACAGCGAAACGCTGGGCGCCGAGACCGAGCTGGTCAAGGGCATCGCGTGGCGCCACGCGCAGACCGCACGCGCTCGTTTCCGCCGTATCCGCCTTGGTGGGCCTGCCGGTCGATGAACGCCGCTCCGGCGAGCCCTAGCCCCGGGAGTACTGCAGCAGACGAACCGGTGGTCTCGGTTCTCGTTACGGCGCAGAACAACGAGCGGCACGTCGCCGCAACGATCGAGAGCGTCCTCCGGCAGAGCCTGGCCGATCTCGAGCTTCTCATCGTCGACGACGGCTCGCGCGACTCGACGCCCGACCTGCTCTCGCAGATCGTCGACGAGCGGGTGGCCGTCACCATCCATACCGAGTCCGCGGGCATCCCGCCGCGCCGCAACGAGCTCCTCGCCCGCGCGCGCGGCCGCTACATCGCGCCGCTCGACGCCGACGACGTCTGGTTTCCCGACCGCCTCGCCCGGCAGGTCGCGGTGCTCGAGGCGCAGCCGAGCCTGACTGTCGTCGGCAGCGATGTGATGGTGGTCGACAACGCGGTCGGGATCGGGCCGTATTTCCGCGCTCCGCGGTCCGACGCTGCGATCCGGTGGTGGAGCCT
>DATBMD010000109.1:0-13765 GCA_036555085.1 Gaiellaceae bacterium
TCAACAACAACCGCGACGACTTCGCGCCGCGCAGCGCCGTCATCCTGCGCGACCTGCTCGACGAGGCGGGCGTGCCCGCGACGGGCGGCGTCGAGCCGCCGCCGCGCGAGCTGACGCTCTTCTGACGACCTGTGGAGAGATTGGCACACATTCGTTGCAGTTCGCACCGTCTGTTCGGGACACGTCCGGGGTCAGACCCCGGACGTGTCTGCCCGAGCCACGGCCGCGGGAGACAGGGGAGCCGGGGCTAGAGTCGGCTCGATGCGCGTGCTCTCTGTCACTCACGGCCCGACGGTCGGCGGCGGCGTCTTCGACGAGCTCGCCGAGCGGGACGGCCACCGGCTCGAGCGCTGGCTGGTGCCGCACGGCGGTCACGACGAGGAGCCGGAGGCGTACGACGCGATCATGGTCTTCGGCGGCGCCATGCACCCGGACGAGGACGCGCGCCATCCCTGGCTGCCGGGTGAGGCGGGGTTCCTCCGCCGCGCGCTGGCCGCCGGGGTGCCGCTGCTGGGCGTGTGCCTCGGCGCCCAGCTGATCGCGCGCGCCGCCGGTGCGTGGGTGGGCCCCGCGGAGGCTTCGGAGGTCGGCTGGCTACCGGTCGAGCTGACGGCTGCGGGGCGCGCCGACCCGGTCCTGTCGGCGCTGCCGGAGAACGTCGACGCCTTCCAGTGGCACCACTACACGTACAAGGTGCCGGAGGGCGGGGTCGAGCTGGCGCGAAGCCCCGTCGCGACCCAGGCGTTCCGCGCCGGCGAGCGCGCCTGGGGGATCCAGTTCCACGCCGAGGTCACCCGGTCGATGATCGCGAGCTGGGTCGCAGAGGACGGCGGCGAGCTGCCGGTGCCGGCGGCGCAGCTGCTCGAGGAGACGGACGCTCGCATCGGCCCGTGGAACGAGGCGGGCAGGCGCCTGTGCGGCGCCTTCCTCGGGGCCGCGGCAGCCTGACCTCGCTGCGCCGCTACGACCCGCGCTCGGCGGGCAGCGAGTCGTCGCGCGACCACGCATGCCAGGAGCCCGCGTAGTTCCTGGCTTCGAAGCCCGCCGCGCGAAGCGCCTCGACCGCCATCGCCGAGCGGGCTCCCGTGTGACAGTACGCGACCACCTCCGCGCCCGGCGGCAGCGCGACGGCCGCCCGCAACGCCTCCGCGGACAGGGACAGGAGGTCGCCGAGCTCGAGCAGCCGGGCACCCGGGATATGCCCCTGGCGCGGATCGCACGGGGCGCCGAGGAGACCGGCGTACTCGGCCGCGCTGCGGACGTCGAGCACCAGCAGTCCGTCCTCGCCCAGCCGCGAGGCGAGCTCCTCCGTGGTGACGTCGCGAAGCTCGCTCACAGGGCGGCGACGACGCCGAGCTCCGCCTCGACGGACGGTCGCGCGGAGAGCCGCGCCAGCCAGTCGTCGACGGCGGCGTACGGCGTCAGGTCGACGCCGAGCAGGTCGCGCGCCCGGATCACCCAGGGCAGGTACGCGACGTCGGCGAGCCCGAACGCCCGGCCGGTGAGGAACGGCGCGCGGGTCACGACGTCGTCGAGCCAGCCGAGCGCCTCCCCGAAGCGCTCGCCGGCGCCGGCCTCGCCGCGCCGGAGCGCGTAGTAGGGCCGCGAGAAGTCGTCGAACCGGAACACGAGCACGCGGGCCGCGGCACGCTCGGCCGGGTCCGCCGGCAGCAGCGGCGGCTCCGGGAAGCGCTCGTCGAGGTACTCGTCGACGATGGCCGACTCGGGGAGCACCCAGCCGTCATCCTCGAGCACGGGCACGCGCCCGCCCGGCGGGTTGAGCTCGACGATCCAGTGCGGCCGGTCGTCGAGGTCGACGACGACGGTCTCGTACGGGACGTCCTTCTCGGCGAGGACGATCCGGACGCGGGCGCAGAATGGGCACCGCGGCGCGTCGTAGAGAGTGAGCACCGTCGAACGCTAGCCGCTGGCGTCGTAGCCGTGCGTCGCCCCTTCGAGGCCCAGCACGGCCGCGAACGCGGCCAGCAGCTCCTGCGGCGGCGGCAGCTCGGCGGGCGTCGGAGCGGTGCGGGCGACGTCCCTGACCGCCGCCGGGTCCGCGCCCGTGAGCCGCGCGAGCACGGTCGGGTTGGCCGCGAGGCCGATCACGTCGCCAGGCGGCAGCGCGCCGTAGAACTCGGGCACCGAGAGGTACTCGTCGACGATGCCGCCGCGGTCGAGCGCGATCATCCGCACGACCTGGTCGACCTCGAGCGCCAGGGCGATCACGATCAGCCCCATGCGGTCGGAGAGCTCGCGTGCGAACCGGAGCAGCACGTTCGGGTCGTCGTCGGCTGCGTCGTCGTAGACGGCGATCCAGCCGTTCCGCGGCCCTTCGACCCGGCTCCCCTTCGAGCCGACCCTGGGCGCGAACTGGGCAACGGCGCGCTCGACCGCTCCCAGGTCGTCGGTCTGGACGTGGATCGACGCGAACGACTCCGAATGCCGGCCGGGCGCCAGCCGCCGCCGGAGCTCGTCGATCGGGGCGACCAGCGTGACCATGTCCTCCCGGAAGCCCCAGCGCTGGTAGACGACGCGGGCGTTGGCGTTGCCGCTCATCACCTCGAGGTCGAGGTACTCGGCGCCCTGGGCGGCCAGCGCGTCCACGACGGACGCCACGAGCGAGGCGGCGATCCCCTGGCGGCGCGCTCCCGGCACGACGAAGACGTCGGTCAGCCGTCCCACGCGGCGGCCCGTGACCCGCCCGAGCGCGAAGCCGACGAGCGAGCCGTCCTGCTCGGCGACGAAGCCCTGCCCGAGCGCCACGAGCTCCCGGATCTCGCCGAGCTCCTTCGCCTCGTCGAGGTCGACGTGCCCCGGCTCCGGCACCTCGCGCGCGAACGCGCGCCAGAGCTCCTCGACGGCGGGCAGGTCGGCCTCGGTGGCGCGCCGGACGCTCATCCGGGGAGCCTCGCGGCCGCCAGCAGCATGTGCGCCGCCAGGTTGCGGTGGGCCCCGAAGCGCTCGCCCACGTCCCGTACCTCGTCCTCGGCCAGCATGCGACCGTCACCATAGAACCGCGACACAGCCTTGCGCACGCCCAGGTCGCCGGCAGGCCATGCGTCCGGTCGCGCGAGCGCCCGGGCCAGGAACCAGTCGGCGCTCCAGCGGCCCAGCCCCCGCAGGGCGACGAGCGCGCCGACGACCTCCTCGTCCGGCAGGTCGGCCAGCGCGTCGAGGTCGAGGTCGGAGCGGGCGAGCCCGATCGTGTACTCGGCCTTCCGCCGGGAGAAGCCGACCGCGACGAGGTCGTCCTCGCGGGCCTGCGCCACCCGCTCCCGCGTCGGGAACGCCCAGGCGACGTCGTGCCGCTGCCCGAGCCGCTCGATCAGCCGCGAGCGCACCGCGAAGGCGGACGCGAGCGAGACCTGCTGCGCGGTCACCGAGGTGACGAGTGCCTCCCACCGGTCCGGCTGGAGCGGCGGCCGGTACCCCGCGAGCGCCGCCGCGTGCGCCGCCAGCACGGGCTCGCCGCCCGCCCAGCGCCAGAACGCGGCCAGGTCGAACGGGAGGCCGAGCAGGAACGCCACCTCGAGCTCCACGGCCGCGCCCGCCGGATCCACCCGGACACCGGCTGGCGCGGCGCGCAGCCTGACCTCCCGCCCGGCGACGACCCGGTACAGCGCATCCTCGTGCCAGACCGTCGCCCGGTCGGGGCCGAAGGCGCGGAAGCGCTCGGTCGACGCCAGGAAGTCGTACGGCTGCGGGACGGGCAGCAGCGCCACTATGGGCGCGCAAGGGCGGCCGCGAGGTCGCGGAAATCCGTGAACGGCTCGAAGGGGACGCCCTCCCGGTCGAGCGCGGCCGCGAGGCCGTCGCGCGCGAACACCCGGTCGGCGGCGAGGGCGGCGCAGCGGTCGCCCCAGGAGCCGTCGCCGACGAAGACGGTCGGCCCGCCGTCGATCGCCCAGCGCTTGCACGGCTCGCCGCAGGCCTCGCAGGCGCCGGTGCGGCGGAAGCTCGCCCGCCACCCGTCGGGCCGGGCGTCGAGCTCGTTGGCAACAACCTCCAGGCGGACGCCCTCGCGGTCGAGCACCGGCTCGATCAGCTCGCGGAAGCCGTTCGAGACGATCAGCGGCCGGTACGCCTCGGCCAGCTCGCGGAACCCCCGGCGCACGCGCACGTGCTCCCGCACCCAGGCGACCACGTCGTCGAGCGGGGCGCGCACCGTCGCGACCTCGCGCGCGATCACCTCGTTCAGCGTCAGCTCGCGGCCCAGGCGCCGCGCGAGGTCGTGCCACACCTCGGGGTCGCCGAACTCGAGCACGACCATGTTGAGGCCGTCGCGCTCCGTCACCGTCCCGTCCCAGTCGAGCACCAGCCGCACCGGGACAACGCTACCGCGGCGTCAGAGGTGGCTGGTCACCCCCGCGAGGCTGGGCTCGCCGCTGGCCGGCTCGTACCAGGAGTACGCGTAGCGGCCGTCGTCGAGCCCGCGCGCGAACGGCGTCAGCTTGAGCGGGCGGAACGTGTCGCACATGACCGCGAGCTCGGTCGTCTCGGCGACGCCGATCGACTTCTCGGCCAGCCCCGGATGCGGGCCGTGCGGGAGCCCAGACGGGTGGAGCGTGATCGAGCCGACGTCGATGCCGCGCCGCGAGCCGAAGTTCCCGGAGACGTAATAGATCATCTCCTCGCTCTGCAGGTTCGAATGGTGGTACGGGATCGGGATCGCGAGCGGGTCGAAGTCGAGCTTGCGCGGGCAGAACGAGCAGACGACGAAGTTCGGCCCCTGGAAGGTCTGGTGCGTCGGCGGCGGCTGGTGGATACGGCCGGCGATCGGCTCGAAGTCGTGGATCGAGAACGTCCACGGGTAGAGGTAGCCGTCCCAGCCGACGACGTCGAACGGGTGGTAGTCGAGCACGTAGTCCTGGAAGCCGCCGCGGACGCGCACGCGCACCAGCACGTCCTCGCGCTCCCGGTGGGTGCGCAGCTCGCGCGGCGGATGGATGTCGCGGTTCGAGTACGGCGCGCCCTCCAGCAGCTGGCCGTACTCGTTGCGGTACCGCGTCGGCACCTCGACCAGGCCGGGCGTCTCGAAGACGAGGTAGCGCTGCTCGCTGCCGTCCTCCGGCACGAAGCGGTACGTCGTCCCCCGCGGCACGACGAGGTAGTCGCCGTCCTTGTACGGCACGTCCCCGAAGATCGTCTCGAGCGTCCCGCGCCCCTCGTGGACGAAGATCAGCTCGTCGCCCTCGCCGTTGCGGAAGAAGTAGTCCATGCGCTCGGCGGGACGGCAGAGCGCGATCTCGACGTCGCCGTTCCACATCAGCAGCCGGCGCCCCGAGACCTCGTCCCCGGACGCCTCGACGTCGGCGGTGTTCAGCAGCCGGTGCGCGTGCGCGTCCGGCAGCCACTCCTCGCGCTGGATCGGCGTGAACGGGCCGAGCTCCTTGACGCGGCAGGGCGAGTGCAGGTGGTACAGGATCGACTCGTTGCCGGTGAAGCCCTCGAGGCCCATCACCTCCTCGGTAAGGAGCGAGCCGTTCTCGCGGAACTGGATGTGGCGCTTGCGCGGGATCTCGCCGCGCTGCTGGTAGAAGGGCATCGTCACCTCACCTCGCTCGAGCGACTGGCAGCATGGTCCGCGTGTCGCGAATAACGCACACGCGATGCACTATCATAGACACGCCTGACCGCCGCGAGCACCGAGAGGAGCGAGATGACCGACCTGATGCCGCTGGAGGGCTGGGACCACATCGAGCTCTGGGTCGGCAACGCCAAGCAGGCCGCCTTCTTCTACGAGCACGCGCTCGGATTCGCGCCGGTCGCGTACGCCGGTCCCGAGACCGGCGTGCGGGACCGGGCCTCCTACGTGCTCGCCCAGGGCGAGATCCGGCTGGTGCTCACGTCGGGACTCGATCGTGACGACGAGATCTGCCGGTTCGCGGCGCGGCACGGGGACGGCGTCCGGGACGTCGCACTGCGGGTGCCCGACGCGGCGGCCGCCTACGCGCTCGCGCTGGAGCGCGGGGCGCGGGGGACGGCGGCGCCGCGGACGCTCGTGGACGAGCACGGCAGCGTCGGGCTCGCGTCGATCGCGACCTACGGCGATGTCGTGCACACCTTCGTCGAGCGCGCCGACTACGCAGGCCCGCACCTGCCGGGCTACAGCTCGCTCCCGGAGAACGGCGCCGGCCGTGCCGGCGTCGGGCTCGTCGCCATCGACCACGTCGTCGGCAACGTCGAGCTCGGGAAGATGAACGAGTGGGTCGGGTTCTACGAGCGGGTGCTCGGCTTCGAGAACATCGTCCACTTCACCGAGGAGAACATCCACACCGAGTACTCGGCGCTGATGTCGAAGGTGATGTCGGACGGCGAGCGGAAGATCAAGTTCCCGATCAACGAGCCCGCCGAGGGGCGCCGCAAGAGCCAGATCGACGAGTACCTCGAGTACAACGACGGCCCCGGCGCCCAGCACGTGGCGCTGCAGACGACCGACATCGTGCGCACCGTCGAGGCGCTGCGCCGGAACGGGATCCAGCTGCTGACGACGCCGCAGGCCTACTACGCCGAGCTGCCCGAGCGCGTGGGCGAGATCGCCGAGGACTACGCCGACCTCGAGCGGCTCGGGATCCTCGCCGACCGCGACGACGACGGCTACCTGCTCCAGATCTTCACGAAGAACGCACAGGACCGGCCCACGCTCTTCTTCGAGATCATCGAGCGCCACGGAGCGCGCGGCTTCGGCGAGGGCAACTTCCGGGCGCTCTTCGAGGCGATCGAGCGCGAGCAGGCACTCCGCGGAAACTTGTAACGCTCCCCCGCCTCGTGACACGGTGTCACGAGGCGGATGACGCGGCTACCCGAGGGCGGCGGCGATCGCCCGCGCAGCGGCGATCACGCGCGCCGCGACCTCGTCGCCGAGGTCGACGAGGGAGACGACGCCGACGCTTGCCTCGACGCCCGGCACCGGCGCGGCGAGCCCCGACGCGCCCGGCTGGATCTCGCCGCGGCTCACCACGTAGCCGCGCCTGCGCGCGCGGGCGACCGCCGCCGGGTCGCCGGTCGCGGCGGGACGCCCGATCAGGATCGCCCGGCCGGGAGCCCCGACCTCGAGCGGGTGCCGCAGGCCCGGGCGGTAAGCGACGTGGATGTGCGTGTTGCGCGGCTCGACCGCGGCCAGCGCGACGCCCTCTTCGCCGTCGGCCACCGTGAGCGTCGCCGTCGCGCCGACGTCCTCGGCCAGCCGGCCGAGCTCCGGGAGCGCGGCCGCCTGCAGCCGCGGCGAGACGTCCCGGGCGAGCCGGACGAGGCCGGTGCCCAGCCGGTGGCGGCCGTCCTCCCCGCGCTGCACGAGCCGATGCGCGGCGAGCGTCGCCAGGAGCCGGTAGACGATCGCCCGGTGGACGCCGAGGGCCGCCGAGAGCTGCGCCACGGCCAGCCCGTCGGGAGCGTCGGCGAGCAGCTCGAGCAGCCGCAGCCCGCGGTCGAGCGTCTGCACGGTCGCCGCCGGGCGCGTCACGTGTTCAGTATGCGCACAACGCTCGCGCTGTGCGAGCGGGCTCAGCCGGCGACCGAGAAGCTCAGCGTGCCGATCCGCTCGACCTCGAAGTCCACCGAGTCGGCCGGGCCGATCTCCACGACCGCGCCCGCCGCCGGCGAGGCGAGCAGGTCGCCCGGGCGCAGGACGACGCCGTCGGCGGCGTGAGCGCGGGCGCCCTCCCAGTCGAACGAGGCCCGCATGTGCGGCCGCTCGCGGCCCCCGACCCGCACGACGATCGACGGCTCCCCCGGCAGGTCGTCGGGCGTCACCACGACTGGGCCGAGCACGTACGCGAAGTCGCGGTCCTTCGGGGGCGGCCGCTCCGGCGCCCGCACGTCGGCGTACGCGGTCAGCCCCCCGATCGCGCCGTCCCCACCCACGACGGCCGCGAGCCGCGGCAGCAGCGCCAGGTGCGGCCCCGGGCACGGCACGTCCGCGCCGGGGCCGTGCACGGCAGCGGGATTGGCGAACTCGAACCGGCGGGGGCCGTCGAACACTCGCACCGTGGGCGGATGCAGAACGGGCGGCAGGAAGGCGACCTCGTCGAGCGCGTACACGGCATGCTCGCGCGCGCGCGCGCCGCCGGTGAAGTAGGCCTGCAGCGTCTGGGCCGCGAGGTGGACGACGCGATCGCCGTCGACCCGCCCGACCCAGCCGCGCTCCATCGGCTGGTCGAGCGGGTGGAACATGCAGAGCCGCACGAGGGGTTTCTAGCGGAACCGGGCCCCGAGGCCGCGCTAGCGCTAGCTCGTCTTGGGGGCGAGAGCTCGTGATGTCGTGACGAGCCCGATCGTGACGGTGTTCCGTGCGTGGACTGACGGACGCGGCGTGTGCCGCGATGCGAGGAGAGGTTCGCAGGAGCGCTCCTGTGGATAGGCGGTTGCGGCCGGAGGCCGGCTTTGCCGGCCGGGAGGCAAGAGGCGGTTTCTTCTGTGCGCTGCGGTGAAGGAGGGGGCCGCCGGGGCAACCATGCGGTTCCCCCGGCCTAGGGCTCGGTGTGGACGATCACCTCCGCCACCCGCGGCAGCGCGGTCCGGATCTGCTCCTCGACCGTCCCCGCAACCGCGTGGGCCTCGGCCAGGGACGTGGCGCCCTCCACCCCGAGCGTCAGCAGGACGACTAGCCCCTCGTCCGTGTGGAGGAAGCGCGTCTCGCGCGGCGGCCGGCCGGTCGCGTCCCGGACGATCGCCTCGATCCGGCCCGGGTCGAGCGACAGCTCGCGGCCGGACGACTCCTCGGCGAGCGGTTCGAGGTGAGTCTGGACCGCGTCGACGTCCGGCACGCCGTCGACGATCGCCCGCTCGACCCGCTCCGCCACCTCGTGCGCGTCCTCGAGCGAGAGCTCCCCCGGCAGCTTGAGGTGGAGCGACGCCTGCACCCGGCCCTCCCCGAGGTCGATCACCGCGAGGTTGTGGATCTCTCGCACCTGCGGGACCGCCATGGCTGCCGCCTGCACGCGCTCGCGCAGGGCCGCGCCGTCCGCCTCCGGCTCGACGTGGACGACGACGTCGCTGCCCGGCAGGGCGCGCTCGATCGCGGACTCGACGCTGTCGGCGACCGTGTGCGCCTGGCCGACGCCGGCGCCGGGAGGGACGCCGATGACCACGTCGGCGAACGCCCGCCCGGCGGCCTGCCGCAGCCGCAGCCGCCGCACCTCGACGGGGGGCTCGAGCGCCGCCAGAGCGGCGCGCGCCGCCTCGACGGCATCGGCGGGCGCGCGGTCCATCAGCACGTCGACGTTTCTGCGCATCAGCCGCGCCGCCGCCACCAGCACGAGCACGGCGACGAACAGAGCGGCGAAAGAGTCGCCGGCGGGCCAGCCCGCGCGGACGGCCAGCAGGCCGGCCAGCACGGCCAGCGTGCCGGCGAGGTCGCCGCCGAAGTGGAGCGCGTTCGAGAGCAGCGCGGCGCTCCCGTAACGGCGCGCCGTGCGCAGCGAGACGACCAGCCGCGAGAGGTCGATCGCGATCACGACGGCGACGGCGGCGAACACCCACCAGGCCGCGTCGACGTCGTGCTCGAGCCGGCCCGCGAGGCGCGCGATCGCCAGGGCGGCGACGCCGAGGGAGACGAGCGCGAGGAACGACGCCTCGGCCAGCGCGGCGAGGTGCTCGGCCTTGCCGTGGCCGTACTGATGCGCCCGGTCGGCCGGCCGGCCGGCCACCCCGACCGCGAAGAACGTCAGCAGCGCGGCGACGAGGTCGGTGCCCGAGTGGAGCGCCTCGGCGACGAGGCCGAGCGAGCCGCTGCCGAGCCCCGTCAGGAGCTTGACCGCGATCAGGCACGCGGCGGCTCCGACCGAGACCAGCGCGGTGCGGCGCTGCGGCGACACGAAGGAAGGCTACGACGCGCCGCCGCCGGCGCGACCGCGCCCGCTAATGGAGCGGGTTTGTCCCGGCCATCCAGATGATGACGCGGGTGAAGCGGCCGTCCGGGCCGATGTCGAAGAAGTTGCAGTTGTGCATGTCGTTCTTCGTGCCGTCGACGAGCTCGCCGATGTAGCTCTGCTCCGTCGCCACCTTGCGGGCGCCGGGCTCGACGACGATGTTCTTGAGCTCGTGGAAGATCGAGACCGAGCCGGCCGTGAAGTCGGTGAACATGCGGCGGATCTCCTCGGCGCCGGTGAACGTGACGTGGTCCGTCTGCACGGTCAGCGTCGCGTCGTCGGCGAAGTGCTCGAGGATCGCGTCGACGTCCTTCGCGTCCACCGCCCGGAAGTAGCTGGCGGGAAGCTCGGCGAGCTGCGCGCGCGTGAGCGGGGCGACGTCGGTGGCCATGGGTGCCTCCTTGCGGCTCGGGGGCGGAGAGAGAACCGCCCCCACGCTAACGCATTGCCGTCTCGACCCGCAGAGCACTCAGGCGGTGACCGGCCGCTCCTCCTCGATCAGCTCCTCGAAGGTCGCCCGGAAGTCGACCATCGCCTTGCGGAGATTCTCCGTGCCGTCGTCGCCGTGGCGCGCCTGCAGCATGTCGTGGCCATGCCGGTAGCGCTGCACGACCTCCGGATGATCGACCGACACGTCGGCCGCACGGCGGGCCGGGTCGTCGTCCACGTCGTACCCGCGCTCCTCGAGGACGCGGACGAGCAGGCCGTCGGCCTGGCGCACCGCCCCCTCCGGATCGTCCACGAATCGCGCCTGGACGTCGCCCCACTCCTCGCGGTAGCGCTCGCGGGCCGCGCTCGAGAGCGGCCGTACGTCGAGCCGCTCGCGCCGCTCCTCCCGCTCGGCCAGCTCCCGCTCGGCGTCCCTGCGCCGCCTCGCATCGGCGACTGCCCGGTCGTATTCGGAGCCGAAACGCTCCTGCAAGTGCACGCGCCGGCGGCGTTCGGCCGCCCAGGTCGCCAGCAGCAGGACGAGCACGGCGGCCGCCACGGCCGCGATCACGATCCAGACCCAGGTGTCCATCAGGTTCCTCCTCGCTCGCTGCCCGCGTCATTTCCACCGCGCGGCGGCGGCGAAACCCGCTCACTCGGCCTGCGGCGCCCTGAGGGGCCCGCCGCGGCGCGCGAGCAGGATTCCGCCGGCGATCAGGATGCCACCGAGCACCTGCAGCGCCGAGATCTCCTCCGACAGCAGCACGACCGCGAACACCGCCGCGACGAACGGCTGCAGGTTGGCCGCGAGCGTTGCGCGCGCCGGCCCGATCCGGTGCAGCGAGCGGAACCAGAGGATGTTCGTGACCACGAGCGGCCCCAGGGTCGCGAAGAGCAGGAGCGCCCAGATGTCCCAGCCGACGCTCCAGTCCTGGTCGGCGAGCTGCGGGGCGCCGACGATCGCGATCGGGGCGCACGCGATCGCGAGCACGAGCGCGCTGATCCGCGAGGGCGAGTAGCGCCGCATCAGAGGCGCGATCGCGACCGAGTACGCGGCCCAAGTCGCCGCGGTCGCGATCCCGAGCAGGATCCCGACGGCCCCGCCGGCGAGGTGGCCGGCGCCCGCGGCGACGAGGCCCACGCCGGCGAACGACACGACCGCGCCGGCCCAGAAGCGCGAGCTCGGCTGCTCGGTCCCGAAGGTGAGGCCCAGCAGCGCGGCGAACGCGGGAGTCGCTCCGAGGATCAGGGCAACGGTCGAGGCGGTCGTCGTCTTCAGGGCGTACACGAACGCGATCTGGTTGAGGAAGAGGACGAGACCGGCCGCGAGCGCGAGCGGCAGGTCGGAGCGGAGGATCCGCAGCGTGCGCTCGGCGACGAGCGTCAGGCCGACGAAGACCGCCGCGGCCAGCCCGTACCGGACGCCCGCGTAGGCCAGCGGCTGGAACCCGTGGGTGAGAATCGTGCGCGTGACGGTGAGGTTCAGCGCCCAGAGCACGATCGTCACGAGCAGCATCAGCTCGACGGAGGTCGGGCGCCGCATCTCGCCGACGCTACTGGTTACGCTCCCCGGGCCATGGCGGAGCCGACGATCGACGACATCGAGGCGCTCGTCGGGCCGGCGACGCCGCAGTTCGCCTTTCAGCTGAGGGCGCGCGTCCGCGAGCTGATCGAGGACCTGCCCCCGGAGCACCCGGTGCGCCGGCACGGCGAGGAGCGGATGCAGCTGCTCGAAGACCTCGGCTTCGCGTCGTCGAAGGCGGACGACTCGGAGCCGGAGCCCCGCACGCGCATCGGCTGGAACACGATCCCCTCCTCCGCGCCCGCGTCGGACCCGCTGCCGCGCAACGCCCGGTGACGCTCGCGGGCGCGACCGTCCTCGTGACGGGCGGCTCGCGCGGGATCGGCCGCGCGATCGCGCTGCGTCTCGCCGGTCTCGGCGCCGGTCGGGTCGCGATCGGCTACCTGCGCTCGGACGCGGCGGCCGAGGAGACCGCGGCCGCCCTGCGCGCCGCGGGCGCCGAGGCGGTGCTCGTGCGCGGGAACGTCGCGTCGGAGCGCGTCGCCCGCGAGGTGGCCGAGCTGGGGCCGCTCGACGTGCTCGTCCACAACGCCGCGACCGGCGTGATCCGGCCCGCCCTCGAGACCGAGGACAAGCACTGGGACTGGACGCACACGGCGAACGCGCGGGCGCTCCTCTCGCTCGCCCGCGCGGCGGCGCCCGCGATGCCGGCGGGCTCGTCGATCGTCGCGGTCTCGAGCCTCGGCGCCGCGAGAGTGCTCGAGAACTACGCGCTGGTCGGCACCTCGAAGGCGGCGCTGGAAGCGCTCGTCCGATACCTCGCCGTCGAGCTGGGGCCGCGCGGGATCCGCGTCAACGCGGTCTCCGGCGGGGTCGTCGAGACCGGTGCGCTCGACCACTTCCCGAACCGCGAGGAGATGCTGGCGGCGGGCGCGCGGAACCCCGCCGGCCGTCTCGTCACGCCGGACGACGTGGCCGCCGCCGTCGCCTTTCTCTGCTCCCCCGAGGCGGAGATGATCCGCGGCCACGTGCTGGTCGTCGACGGGGGTTTCTCCCTGCCCGCCTGAGCGGCGATCTCGCCGACCTACCCGGTTGGGGAGTCTTTCGCGCGTTGTCCGCTCGAAGGGCGAAACTGCGATCGTGGGCAAGAACGGGGGGGAACGGCTGCGCGGCCGCAGGCGAGCCGCGGCGGTTGCGCTCGCGGCGGCAGCGTCCGTCCTGACGCTCGCACTGGCCGGGGCCGCGCCCGGCGTCGGGCCCGACGACGTCCTCCCGAACCTCGTCTCCGACCCGCCGGAGAACCCGCAGCTCCAGACCTACCTGGACGGGAGCACGCAGCGCCTGCTGCTCCGCTTCGACGGGTTCGTCCACAACAGCGGGTTGGGCCCCGTCGAGATCCGCGGTCAGGTGCCGGTCAACTGGCAGATGACGACGAGGTTCCAGCGGATCTCCCAGTCGACGGGCGGCTCCCGCGACGACGCGAGCAAGAGCCCGCTGCTGATCTACGAGAACGCGGACGGGCACCAGCACTGGCACCTCCGCGCGGCGGCGCGCTACATGCTGTTCGACGAGACGCGCTCGACCGAGGTCGCCCCCGCGATGAAGACGGGCTTCTGCCTGGCCGACTCGGAGCCCGTCGAGTCCGGCAGGCCGCGCGTGTACACCGACCCGACCTGGTGTGAGCAGTTCAAGCCGGACGCGGCGAGCGTGATGATGGGGATCTCGTCGGGCTGGCGCGACCGCTACCCGCGGCACCTGCCGTTCCAGTGGGTCGACGTCTCGGACGTGCGGCCCGGCACCTACTGGCTGGCGTCCGAGGTCGACCCCGACGACGTCGTGATCGAGAGCGACGAGAGCAACCCGATCGCCTTCGCCGGCCTGCCGTCGGTGATCCCCGGCTACATCGCGCAGCCGCTGGCGCTAAACGCGGCGGGCCGCACCA
>DATBMD010000126.1:0-8799 GCA_036555085.1 Gaiellaceae bacterium
TCGAGCGTCTGCCGCTCCCTCGTGTTGAGGACGGCGTCGTAGGTGAAGTACGCGGGCGTGTCGGGCTGGTCGGCGGTGACCACCCGGATGAACTCGTCCCGGCTCATCGGCTGGAGCGCGTAGTTGTAGCGCCGCTGGTCGCCCATGGTCGAGACGGTGTCGGTGCTGAGGTTCCGGCCGCAGAGCGATCCCGCGCCGTGGGTCGGGTACACGAGCGTCTCGTCGGGAAGCGTCAGCAGCTTCGTGTGGAGCGAGTCGTACAGCAGCCCGCCCAGCTCCTCGGCGCTCCAGCCGAGCGACGCGCGGAGGTCGGGACGGCCGACGTCGCCGATGAAGAGGGTGTCGCCGGTGAGCACCGCGTGTGGGCGCTCCGGCTCCTGCGCGAGGTCGTAGACGAGAATCGAGATGGACTCGGGCGAGTGCCCGGGCGTCTCGAGCGCCTCGAGCCGCACGTTCCCGAACGAGACCGCAGCGTGGTCCGCGAGCGGCGTGAACTCGTACTCGGCCGCGGCGCGGGCGCCGAGGTAGATGCGCGCGCCCTCCCGGTCGCGCAGCTCGAGGTGCCCGGCGACGAAGTCGGCGTGGAAATGGGTCAGCAGGACGTGCTCGATCCGGCAGCCGAGGCGGCGAGCGTCCTCGACGTACTCGTCCACGTCCCGCTGCGGGTCGACCACGGCCGCGACGCCGCTCTCGACGTCGGCGACGAGGTACGACGCGTGGGCCAGACATCCGAGGTAGTACTGCTCGAGAACCATCCGCTTATGCAAACGCGCCTCCGCGCAGACCTCTTCCATCATCGCCGACGGACGGCCGTGGCGACGCCGAAGGGGGCTTGCCTCCCGGCCCGAGCTGACGACGATGTGAGTGGGAGAGCGCCGCCGCTCGAGGAGCGGCGGCCACGAGGGGGATGTCCCCGACGGTGGGGATGAGGGGCCCGCGCGACGCGGGCCCCTCGCCGTCGGGACACGCGACCTGTGACGACTGTGTGACGACGCGTCCACAGGGCCGCCTGGGCACGCGCCTGACCACGGCCACGGCGCCTTCGGCCACTAGGCGCGCGGGCGTCGCGGACGTACCTCTGTCCGTCGTCATCGACCGAAGGAGGACGGATTGTGAAGCGACATCCCCTTGCCCTGACCATGGCCGGTCTCGTGGTGCTCGCCGGCGCGGCCGCGATCTCCGCCGCCACGGAGCCGGACGCCACGATCTTCGCCTGCCAGAACCTGCGGCACGGGCTGGTCCGGATCGTCGGGTCGCCGAGCGCGTGCAGGACCGCGAAGGAGACGCCGATCCAGTGGAACGAGCGCGGGCCCGCCGGCCCGGCCGGCCCCGAAGGCCCTCCCGGCCCGAAGGGCGACCCCGGGCTCCCGTCGCTCGACGCGCTCTCGGGCACCCCGTGC
This sequence comes from Gaiellaceae bacterium, assembly GCA_036555085.1. Taxonomy (GTDB): domain Bacteria; phylum Actinomycetota; class Thermoleophilia; order Gaiellales; family Gaiellaceae; genus Gaiella. The sequence goes on from DATBMD010000126.1 coordinate 1,401, forward strand.
ACGACCTTCGAGAGCGGGCCGGGGACGGTCGTCGTCGAGACGGCGCCGACCGACCTGATCATGCTCACGTGCGAGTCGGGCAGCGGCTCTCCGCCGGCGCCGCCGCCTCCCGGCCCGCCGCCGACGCCTCCGCCGCCGCCGGGCGGCGCGAAGCTCGTCGTCAACGAGGTGGACTACGACCAGGTCGGCACGGACGGCGGCGGCTTCGTCGAGATCGCGAACACGGGCTCGGCAGCCGCGTCGCTCGACGGCCTCGCGATCGTGCTCGTCAACGGCGACGGCAGCGAGTACGACCGGATCGCGCTCAGCGGGTCGCTCGGCGCGGGCGGCCACGTCGGCCTCGACGCCGACCCGCAGAACGGCGCCCCCGAGGGGATCGCGCTGGTCGACACCGCGACCGGGAACCTGCTCGACGCACTCTCGTACGAGGGCGCGATCACGGCGGCCACGATCGACGGGAGCTCTTACTCCCTCGTCGAGGGGACGGCGCTGCCGGAAAGCGTCGCCGACTCCAACACGGCGGACGGCTCGCTCTCGCGGCTGCCTGACGGCGCCGACACCGACGATGCGGCGGCCGACTGGGCGTTCACGACGACGCCGACGAGGGGCGCGCCGAACGTGGCGACGCCCTGACGCGGAACGGGGCGATCGTCGAGGGGGCGGCTTCTAGCGGGGCCGCCCCCTCGCCTGATAGCGCCGGCGCAGGTCGAGGTTGACCGCACGCCAGCGCTTGCGCTGCTCGGACAGGGCCCGCTTGTCCAGCCGCCGCTCGAGGTGCTCGAGCTCGCGCTGGAGCTTGACGTAGCTCTCCCATCGCTCACGGGCCAGCCGGCCGTCCGCGAGCGCCTCGCGGACGGCGCAGCCGGGCTCAGTCTCGTGCGCGCAGTCGGAGAAACGGCACGCGGCCGCCAGCTCCGCGACGTCGTCGAAGGCCTCCTCCAGCCCCTCGTCGGCCTCCCAGAGCTGCACCTCGCGCAGGCCGGGAGTGTCGATCACGAGGCCGCCGCCCGGGAGCAGCACGAGCTCGCGCCGGGTCGTGGTGTGCCGGCCGCGGCCGTCGTCGCGGATCTCCCTGGTCAGCAGCAGCTCCTCGCCCGCGAGCCGGTTGACGAGGGTCGACTTGCCAACTCCGGAGGAGCCGAGCAACGCCGTCGTTACGCCCGGCTGCAGGTGGGCGAGCACGCTGTCGACGCCCTCGCCCGTCCGGGCCGAGAGCGCGTGCACCGGCAGGCCGTAGGCGACCGACTCGACCTCGGCGATCGCCCCTTCGGGTGACGGATGCAGATCGGCCTTGGTGAGCAGGATCACCGGCTGGGCGCCGCTTTCCCACGCCATGGTCAGGTAGCGCTCGAGGCGTCGCAGGTTGAGGTCCTCGTTCAGCGAGCTGACGATGAAGACGACGTCGAGGTTGGCGGCCAGCACCTGCTCCTCCACCGCCGTCCACGCGGTCTTGCGCGAGAAGCGCGTGCGGCGCGGCAGGACGGCCTGGATCGTGCCCGCGGCCTCCTCGGCGCGCGGGGCCACCGCCACCCAGTCGCCCACGACCGGCAGCTCCGCCGGCGACGGCGCCTCGTGGACGAGCCGGCCGGCGATGTCGGTGCGTAGCTCCCCGGGCTCGGCGAGCACGTCCCAGGCGCCGCGGTGCTGGACGGCGACGCGCCCGGGGACGAGCCCGTCGGCCCGGTACGGATCGAACTGCTCGGCCCAGGCCGCGTCCCAGCCGAGCGTCTCCAGATCGTGCACGGTGATCAGGTCTCCCTTGGTCTCGGGTACATGAAACCGGCGCGTCGGCCGACGCGCCAGGCCGCGAGACTCGGGGAGCGGGCGTGCGCCGCCCGCGTCAGCCGTTCCGCCCCGCGGCGGCTGCAAAGAGCACGTCGGTCACAGTCATCTCTTCACCACCTCCTCCGCCTCGGGGACCTGAAGTATACGCCGGGAGCACGGTCACACCGCGGCGTCCGGGACAGCCCCGCGGGTAGCGTCAGCCCTCGTGCGTGCGACGCAGCCAGCGGCAAGGACCGTGGCGTCGAGCCGGGTCGCAGTAGGCGTGCGCGCCGCCGCGCCGCTTGCTCTCGGGCCGCTCCTGTTCGGGCTCTCGTTCGGCGTGCTGGCGGTCGAGGCGGGCATGTCGACGGTCGCCGCGACGATCTTCTCCGCGACGACCTTCGCGGGCTCCGCGCAGTTCGCGGCCGGCTCGGTGCTCGAGGACGGGGGCTCGGCGGCGGCGGCCGTCCTCGCTGCGGCCTTCCTCAATGCCCGCTACGCGCCGATGAGCATCGCCGTCGCGTCGCTCTTTCAGGGCTCGCGGGCGCGACGGCTCGTCGAGTCGCAGCTGATCGTCGACGAGTCCTGGGCCCTCGCCGGCCGTGGCGGCCGCTTCGAGCGCCACGTGCTCGTGGGGGCCGGGCTGCTCCTCTACGTGCTCTGGGTGTCGAGCACCGCCGTCGGGACGCTCGTGGGCGACCGCCTCGGCGATCCCGCCGACTACGGGCTCGACGCCGCGTTCGCCGTCCTCTTCCTCGGGCTCGCGCTCCCGTACCTGCGCTCGCGCCGCGCGCTCGAGGCGGCCGGGCTGGGCGCCGTGCTCGTCCTCTGCCTGCTCCCGGTCGCCCCGCCCGGGCTGCCCATCGTCGCAGCGAGCGCGGCCTGCCTGCTGGGGCTGCGCCGGTGAGCGCCGCCTGGGTGGTCGTGATCGTCGTCGGGGTGGTTACCGTCGCGTGCAAGGCCGCCGGCCCGGTCCTGCTCGGCTCGCGGCCGCTCGGCGAGCGCACGCTCCGGGTCGTCGAGCTGCTCGCGCCGGTGATGCTGGTCGCGCTGGTGGTCACGCAGACGGTCGGCGGCGACAAGGCGATCGTGGTCGACGAGCGGATCGCGGGGGTCGCCGCGGGCGGGATCGCCCTCTGGCGGGGCGTGCCGCTGGTGCCCGCGATGGTGATCGCGGCGGTGGTGACAGCAGGTCTGCGCGTGCTCGTGTAGGGGCCTAGCGCGTGCGCGGGCCGGTGTGCCAGAAGACCGCAGCAGCGGCCAGCGCCTCGGCGAGCAGGCTGACGACCGCGACGAGCTTGAGCCAGGAGGGAACATGCCGCATGACCTCGGTATCGGCAGGTGCGGATGCTTCGTCAAGCCTTGCTTTCGAGCCTTGTGACGATCAGTCACAAGGCTCCGGCGCTCGGTGGGCGGAGGGCTGCGAACGGGTCGGTGATCTCGAGCTGCCGGCGGCGGTACCGGAAGACCTCGGCCGGCCGGCCGCCCGCTCGGCCCGGCGCGCGGCGCTCGCCAGTCGGCTCGAGCACGCCGCGGCGCAGCAGCACCCGCTTGAGGTTCGTCGCCGAGACCTCGTGGCCGAGCGCCGCGACGTAGACCTCGCGCAGCTCGGCGAGGCTGAACGACGGGGGCGCGAGCGCGAAGCCGATGTTCGTGTACGAGAGCTTGCCGCGCAGCCGCTCGCGGGCGGCGAGCACGATCTCGCCATGGTCGAACGCGGTCGGCGGCAGCTCGTCGACGGGGTGCCAGCGCGTGTCGGCCGGTACGTCCGGGTCGACGTCGAGCGGGACGAGGCCGAGGTATGCGGTCGCGAGCTCCCAGCGGGCGGGGTTGCGCTCCGGGTCGCCGTAGGTGCCGAGCTGCTCGAGGTGCGCCAGCTCGCGCACGTCGACCTTTGCCGCGAGATGCCGCCGAATCGACGCTTCGAGCGTCTCGTCGGGCGCGAGCTCGCCGCCGGGCAGCGACCAGCGTCCTGCGAACGGCTCCCGCGCGCGCTGCCAGAGCAGCACTGCGAGCTCGCCGTCACGGACCTGCAGCACGACGGCGAGGGCGGCCTGCGCAGGCCAGGCTCGCGGCACCGGGGTTTTCACCTCAGAGGCGAAAACTAGCAGCGGGGAAGCGGATGTGGCGTCCGCTTCCCCGCCGTGGCTGCGCCGTGCTACGACGCAGCCGGGCTCGCCGGCCGTCCCGCGCTGCGGGAGCGAAGCCCGAGGGCGCCGAGGCCGAGAAGGGCCACGGCCCCGGTCGCGGCGAGCGCACCGGCGCCCGCGTCGAGCCAGTCGAACGCCGCAGCCTCGCGCCGCGCGCTCGCCAGCTCGGCCTGCTGGTGGAAGCGGGCAGCCGCCTGCCAGCGGTCGTTGAGCGCTGCGAGTGCCCGGGGCGAGTAGCCGGTCGCGCTCGACGTTGCCCGAGTGCCGAGGTAGAAGCGGGCCATCGCCTCGTAGCGCGCCCCGAGCGCCGCGACGGCTCTCGGAGGATATGCCTGCTCGACGACCGTGGGCACACGCGTGCCGAGGTAGTGCCGGGCCATCGCCTCGTAGCGCTCGCCCATCGCCTTCACCGCCTGCGGCGAGTAGCCGCCACCGGCCGCCGCCGTGGCGAGGCCGAGGGAGAACACCGCCGACGCGATCCCGACCACTGCTGCGCACCTGACGTTCATCTCCGTCTCCTTCGTCCGGGAGCCACCCGCGGCTCCATGAGGAGCAGCGTGCGGGGGTTCGCTGCGCGTCCGGTACAGGCCGCTAACGGATCGCTAAATACCCTGCTCAGAAGCTGTTTTCGCGAGCTAGGCAAAGCCGGTGGGCGATGCTACGGTCGCCGGATGGCGGCGACCGGTTCGGACAACACGCTCGAGTTCCGGGTTCTCGGGCCGCTCGAGGTGGCACGAGGCGGGGGAGTCGTCGAGCTCGGCGCCCGGCGGCAGCGGGCGCTGCTGGCGCTGCTTCTGCTGCGTCCCAACCAGGTCGTCTCGAGCGACCGCCTGATCGACGAGCTGTGGGGCGACTCTGCTCCCGAGACGGCCACGACGGCGCTGCACGGTGCCGTGTCGCAGCTGCGCAAGGTGCTCGAGCCGGGCCGCGCCGCCGGCGCGCCGGGTGCGGTGCTCGTGACCCGCTCGCCGGGCTACCAGCTGCGTCTACCGGCCGAGGCCCTCGACGCTGCGCGGTTCGAGCGCCTGCTCGAGGAGGGGCGTGAGCTGCTCGCGGCCGGGGAGGCCGCCGCCGCTGCCACCGCGCTCCGGGAGGCGCTCGCGCTCTGGCGGGGCTCGGCGTACGCCGACGTAGGCGACGACGGTGCGATTCGCATCGAGGCGCTCCGGCTCGAGGAGCTTCGGCTGGAGGCGCTGGAGGAGCGGATCGAAGCCGACCTCGCCCTCGGCCGCCACGAGCAGCTCGTCTCCGAGCTCGAGGCGCTGGTGGAGCGCGAGCCTCTACGCGAGCGCCTTTGCGGCCAGCTGATGCTCGCGCTCTACCGTGCGGGGCGCCAGGCGGAGTCGCTCGACCTCTACCAACGGACACGGGCGCACTTCGTCGACGAGCTCGGCATCGAGCCGACCCCCCGCCTGCGGGAGCTGGAGCAGGCGATGCTGCGCCAGGATCCGGAGCTCGACGCGGGCCTGCCGCGGCTGCGCGCCCCGGCAGCGCTGCGGCGACGCAGGGGAAGGCTCGCCGCGGCGCTCGCGGCGGTCGTCGTGGCGGCGGCGGCGGGGGTCGCCGCGCTCGTCTTCCTCCGTGGCGACGACGCTCAGGCGGCGGTGCCCCCGAACACGGTCGCGGTGATCGACCTCGACTCCGCAGAGGTCACGGACACCGTGCCCGTCGGCACGAGCCCGTCCGCGATCGCCTACGGGCATGGATCGCTCTGGGTCGCCAACACGGAGGACGAGACGGTGTCCCGGATCGACCCGGAGACACGGCAGGTGGTGGCGACGATCGGCACGGGCGCGGCCGTCGACGTGGCGATCGGGCCCGACGCGGTCTGGGTCGCGAACGGGATCGACGGCACCGTCTCGCGCATCGACCCGGCATCCAACGACCGGGTCGCGACGCTCGACCTGCGCGGCGACGACCCGATCGCGCCGCGGACGATCAACAGCGTCGCCTTCGGTGCCGGAGCCGTGTGGGCAGCAGCCGTCGGGCGCCACCTCCTACGCATCGACCCCGGGACGAACGCTGTCACGGCCAGCGTCGACCTCGGCGTGGCGCCGCTCGGGCTCGACGTCGGGGAGGGGGCGGTCTGGGTCGTGACTGCGGCCTTCAAGCTGCTGCGGATCGAGCCCAGCAGCGGCGCGACGACCGGCCAGACTCCGATCGGACAGTTGCCCTACGACGTGGCGGTCACTGACGAGGGCGTCGCGGTGCTCGCCGGTGGGGTCTGGCTCGTCGACCCGGAGTCGACCAAGGTCGTCACCACCGTCGCACCCGGTGGGTTCTCCACTGCCGTCGCGGACGTGAGCGGCGTGGGAGGGTGGGTCGGGACGGCCGACGGCGCGATCGTGCGGATCGATCTCGGGCTGACTCGACCACCGGACACCCTCCTGGTGCAGGGACAGCCGAGCGGCCTGGCGGTCGTCGACGGCCGGCTGTGGGCGGCGGTGCGCGAGAGGTGAGAGCTACCGAAGCTCGTCCGGGATGCCGGTGATCCGCCCGGCGACGATCTGGTCGCGAATCCGAAGCGTCCGCGCGAGAATTCGCGGAGGAACGCGCGGGCTCACCTTGCCGAGCCCGAGCCCGCCCTCCCGAAGCCCCACCAGCGTGTCGCCTCCGGTCTTCAGGCGTCCCTGCACGAGCAACTGGATCGCGTTGAAGACGGTGAGGTCGATCCGCTTGAGCGCGCTCGTGAGGACGTGCGGGCCGAGCGAGGACTGGTCGGCGTCGACGCCGATGCCCGACACACCCTCCTCCTTCGCCACCGCGAGCGCTCCGAGCCCGCAGCCGCCCGCGACCTGGAAGACGACACCGGCGCCTTTCGCGATCTGGCCGCGCGCGACGGTGGCGCAGGCGTCCGGATCGCTGAACGACTGGGCGAAGCCGTTGAGCAGCCGGATGCGAGGGCTGGCGCGGCGCGCGCCGGCCCGGAAGCCGGCGATGAAGCGCTCGACGGGAGGAACACGAACGCCACCGACGCTGCCCACGACGTCCGGGCCGTCGCGCTCCCGCTCCATCAGGCCGGCGAGGAACCCGACGACGTAGCCGATCTCCTCCTCGCGGTAGCCGAGCGCCTGTACGTTCGCGGGCCAGGGCCGCATCTCGTCCGAGCGGACGTCCGGCACCGCACAGCGGATGTTCGGGAACTGACGCGCGACCTCGAGCACCGACTCGAACTGAAGCGCGAACCCGGCCACGATCAGGTCGTGCCGCTGTCGCGCGAGCCCGCGTAGCGTGCTCGCGTAGCTCGTACGGGTCGGCTGGGCCACGACATGCGCGTCGACCGGCAGCTCGCGTGCAGCCCGGCGCAGGCCGGCCGTAGGGATCGCCCAGAAGTCGTCGTTCGACCCTTCCGGGTCGACGAGCAGCACGACGCGGAAGCGTTGCGACGCCTCGGCCTCCGAGCCCGGCGCCGTGACGACCATGATCGCTACGAGGAGCGACGCGACGAGCAGCCGGCCCATGCCGCAAGTGTGGCCTCTCGTCCG
>DATBMD010000156.1:0-5770 GCA_036555085.1 Gaiellaceae bacterium
TCGCGGCCGTGGTAGCGGACGCTGCCGTCGACCCGCGCCGACGGCACGAGGTCGTTCATGCGGTTGAAGCACCGGATGAACGTGCTCTTGCCGCAGCCGGAGGGGCCGATGAAGGCCGTCACGAAGTTCTTCCGCACCTGCATCGAGACGTCCTTCAGCGCGAGCGACGACCCGTAGGTGACGGAGAGGCCCGCCACGTCGAAGACCGTCTCGGCGCCGCGCCCGTCCTGAGACGTTCGCGCCGCCAGCTCCCCGATCCGAGCCGCGTCGATACCGGGATCGCCGTGGTCGGTCGTCACGCCAGTCGTCGTCTCCGACACTCGACGCAGTCTCTCCGGCACGCCGCGACCGGTGGGGAGCCGAGTCGTTACCGTCTGGTAACGGACAGGTGAACGCTCAGTCGAGCGGGAAGACGCAGCGGATCTCGAGCCCCCGGCCGCGGCCGCTCTCCGCCTCCACGTACCCCCCCGCCTGGTTGACGATGTGCTTGACGATCGCCAGCCCCAGGCCGGTGCCGCGCGAGGCACGCGCCCGGTCGGCGCGGTAGAAGCGCTCGAAGAGGCGGCCGACCTCGTCCTCGCCGACGCCCACGCCGTCGTCCCTCGCGCGCAGCACGCGCTGCCCGTCGGCGCCGTCCACGGCGAGCGTGAGCGTCGAGCCGGGCCCGGCGTAACGAACGGCGTTCTCGGCCAGGTTCTGCGCGATCACCCGCAGCATCCGCGGCCTGAGCTCGAGCTCCAGCTCGGGGTCACCCTCGACGCGGAGCTCGACGCCGGCCCGCCCGGCACGGTCTGCGAGCTCGGCCGCGACCGCCTCGAGCTCGGGCAGGACGCGCACCGAGCCGAGCGAGACCACCCGCGCACCCGACTCGAGCTCGCTCAGGAAGAGCACCTCGTCGATCAGCTCGCGGATCTGCTCGACCTCGCCTCGCGCCTGGTCGACGAGGTGCGCCACGTCCTCGCCGGGCAGCGTCGCCGTCTCGAGCAGCGAGAGCAGCCGCGCGAGCGGCGTCCGCAGCTCGTGCGACACCGCCGCGGTGAAGCCGGAGCGCAGCTCCTCGTAGGCGGTCAGGTCGCCGACCTGGCTGAGGTAGACGAGCCGCTCCCGGCGCCCGCCGACGTCGTACGGGACGATCAGCGGGACCACGCCCCGATCGCCCGACAGGTAGCCGCTCGGCAGCCGCTCGCCCTCGCGCAGGTCGATCGACTGCCGGGCGCGACGGCTGGCGAGCAGCACGAGGTCGTTCTCGTCGAGCACGACGACCGCCTCGCGGCTCTCCTCGATCAGCGCCCGCCCCCGCCTCGCCTCGACGTCCATCGCGATCCGTTTCTAACAGGCCCGTCGCTTACATCGGGTTAACAGACCGCTTGCGGGAGCCTTGCGCACCCCGAATGGCCGCTTCACCTCGCCGCGGATCAATACGGGCAGGCATTCGGCAATCACCAGAGGGAGACGACGACATGAAGCGCACGATCCTCATCCTCGGCGCCCTGGCGGCAACGGCACTCGCAGCCGCGTCCGTCGCGCTCAGCGCCCAGGTCACAGGCACCCGCGGCGACGACGTGCTCACCGGCACGCCCGACGCCGACTTCATCCGCGCCTTCCGGGGCAACGACTCGCTGACCGGCCTCGAGGGCAACGACATCCTCCGCTCCGGCCGGGGCGACGACACCGCCGACGGCGGCCCGGGCCGCGACCTCGTCTTCGGAGGCAGGGGCAACGACAACGTGTCGGGCGGCGCCGACAACGACCGCGTCCACGGCGGCTCGCGGGACGACACCGTCTCGGGCGGCGACGGCGACGACCGCGTCGGCGGCGGGCGTGGCGACGACACCGTCAACGGTGACGCCGGTAACGACCGCCTCTTTGCCGGTCGTGGCACGGACGTCGTCTCGGGCGGCGACGGCGACGACGTCCTGCACGCGCTGGCCCGCGACCACGACAAGGACGTCCTCGACTGCGGCGCCGGCAACGACGTCGCCTACGTCCGCTGGGTCGAGCGCGACCTGACCGAGACCCCGAACTGCGAGACGGTCAAGCTCGTCAGGATCTTGACGGCCGACCAGATCGCGGGCGAGATCACCGACACGGACGGCCAGGCCGAGTAGCGCTTCACCATCCGCTCACCGGACGGTAACCAGATGGCGGCCCTCGGGTAACCGGGGGCCGTCATAGTTCGAGCGCATGGCGAAGGTCCTGATCATCGAGGACGACGACGTCATCGCGCAGGGGATGGCGCGCCACCTGCAGGCCGCGGGCTTCGACGCGGTCGGCGTCGCGAACGGGGAGACGGGCCTGGCCCGACTCCGCTTCGAGCGACCCGACGTCTGCATCCTCGACCTGATGCTCCCCGGCCTCGACGGCTGGAAGGTGATCGAGCAGGCCCGCGACGAGGGGATCGGCACCCCGATCGTCGTCGTCTCGGCCCGCGGCACCGAGCACGACCGCGTGCACGCGCTCGAGCTCGGCGCCGACGACTACCTCGTCAAGCCGTTCTCGATGAAGGAGCTCGCGGCGCGCGTCGGCGCCGCGGCCCGACGCGGCACGCGTGCGCAAGACCCCCGCCGCGGCGACGAGATCGTGATCGAGGAGCTGCGGCTCGACCCCCGAAACGTCCAGGCCTTCGTCGACGGCTCGAGCGCGGAGCTCACCCCGACGGAGTTCCGGCTGCTCTATGCGCTCGCGCTCGACATGGGGCGCGTGCTGACCCGGGACGAGCTCCTGCAGCGCGTCTGGGGGCGCCGCGCCTCGCATCGCGACCGGACGGTCGACGTCTTCGTCCGCAAGCTGCGCGAGAAGGTCGACCAGCGCGCGACCCGGCACACCTTCCTGCAGACACGTTACGGGGTCGGCTACAAGCTCGAGCCCGAGCCGAAGTAGGGGCCGGACCTGTCCAGCCCGGTTTCCCTCGCGTTCCCTCGCTTTCCCTCGCTTTCCCTCGCGGCGCGATCGGCGTAGGCTGCCGTAGTCGTCTGCGGCCTTTCTGCGCTTACCAAGGGGAAAGGGGGACGGATGCCAGGCAGGCTGTTCGCCGTCGCGGCAGCTCTCGCGACCGCGCTGGCAATCACCACCGGAGCCGGCGCCGCCGGGTTCGGAGGGCTCAACCCGGGCGGGTTGTCCGACCTGCGGGAGGAGGTGCCGGTCAACGTCGTCTTCGTCGGCTTCGGCGACGAGATCGACGAATCGGCGTTCCTCGGAGAGCTTCCCGGAACGTACGTCCCGGTCGTCCGCTCACGGCTCTGGTACGGAGTCGTTCAGGAGCTGGGCCTCGGCTACACGTACGACTACAACGTCGTCCACGCCGACGCGGCGTACGAAGACGCGCTGTTCGGCGCGCTCGCCGGGCTGGCGGAGCCGGCGCCGCTGACGCTCTTCCAGGAGCTCTACAACATCAGCGGCGGCAACGTGCTCGACGTGGAGGACAACCACTTCGTCGACGCGCCGTCGGTCGAGCGCTGGTTGATCGAGCACCCGCCGGCGGGCGTCGACACCACCCGCAACACCGTGTTCTTCATCAACTGGTGGGGGCGGGACGACTTCAAGTTCCACGTCTACACCAAGATCGGCGAGCCCGACCCCGACACGGGGCACGACTTCGGGTTGCTGAACGAGTCGCGCAAGATCGTCGCCTGGGGCGGCACCGCACCGGCGGACGAGGAGACCGGCTACGGGGGCAAGCCGCGCCGCGTCTGGTTCTACGACGTGTCGGCCGGCCCGGAGAGCTGGACGTTCAACTACGACGTCGTCGACTGCGAGACGACCGAGTGCCCGGAGGACTTCCTCCCGTTCGACGTCCCGGAGAGCGAGTACCGGATCCCGCCGAGCTGGGAATACGACGCGGCCGGCTACCGCGATCCGGCGCTGCTGAGCTCCGACCTGGGCAAGCTGACCCGCTACGTCGGCGTCAACCTCCTGTTCACGACATCGCCCCTCTACCCGCCCTACCTGACGCCGACGAAGCTGCCCGAGACGATCAACCTCGACCTCAACACGTACGAGGGCTGGACGGGCACCGACGCGTCGGCGCAGTTCCAGAAGCCCGAGCTGCTCGTCTCGGAGACCACCGAGCTGATCCACAACCGGACGACGAGCGACAACCAGGACCTCCGGTTCCAGGGCACGAAGGCCGAGGAGTGCTACGTGCCGTGGATCGTCGCCGGCTTCTTCGATCCGAGCTGCTATCCGGACAAGCCGAACCCGCCGTACGGCGCCGGGGCGAACATGTTCCTCCACCACGCGCTCAACCGCGCGGACTTCCTCGACGGCGGCGGCGACTACGAGGCGATGGCGTTCAACGTCGCGGTGACCGACGACTACCCGGCGCCGTTCCTCGGCATTGCGGAGGACAACTTCGTCGACGGCACCCAGAGCTTCATCTACAGCCTGCTCTCGCCGACCATCGTCGACATCGGCTACGGGTTGACGACGACGCAGATCCACGAGTACGGGCATCACTGGGGGCTCAGCCATCCGCACGACGGCTGGGACTCCGAGACCGGCGTCGACTACGCGCCCGTGGGCGACTTCAACTTCGCCTGGTCGGGCGACGAGTCGAACTCGATGATGAGCTACATCGACCTCAACTGGGACTTCAGCCAGTTCGACCAGGACAACCACAACCGCCACCGGGCGGCCGGGTACATGCTCAACGCGAACGTGCTCGCCGAGCAGGTCCTCGCCAGGCCCGGCGCGCTCAGCGCCAAGGTCGTCCTCGGGGTCGCGGACGGGCTCTGCGCCCTCGGCAAGCTGCGCCTGACGCAGCACGACTACGAGGGAACGTTCCGTTCCGCGAAGCGCTGCTACGAGCTGGCCAGGCTCGCCGCGCAGATCGCCGGCGTCCCGGTCACGGCCAGCCAGAACGGCTGGACCGTCCTCGACGGCGGCAGCGCCGCCGGCTACCAGCCGTCGACGAAGCCGCAGCACGGGTACAGCTTCGACAGGTACCGAACAGGCCTCGAGAAGCGGTTCCAGCCCTAGAGGCACCGCGGGCCCGGGGCATCCCCCCGGGCCCGCGCCTCCAGATGCCCAGCCTCTACGTCCTCCGCCACGCCAAGTCGAGCTGGGACGACCCCGCGCTCGCGGACGCCGAGCGGCCTCTGGCGCCGCGCGGCCGCAAGGCGGCCCGGCGGCTCGGCCGGCACCTGAGCGACGAGGGAATCCGGCCCGCGCTCGTGCTCTGCTCCCCCGCCGTCCGCGCCCGCGAGACGCTCGCCCGGATCGGGCCCGCGCTCGCCGAGGTCGAGACGCTCGTCGAGCGGGGTCTCTACGGTGCCTCCGCGTCGGACCTGATCGAGCGGCTCCGCGCCGTCCCTGACGACGTCCCCTCCGTGCTCGTGATCGGCCACAACCCGGCGCTGCAGACCCTGGTCGTCCGGCTCGCGCGCCCGGGGCAGCTGCGAGACCGCGCGGCCGTGAAGCTGCCGACGGGCGCGCTCGCCACGCTGGAGCTCGACGGCGGCTGGAACGCGCTGACGGACGGCTGCGCGGAGCTGGCCAAGCTGCTGCTGCCGCGCGAGCTTGCCTAGCGTGGGGGAACCCATGGTGGGTCTCCGGTCGTTTGTGTGGCTGGAGTCATTTCAGTGGGAGTTCGATCTCGAGGCCGCCGCAGCAGAGGTAGACGAGCGCGATCAGGGCGGTGGCGGAGTGGAAGCCGTAGGAGCGGCGTGTGAGCAGCCGCACCCTTGAGTTGAGGCCTTCGAGGCGGCCGTTCGAGAGCCCGAGCTCGATCGCGGCGAGGATGCCGCTGTGGTAGCGGCTCAGCGTCGCCGCG
>DATBMD010000021.1:0-1986 GCA_036555085.1 Gaiellaceae bacterium
ACTTTCTCGCGCCCGGCACGTAGCGCGCCTCTACACTCGGCTCGTCGCCGGGGTGGCGGAACTGGTCAGACGCGCCCGCCTTAAAAGCGGGTGTCCCACTCGGGACATCTGGGTTCGAGTCCCAGCCCCGGTATCGCCGTCGCCGGTCAGTTGCGGGCGTGTCGCGCCCGCGAGATGCGGCGGGCGCCGACGAGGGCGCCGCGGTAGTCGACGCCGAGCCGGACGATCCGGACGACGTCGCCGCTCCGGGGTGAGTGGATCATGCGCCCGCGGCCGACGTACATGCCGACGTGCCCGAGGCCGTTGAAGAAGAGCAGGTCGCCGGGTCGCAGCCGGGACCTCGGAACGGGCGTCCCCACGCCGAGCTGGGCGGCGGCGTTGTGCGGCAGCCGGACGCCCAGCCGCCCGTAGACGTAGGACGTGAACCCCGAGCAGTCGAATCCGCTCGACGGCGAGGAGCCGCCCCAGCGGTAGCCGACCCCGAGCCACCGGCGGGCGAGCCGGGCGGCGCGGAAGCCCAGGCCGATCGGATAGGGCCGCTTGCGCTCCAGCAGGCGCTTCGGCAGCAGCATCGCTCCCACCTCGCGCGGCACCGCCGCGTCGGCGCCCTGCGGGCCCGCGAGCGGCGCTCCGACGGCGATCACGCATACGAGCAGGCAGAGGAGGAGGGGACGTCGCATGAGGAAGGCGGGGGGCGGGCGCGCGCGCAAATCGCAGACGCGTGCCGCAAATGGACCGTGGAACGGTAGCAGCCGTAGGGGCCGGACCCGCCCGGCCCCGCCCCAGGGAGCGCGTGCGCCGACGAGCTCAGAAGCCGAGGCCGACGGCCGGTGGGCTCGCCCGGACCGCCGCCCGCAAGGTGATCGTCCCGATCGGTCCGCTGCGGTCGACGACCGGGAGCCGGTGGATACCGTGCTCCGCCATCAGGGCCACCGCGACCGCGACCGGAGTGCTCGGAGCAACGGCGACCGGCAGGGCCGTCATCCAGTGCCTGACGGTGGACACGCGGGCGGGCGCATCGAACGCGACGGCGCGGACGAGGTCGCGGGACGTCACGATCCCCACCAGACGGCCCGCCTCGACCACGAGCGCCGAGCCCTCGTGGCGCTCGCGCATCGCCTGCGCCACGGCGTCGAGGGTCAGCGTGGGCGCGACCACCAGTGGGTCGGGGGTCATCACCTCCCGGACGGTCCTGCCCGGTGAGAGCTCGAAGGCCTCCTCGTCCGGCCAGCCGTCGTCTGCGGGTGCGCTCGAGAGCTCGACCTCGACGGCGAGGCCGCCGGGGGGCGGCTGCGGCTCCGCGCCGAGCTCGTCGCCCGTGAGCTCTGCGAGGAACGGGAGCAGCCGCCCGCCGACGACCTTCGCGGGCGGCCACCACAGCGGTGCCTCTGCCGCCCAGTCGGCGACGCCGCCACGCGCGATGTTGTGACGCAGGTAATACGGCCTCGTCCCGGTCAGCAGGAGGCCGCGCAGGACGGGGCGGAACGGCTGCGGCTCGACCGCGATTCCCGCGTCGGCGGCGATCGCCTCGGCGGCGGCGCGAGCCTGTTGCGCCGCGATGCCGCCCTGCTTGACGGGGAACCGCGTGATGTCTCCCGCCGCGAACACCCCCTCGAGCCCGGCGACCCGGCCGTGGTCGTCTACCAGCAGGAAGCCGTCGACGGTCTGCGGCACGCCGTCGAGCCGCGGCCCGACCAGCCGAGGAACGGCGACCACACGGTCGGCGGGGATCGATCGGTCGGGATCGAGTCTCAGCCAGCCGGCTTCGACCGCGTCCGGGGCGGCGCGGCCGTGGAATGCGATTCCCGCCTCGTCGAGCAGGCTGCGTACGGCGTCGCCGGCGGCCCGGCCGAAGAGCTCGAGCGGCCACGCCTCGGGCGTCGCCAGCGCCAGCTCGACGCCGGCCGTCTCGTGGGCAGCCAGCCACGCAGCCGTCATGAGGGCGAGCTCGTATGCCGGCAGCGGCCAGACGGCGCCTCGCGGCAG
>DATBMD010000183.1:0-2154 GCA_036555085.1 Gaiellaceae bacterium
CGAGCCGTACGACCACCTGCCCTTCTTCTACTCCGACCTGTTCGACCTCGGCTACGAGGCGGTCGGCGAGGTCGACAGCCGCCTGCAGACGATCGCCGACTGGAGCGAGCCGGGCGAGGCCGGCACCGTCTACTACCTCGACGCGGCCGGGCGGCCTCGGGGCGCTCTGCTCTGGAACCTCTTCGGCCGGGTCGACGGCGCGCGCGATCTGATCCGCGCCGCCGAGCCGGTCGAGCCGGAGGCGCTCCTGTCGGTGGGCCAGGGCCCCTAGGGCTGGATCAGGCCGCGCCTGATCGCGTACCGCGTCAGCTCGACGCGATCGCGCATGCCGAGCTTGTCGAGGATGTTCTGGCGATGGCGATCGACCGTCTTGATGCTGATGAACAGCCTGTCGGCGATCGCCTTCGACGTGTTCGCCTCGGCGATCAGCTTCAGCACCTCGAGCTCGCGCGACGTCAGGACGTCGAATTGCTCCTCCCCGCGCCCGCCGCGCTCGACGTAGTCGCGCACCAGCGTCGTCACCGCCGACGGATACAGGTACGACTCACCGCGCATCGCGGCGCGGCAGGCGTCGACGATGTCGGTGTCGGCGCCCGATTTCAGCACGTACCCGGAGGCACCGGCCTTGAGCGACTCGAACAGGAACTGCTCGCTGTCGTGCATCGACAGCATCAGGAGCTTGAGCTCCGGCTTGCGCTTGTGCAGCTCCGCCGCTGCTTGGATGCCGGTCAGGCGTGGCATCGACACGTCGAGGATCGCCAGCTGCACGTCCTCCGCGAGCGCCTTCTCGACCGCCTCGGCACCGTCCTCGGCCTCGGCGACGACCTCGAGGTCGGGCTTGGCGTCGAGGACCTTCCTCAGTCCCGAGCGCACCAGCGCGTGGTCGTCGGCGACGAGTATGCGCGTGACGAGCGGGATCGGCATCAGCCGACCCCGACCGCGGGCGCGACTTCGGCGGCGGGGACCTCGAGGCGCACCTCGACGCCGCGCGCCGGTCCCGGCTTGATCGCGAGCGCACCGCCGACGAGGAGGGCGCGCTCGCGCATGCTGCGAAGCCCGCCGTGCTCGACCGGCGTGCCGGGAAAGCCGCGGCCGTCGTCGGCGACGCGAAGGACGACGCTGCCGTGCCCGGGCTCGAGCACGATCTTGACGCGGCGTGCGTCCGCGTGCCGGGCGACGTTGGTGAGACTCTCCTGGGCAATGCGGTAGACGGCCAGCTCGATCTCCGGCGCCAGCTTCGGGAGCGACGCGGCGAGCTCGCGCTCGACGTGGACGCCGGTGACCCGGGCGAACGAGGTCGAGAGCTCGGTCAGGGCGCTGGCGAGCCCGAGGTGCTCGAGCAGCTCCGGCCGCAGCTCGCTCGAGATCCGGCGCACTTCGTCGAGCGCCCGCCGGACCGACCCGCGTGCCTGATCGAGCTCCTCGCGATGCTCCGGCGCCGACTCGGCGATCGCGTTGAGCTGCAGCAGGACGCCGGTCAGCACCTGGCCGACCTCGTCGTGCAGGTCCCGGGCGATCCCGACGCGCTCGGCCTCCTGAGCGGCGAGGACGCGCCGCCCGCTCTCCTGCCGCTCCCGCTCGAGCCGGTCGAGCATCCGGTTGAACGCCGCGACCACTCGCCCGACCTCGTCGTGGCGGAGCACCTGCAGGCGCTGACCGGGACGCAGCAGGTCGACCATCTCCATCCGCTGCACGAGCCGCCCCAGGGGCGCGAACGCCCGCCGTAGCAGGATCACGTTCGCCGCCACCGTGAGCAGCAGCCCGGCCACGACCACGATCGCCTCCGTGAGCGCGATCGGAGCGCTGATCCTCACCGGCGTGACGATCAGCAGGAGGGCGATCAGCGTCAGCAGCCCGGCGTTGACTGCGAAGACGCGCCAGAAAAGCGGCAAGCGTGTCCGCGGCATCGAGACGACGTTAGCGCGGGGGCGCGATCAGCACCGGCACCGGCGTCTCGGTCCGGAGCTGATCGGCGAGGCGGCTCTCGAGGCGCCGGCGCCAGCCGCGGGCGCGGGCGCCGACGACGATGACGTCGGCGGCCTCCTCGGCGGCGATCTGCCCGATCGACGCGGCCGGCTCCCCCAGCGCCACGCGCCGCTCGGCGCGGTCGGCGACGCCCTGCTCGTCGGCGAGACGTGCCAGGCGCCGCTCGGC
>DATBMD010000234.1:0-7522 GCA_036555085.1 Gaiellaceae bacterium
CGGCACTCCGACGTCGCGTACTCGCCCCGCTGGAGGGGCGCGAGCTCGGCCATTGCCCGGGCGAGCAGCAGCCCGTCCTCCGCCGATGTCCCGAGCCGGCCGGCGGTGAACGCCATCGCCTGGACGGCGTAGCAGTTCGCCGTCGCCTCGCTCGTGACGCCGGCCGTGTGGTAGGCCTCGTGGGCGAGCACGAGCACCGCGTAGATCGCCGGCGACGCGCGCTCGTAGCACGCGCTTCCCGGCGGCAGCGCCGGGCTCGCCTGCCAGGCGACCGTCCGGAGGCACTCGAGCTCTCCGCGCGCGCCGCCGTCGAGGCCGCGCAGGCGGTCGCACGTGGGCCGGTTGAGGAAGATCCGCGGCTCGGGCACGCCCGCGGCGTCGAAGCGCACCTCCCCGTGCCGGGCCTGGACGTCGACCAGGCTCGCGAGCAACCCCTGGCAGTCGACGGAGACCTGGCGGCCGGCGACCGCCGATGCGACCGCCTCGAGGCGCGACTGCAGGCGCTCGTCGCGGACGTGGAGCCAGCCGAACAGCAGCGTCGGCACGGCGAGCGCTATCGCTGCGAGCTTCACGCGGGCCCGCCCGGCTCAGCGCCGCAGCGACGTCGTGTCGACGACCTCGAACGCGGAGCCCGGCACCTCGTGGAGCGTGTGGAGGTCGTCGTTCGACCAGCGCGGGTGCGGCGCGCCGGAGATGTACCAGTCGGAGCCGTTGTCGGCGACGATCATTCCGTATTCCTTCAGGGCCTGGAGCACGACGCGGGCCTGGCGCGGGAAGCGCGAGACGTCGAAGCCCTGCTTCAGGCGCAGCCGCAGCCCCATCGGCGGCAGCGACGGATCGGTCTGGTCGCTGGCGTGGTGGCGTGCGGGCCAGACGTAGGCGCGGCGGGTGCGGGAGACAGTGAACCGGAGCGCGTGCCGGATCCGGCCCGAGGCGACCTCCTCGTACCGGGCGAGGCCGGGGAGGATCGGCAGGCCGGCGGCGTCGGCGGACGTCCAGCCGGCGGGCCGGAGACGGTTCGAGCGGAGGTCGTAGACGGCGCCGGAGCCCGCCTGCCAGCCGCTTCCGCGCGGGTAGAGCGCGAACAGCTCGTAGAGCTTGCAGCGGGTGCGGTCGACGACGATCGCGTGGCGGTCGCCGTCGGCGCTGCGGCCGCCCTCGATCTTCACGGCGCGCGGCAGCGGGTACGGCACGCGGTCCGACTCGTCGGCGTAGTCGAACGCGACCCGGGACTTCGCCTGGCCGGAACGCACGATCGTGATCGGGATCCCGATCGGGCCGCCCTCCCAGAGGCCGGAGCCGAAGTCCGCGTGGACGTGGTCGTCGACGCCGATCGAGGCGACGATCGCGTCGGAGCCCGGGGCGACCGGCAGCCCGTCGACGCGCTGGTTCCAGAAGTTGTCCGCGGGGAAGAGCGGGCAGCCCGCGATCGTCGGGCCTGGCGCGGGGGCGGCGGGAGACGCCACGGCGAGGCCCGCGAGGGCGACCAGGGCGGCGCAGCCGGCGAGCAGGGGTCGGAGGAGCCGCATGGCGCCCCTATCGACGGCGACGCGAGCCCTCGCCAGCCCTCGAACGGGGAGCCCGGGCGCCGTCGCCGGGCGGCGTGGCCGCCGGGTAGCGCGCGCGCACCTCGTCGATGTAGCCCGCCAGGCGCTCCGCGATGCCGGCGTCGTGGATCTCGACGACGTTCTCGGCGTTCTGCTCGCCCGACCGGGACAGGTTGAAGCTGCCGACGAACGCGACGTCGTCGGCGACGACGACCTTTGCGTGCATGAAGTCGTGGACGGAGTCGGGCCGCCATGGGATCGAGGCCTTCCCCGACCACGGCGCGCCGTCGAGCACCGTCCGAAGCAGCGGGATCTTCCAGGCGCTGACCCCATTCGTCCGCCACTGCCGGAAGACGTCGTCGACCTGGGTGTCGTCGACGACGCCGGCGAGGTCGCAGCGGTGCTCGGTGACGATCTCGACGAGCGTGCCGAGGATCGGCCCCGACGTCAGCACGGGCGACGCGATCCGGATCCGGCGTCGCGCCCTGCCGAGGTGCTTCGCGATCCGGTGCGAGAGCTCCTCGCCGAACCCGGGGCAGAACCAGGCGCGCAGCTCGACCCCGTCCGTGCGGACCGGGCGGGGCTCGACCTTACCGGTGGACTCGACCGGCGTCCCCTCCCAGAGCTCCTCGAAGTTGAGCGTGAACGCGTACGCGAGCGGCTCCGAGTCGATCCGGACGATCACGTTCTCCTGCCGCGTCCACGAGTCGTCGGTCCAGTTCGTCGAGCCGGTCCAGACCGCGCTCCCGTCGCGGACGACGTACTTGTGGTGCATCAGGTCGGGGATGCCCGCGATCTGCCGGGTCGCGACGGGGAGCGCCTCGATCGCCGCGGGGACGGTCTCGGGCGGCGGCGGCACCGGGATCGGCCCGGGGTGGTCGACGTTGTACAGCAGCCGCACCTCGACGCCGCGCTGGTGGGCGGCCAGGAGCGCCGCGAGCACGAGCCCGCCCGCGCTCGTCTCGAAGCGGACGTCGTAGAGGGCGAGGTCGAGCGTCCTGGCCGCGCCGTTCAGGAAGCGGGCCACCTCGCCCCCGACGTCGAGCGGCGACTGGCCGCCGTCGGCGAGCGTGCTCAGCTCGATGGCCACGCGGGCGCTTCGCCCTGGCGCACCTTCGCCTTGTATGCCCGCTTCTGCGCCTGGTACTCCTCGAGCGCCTCGGCCGAGTCGACGTCGCCGAGCGTGGGGTGGGACGGCACGAGCGGCTCCGCGGCCGCGACGCCGAACCGCTTGGCGAGCACCGAGCCGAGCGCCTTCACCTTCATCTCGCCGAACCCAGGCAGCGCCTCGATCCGCCGGCGCAGCTCGTCGCCGTCGCCTGCCTCCGTCCAGATCCGGTCCGCCCGGCCGCCGTAGTCAGCGTCGACGACCGCGCACAGCTCCCGGACGCGCTTCGCCATGTTGCCGGGGAAGCGGTGGATGGCCGGCCGCTCGCGGAAGACGTCCTCGAGCCGGTCGGGGTCGGTGCGCGCGATCGCGCCCGCGTCGAGCGTCCCGAGCCGCTGCTTCAGCTTGAGCGGCCCGGCGAACGCGGTCGGGACGGGCACCTGCTGGTCGAGCGCGAAGCCGATCACCAGCGCGAGCGGGTCGGTCGCGATCAGCGCGTCGGCCTCGGCGTCGCCGGTGAAGTGGAGCGCGTCCGGCACGCCCCCGATCCTAGCGGGGAAGCTAGAGCGTCTCGGCGATCCGCTCCGCGATCGCGGC
The DNA here is from genome assembly GCA_036555085.1 of Gaiellaceae bacterium. GTDB lineage: Bacteria > Actinomycetota > Thermoleophilia > Gaiellales > Gaiellaceae > Gaiella. The sequence goes on from DATBMD010000234.1 coordinate 3,253, forward strand.
CGTGGTCAGGTTTGTGTTCGCGCGCGGAATCGTCGGCATGATCGACGCGTCCGCGACGACGAGACCCTCGAGCCCGAGAACGCGGCCGAACGGGTCGACAACCGGCCCGATCGGGCACGTCCCGGCCGGGTGGAAGTAGTTGCGGATCGTCTCGCGCACGTAGCGGGCCGGGTCGACGTCGGCGGGCCGAATCTCGGCGCCCAGCATGTCACGCAGCGGCGGCGTGGCGGCGAGCGTGCGGGCGCGCTCGATCCCCTCGAGGAGTGGCATGAGGTCCTCCTCGCGCGTGAGGAAGCCTCGCTCGACGAGAGGCAGCTCCGACGGGTCGAGCGAGCGCAGGCGCAGGCGTCCGGCGGAGGCGGGCTTCACGTGGAAGATCGGAAACGCGATGCCGTAGCGGCCGTCCTGTGGCTGTGGTGTCACCCACGGCAGCAGGTGCAGGTCGAAGCTGCCGGGCGGGCACGCCGAGCTGGCGAGCTTCAGCAACACGTGTGCCTCGAACACCCCGTGCTCGCGCTCGTGCCGGGCGAGGGCGGCCGTCAGCGTCTCCGACGGCTCCCAGGCGACGTCGACGCCACAGTGGTCGAGCAGCGTCTCGCCGACCGGGAGCGCGGCGGCCGGCTCGATGCCCAGCCGGCGCAGCTCCGCTTCGGGGCCGACGCCGCTTCGCAGCAGGATCGCCGGCGAGAAGTAGGCGCCGGCGGCCAGGACGACGACGTCGCCCTCGACGCGGCGCACGTCCGACGTCAGGACACCGGTCGCGCGGCCGCCGTCGAGCAGCACCCGGTCGACGAGCGTGTCGCCGGCCACGACGAGCCGGTCGCGCACGGGGTCGAGGTATGCGAGCGCGGCATTCCAGCGCGTCCCGTCCACGACGTTGGCCGGGAACGGAGCGACGCCGACCGGCTGCGCGGGGTCGTTCGGGTCGGAGAGCAGCGGCAGGCCGGCTGCCTGCGCGGCTTCGAGGACCGCGAAATGGAACGGGGACGGCCGGTCGGTGTTGGCCGGCGCGCCGCGCAACGCCGTCTCGGCGCGGCGGAGGTACGGGGAGAACACCTCGTAGCGCCACTCGGGTCCCCACTCGTCGTAGTCCGCGGGAGTGCCCTGCACCAGCACGCAGGCGTTGTGCGCTCCCGAGCCCCCGAGGACGCGCGCGCCGAGCGAGCGGTCGTCCTCGCCGCCCCGCCCCCAGTCGTGGGTGAAGCAGAGCGCCCGCGCGTCGAGGATCTCTCCCGGCCAGCGTCCGCCGGCGAGCGGGCCGTAGTCCGGCCCCGCCTCCAGCAGGCAGACTCGACGAGAGCCCGCCTCCGCGAGTCGCGCCGCCACGACGCACCCGGCGGTGCCGCCGCCCACCACCACCACGTCGAACCGATCCGTCATCGCGCGGGGCCGATCCTACGGCGTCTCTTTGCGCCGCGTTTGCGCGCCAGGCGCACGCTCGGCTGACGCAAGCAAGCCAGAGAGGAGCAGATGCCTCGCGCTCGCACCGCAGGTCACGGGACGTCGCACGGAGTCGCTGCGACGACGCGCTCGTCGGGCTGACGGCTCTCGTGACGGCGCTGCCTCCTGTCGCTGCGCCGGCGCCCGTCGACGACGACGCGAGTGCCTGCCTCCCTCTGTCCGACACGGCGGTCGACGTTTCCGGCGCCCGGTTTCGACTGCGACCACGACGACCGACCGGTACTCGGTCAAGGTGCTCGAGCAGGGCTTCCCGTTCACCGACGTCGCCTGCGGCGACAGCCCGAGGACGTGACCTGAGCGGCGGCGAAGCGAGGGTGTCAACGGAACTCAGGTCGCGGCCTGAGGACGATCATTCCAGCTGGTGAACGGCGTGCTCGCTGACCTCGCCCCAGCCGACCCTGTTCGCGATCGCGTCGACGGCGAGCGCGAGGTCGAGGCGGTCTCCGTGGCCGTGGCGGTTGGTGCGGGGGCCGATCTCGAGCCCCAGCCGGTGGTTGTGGTCGACGACCTCGTCGACGCTCCCGGGTGGTGGTCGCGGCGGCCGGGTCTGGCAGACGAGCCCATGTCGGTTTCGGAAGCGAAGCCCGCCCGCCTGGTCGTTCTCGATCGTGTACCCGCCCTCGTGCACCAGCCGGTGATGCTGCCAGCAGAGCAGCACCAGGTTGTCGAGGCTCGTCTCGCCACCGTGTGCCCAGTGGCGGCGGTGGTGGGCTTGCAGGTGCCGTTGGCGCTCGCAGCCGGGGAAGCAACAGGTCTGGTCGTCGCGCGCCTCCAGCAGCCGCCGCAGCGCCGGCGGCACCGTGCGCCGGCTGCGGCCGGCGCTGATGGGCAGCCCATCCCGCTCGACCTGCGCCACTCTCTCGGCGTCGCAGCCCAGCCGGCGCGCGGTCTCGGGGGAGATCACGGGGCCGTCTTCGAGCTCGCAACGGCCCTCGCCGGCGCCGGTCAGCGCGGCGGCGTCGACGTGCACCAGCAGCCGCGCACGCTCGACACGGCTCTCGTCCGATGCTGTAAGCGAGGTCTCGGCGAGCTCCAGGAGCGCCTCCACGCTCGCCGAACGCGGCGGCTCGAGGGCGATCGCGGTGTCGACGCCGCTCGTCGGCTCGCCGCTCGCGGCCCAGGCCTCACGTCGCCGCTCGTACACGCGCTCGCGCGCCGCCTCCAAAGCTTTCACGAGCAGCGTCCCGTCCTCGGCGGGCAGGCGCGCGCGCAGATACAGCGAGCCGTCCTCGTCGAAGTGGTAGCTGACGAACTCCAGCTCGTGCGAGCGGCGCGCAGCCCCGGTCGCGAGCCGCTGGAAGGCGCGCAGCGCCCGCTCCAGCTGGGAAGCAGTGAGCATGCCGGCAAGCCCGAGCAGGCCCTCCTCGCAGGACGCCGTCGCGACCCTCGTCAAGGCTCGGATCTTCGAGAAGGTGAGCTCGCCTCCCGCGAACGCCGCCCGCAGCGCGGGCAGCTCCTGCAAGGCCTCCGCGACCCGCAGGTACTCGCGCGCCTCTCGCACCGTGATGCCGCAGCGAAACGCGAGATAGCGCCCCGGATCGTCGACCTCGCCGCGCAGCTCCCAGGCCAGCTCCAGCCACCGCGCTGTCGCGGCGCTCAGATGCGCCGACAGCGACGCCAGCTCCTCGTCGCGACGCTCCGACTCCCGCCAGCGCTCCTCCGCCAGCTCCCGCGTCATCTCCACCGTCGTCTCCATTGACAACAAGCCTAGCGACCCCACCGGACGGACTCGACTGCGGCGACTGCGCGGACGCCTCGGCCGGCGCAGCCCGCCGAGCTACCCTGCGCGGGTGGACGCGCTCGCCTCCTTCGCGCCGGCCACGAGGCAGTGGTTCGAGCGCGCGTTCGCCGGGCCGACCCCCGCGCAGGAGGCCGGCTGGCCGGCGATCGCGACCGGCGAGCACGTCCTGATCCAGGCGCCGACGGGCTCGGGGAAGACGCTGGCGGCGTTCCTGACCGGCATCGACCGGCTCAACGCCACGCCCGGACAGGGGCTGCGGCTCCTCTACGTCTCCCCGCTGAAGGCGCTCAACTACGACGTCGAGCGCAACCTGCGCGGCCCGCTCGCCGGCCTGCGCTCCGAGCTGAGCGTCGCCGTTCGCACCGGCGACACGCCGCAGCGCGAGCGCCAGCAGATGCTGCGCAAGCCGCCCGACATCCTGATCACGACCCCCGAGTCGCTCTTCCTGCTGCTCACCTCGCAGGCGCGGGAGACGCTGAGGGCGGTCGAGACCGTGATCGTGGACGAGGTGCACGCGGTCGCCGGCACGAAGCGCGGCGCCCACCTGGCCGTCTCGCTGGAGCGCCTCCAGGCGCTCGCGGCCGGCCCGATCCAGCGCATCGGCCTGTCCGCGACGCAGCGCCCCCTGGTCGAGATCGGGCGCTTCGTGTCCGGCGACCGCCCGATCCGGCTCGTCGATGCGGGCACGGCCAAGGAGCTCGACCTCGAGGTGGTCGTCCCGCTCGAGGACATGCGCGAGCCGGACGCCGGCGGCCCGCCGCTCGGGGACGAGCTGCCGCCCGGCTTCGAGCCCACCGCCCGCTCGATCTGGCCGTCGATCTACCCGGCGGTGCTCGAGCTCGTCCGGCAGCACCGCTCGACGATCGTCTTCGTCAACAACCGCCGGCTGGCGGAGCGGCTCGCGATCCGGCTCAACGAGCTGGCAGACGAGCCCATCGCCAGAGCACACCACGGGTCGCTGGCGCGCGAGCAGCGCGTCGAGATCGAGGAGCTGCTCAAGGCGGGCGAGATCCCGTGCCTGGTGGCGACGTCGAGCCTCGAGCTGGGGATCGACATGGGCGCCGTCGA
>DATBMD010000256.1:0-1925 GCA_036555085.1 Gaiellaceae bacterium
GAAGCGGCGTAGCTCCTCGGCGAACTCGACCTCGCCGCAGCAGCGGCGGCAGAAGCTGAGGTGCTCCTCGATCGCTTCGCGCTGCGACTCCTCGACGATCCCGTCGAGGTAGTCCCACAGCTGGCGCACCGCCTCGGCGCACGTGATCATCGTCGTGCCCCCTCCTTCAGGAGTCCGTACTCCCGCGCGTAGTCCCACAGGCGCCGCTCGAAGAGCTTGCGGCCTCTGTGGAGGCGGGCCAGCATCGTCCCCAGGGGGACGTCGAGAAAGAGTGCGACTTCCTTCACGTGGTAGCCCTCGCAGTAGACGAGGACGAGCGGCACGCGGTAGCGCTCGGGCAGGCCGGCGAGCACCGCCCGGACGTCCTCCGCCCCGAACTGCTGCAGGAAGTCGAGGTGCAGCGAGTCCGAGTAAGGAAACGGGTCCTCGTCCGCGATCGTGCGAAAGAGGGAGAACTCCTCGACCTCGTCGAGCTCGACCATCTCCGGCTGGCGAGCCTGCGCTCGTGCGCGGTCGCGGCAGCAGTTGACGAGAATCGCGGTCAGCCAAGCGGGCCCGGCCGCCGCGTCCTCGAGCTGCCCGTAGCCGCGGTATGCCTTCAGCAGCGTGTCCTGCACGGCGTCCTCCGCCTCGTCGCCGACGAGCCTGCGTGCCACTCGGTAGAGGCGGGGGAGCTCGCGCTCGGCGAGCGCCTGGAACCCGCCTCTCCGGCGGGTGGCGGGGTCCGCCGGCTCGTCAGTGCGCACCATCCCAACGCTCACTAAGACGCTCTCCCACACGAAGTTATTGCATTCGGCGAGAGATGCAATGCGCCGCCGCGCCGGTTCGTCCTATCCAGCGATAGGCATTCGACGAAGGAGCCCCAAGATGGCAACGGTGACGGTTCGGAACGGCGTCGACGTGCAGGCCCTCCTCGACACGATCGACGCGATCAAGACGAAGCCCGAGCTGGCGCGTTTCACGTTCCGGGCGGCGACGGCCTGGCAGGACGGGACGCACTCGACCACCCGCATCGGCTCGTTCCTCCACGCCGGCGCCGAGGACGAGTCCCGCCAGGCCGGCTTCACGCTCCATGGCGACGAGCCGCCGGTCCTGCTCGGCCGCGACCAGGGCCCCAACGCCGTCGAGCTTCTGCTGGCCTCGCTCGGCTTCTGCTACGCGGTCGGCTACGTCGCCAATGCGGCGGCCCGCGGCATCGAGCTCGAGGAGATGGAGTACGAGCTCGAGGGCGACATCGACCTCCGCAACTTCCTCGGGATCAGCGACGAAGCGCGCCCGGGCTTCAGCGAGATCCGCGCCCACGCCCGCGTGAAGGCGCGCGGGGCGACCGAGGACGAGCTGAAAGAGCTCTGCACCTACGTCCAGGAGACGTCACCCGTCCGCGACGTGCTCGCAAACGGCGTGCCGGTGGCGACCTCGATCGAGGTCATCCAGTGACCGTTGACACCGACTTCATCTTCCCGACAGGACGAGCCTGGGCAGAGGATCTCGGCTATCCGGAGGAGCTTGCTGCCGTGCCGGAGGCGGCGGTCGAGTCCTTCGCCGGGGTCGCGAACCCCTGGGAGCTCGGTCGTCTCGCGCCCGGCGATCGCGTCCTCGACCTCGGCTGCGGCGCGGGGACCGACACGCTCGTCGCCGCGCAGATGGTCGGGCCGGAGGGATGGGTCATCGGGATCGATATGACTCTCGAGATGCTCGCGAAGGCTCGCCGTGCGGCCGACGAGCTCGGCGCGGAGAACGTCGAGCTCGTGGAGGCCGACGCGGAGCATCTCCCGTTCCCCGACGCGAGCTTCGACGTCGTGATCTCGAACGGCGTCATCGACCTGGTTCCCGACAAGGAAGCCGTGTTCGCCGAGATCTTTCGCGTGCTTCGCCCCGGCGGCCGGATCCAGATCGCCGACGTGACCCTCCAGAACCCCGTCAGC
>DATBMD010000262.1:0-11368 GCA_036555085.1 Gaiellaceae bacterium
AGCTGCTCGAGCATGCGTCGCTGCACGGTTTCCCAGGGGGCTCGCAGAAGCGCTCCGATCAGCGGCGGCCCGAGCGGCTCCGAATTCGTAAAGTTGCTTGACGAAACCGTTGCGCCCATGTATGGTCAAGTTACTTTACCAGACTGACCGGGAGGAGCGACATGGCGACGAGCACGCAAGACGAGATCAGGATCGGGGACCTCGCGATCCGGTTCCTGCTGGAAGGCGATCGGTCGGCCGGGTCGGTCGCGCTCTTCGAGTTCGACGTTCCCGCCGGCGCGAAGGTCGCGGCCGCGCACAGCCACGACGGTTTCGAGGAGACGATCTACGGCCTCGACGGCGTGCTGACCTGGACGGTCGACGGCATCCCGACCGACGTCGGCCCCGGGGAGGCGCTCTGGATCTCCCGCGGCGCCGTCCACCGCTTCGACAACACCCGCGACGTCGACGCCCGTGCGCTTGCGGTCGTCACGCCGGGCATCCTCGGCCCCGACTACTTCCGCGACGTCGCCGCCATCGTCGAGGCCGGCGGGCCTCCGGACATGGCCGCGATCGCGAACGTGATGCGGCGCCACGGCCTCACGCCGGCGCCGTAGCCGCTCGAGCGCCGCGTCAGGCGACGACGGCCGGCAGCCGGCCCTGCACGAGCGCGTCGACGTCGTCGACCGCGGGCTGCTCGCGCAGCAGCTCGTTCAGCGCCGCCCTCGTCTCGTCGTCCTGCCCCGAGACGAGGGCGGCGACGAGCCTGCCGCCGCGGAGGTAGAACGCGATCACCTTGCCGTCGTCGAGGGAGCCGCGGACGACGACCTCGTCGACGCCTCCGTCCGGGTCGCCGAGCACCCCGATCTTCGTGCCGAACAGCTCGGTGAAGAAGTAGGCGACGTGGTCGTAGGGCGCGTCCTCGCCGGCGAGCAGGCGACCGAGCTGACCGCCCTGGTGGTCCGCATTCGACCAGTGCTCGATCCGGCGCGCGTGCCCGTAGATCGGGTCGTGGAAGCGGGCGACGTCCCCGACGGCGTACACGTTCGGGACCGACGTCTCGAAACGCTCGTTCACGACGACGCCGTCGTCGAGCGCGATGCCGGTTCCTTCGAGCAGCTCGGTGTGCAGCTCGACGCCGATCCCGACCACGGCCAGGTCGGCCTCGATCGTTCGGCCTCCCTGGGTGACGGCGCCGCTGAGGGTGCCGTTGCCCCGAAACTCGGCGATCCCGTCCTCGAGCACGATCTCGACACCGCGTTCCCGGTACAGGCGATCGAGCGACGCCGAGATCTCCGGCGCGCCGAGCGCGGCGAACAGGCGCGGCGACCGGTCGACCTGGGTCACCTCGAGCCCGCGCCGCCGCAACGAGGCCGTCGTCTCCATGCCGATGAAGCCCCCGCCGATCACGAGCGCCCGCTCGGCCGTGGCGGCCGCGGTCCGAACCGAGTCGGCATCGGCGATCGTGCGGTAGACGTGCACCCCCGGGAGATCGGCGCCGCGCACCGGCAGCTTGCGCGGCCGTGCACCGGTGGCGATCACGAGCCGTGACCACGGGACGACCTCGCCGCCCTGCAGCCTGAGCTGCCGTTCTTCGAGGTCGATGCTCTCGACGGTCGTGCCCAGCCGCAGGTCGACATCCGACCGCTCGTAGTCCTCCGCCGGCTGGACCAGCGCATCCTCGGCCTCGGACTCGCCGCGAAGGAAGGCCTTGGAGAGCGGCGGCCGATGGTACGGGGGCCAGGAGTCGCTCGAGACGAGCGTGATCGCGTCTTCGCCGCCCGCCTCCCGATAGGCCTGGACGACTCGCGCGGCCGCCAGGCCGCCTCCCACGATGGCGATGCGCTCGTCCACGGCTCCTCCTCGCTCCCGGGGTGTGCCGGACAGTGTTCCAAGCGGGAGGCGTCGCGCGCTACACGGTGCAGACGACCCAGACCAGGATCCGCGCCCGGTTCGCGGCCGAGAGTTGGTGGAGCGTCATCGCCGTCGCCCGCCACAGGTTTGGCGCGACCGGCGCCGACTCGGCGAGCGCCACGCGGTCCAGCTGGGTGCCGAGTGAGGTAGTCGCGGAGGCGCCGCCGCCGAGCAGAACCGTGCCGGGCGGACAGGTCGCGGTCGCGGTCGCAGGCGTGCCGAGCGTCCGCGCCGCGGCGTCGGCCTGGACGGGACCGGTGACGGCCGAGGTCACCGCCGGGCCGGCGGGACCTGCTGGGCCAGCTGGGCCGACAGGACCAATCGGGCCGACTGGGCCCGCTGGACCGGGTGGGCCGGCGGGACCGGCAGCACCAACGGGGCCGGCGGGACCGGGTGGGCCGGCGGGACCGGCAGCACCAGCGGGACCGGGTGGGCCAGCAGCACCAGCGGGACCTGCCGGACCGGCGGGACCAGCGGGACCGACCGGGCCCGCTGGACCGGCGGGGCCGGCAGGGCCTTGGGCGCCGGCAGGGCCGGCTGGGCCCTGAGCGCCGGGTGCCCCTTGCGCGCCTGCAGCACCAGCCGGGCCGGCGGGGCCCTGCGCGCCCGCGGGACCCTGGGCACCCTGCGCGCCCGCGGGGCCCTGCGCGCCCTGCGCGCCCGCGGGACCCTGCGCGCCCTGTGCTCCGGCCGGGCCTTGTGCCCCGGCGGGGCCAGAAGGCCCCTGAGCACCCGCGGGGCCCTGTGGGCCGGCGGGGCCGTCCGCGCCCGCCGCGCCCGTCGGTCCCTGCGCACCGACCGGGCCGTCCGCACCAGCAGGGCCGGACGGGCCCTGAGCACCGACAGGACCGGCGGCGCCGGCGGGCCCCGGCTGCCCGTCCGCGCCGGGGGCGCCGCTCGGGCCGGCGAGCCCACGCGGGCCGGGCTCGCCACGGACGCCCTGTGCGCCGCGCGTGCCCTGATCTCCCTCCGGCCCGCGCGCGCCGCGGCGGTTCCAGGAGAGGCGACGCTCGCCCTCGTCGCAGCCGGCCGACGCGTGCACGATCCGGAGCCATCCCTGCGGCGGCGTGTAGCAGGCGCCGAACATCCCCGTCTCGCCGGGAATCCCGTCCCAGCTGGTGCGGCTGTCGCCGGCGGTCGCCGCCGTCACCGCCACCAGGAGCGCAAGCAGGGCGACGAGGCTCGCAAGGACGATTCGGGTGTGCGTCATCGGCGCTCGGTTCGGGAGCCGCAGTGTCCGGTCTGTGTGCCGGCAGGCGCATACCGGTGCCGCAGAGGCGCTGCCGGTCGCGTCTACCCTTCGCGGCGAGGGTAGCACCTCCTGCCCACCGCCCATGGCCGTTCTGATCGCGACGAACCTCCGCAAGGAGCTCTCCGGCGACCCGCTGTTCGACGGCGTCTCGTTCACGGTGCGCCGCCGCGATCGGCTGGCCGTTGCCGGCCCCAACGGCGCCGGGAAGACGACGCTCCTGCGCGCGATCGTCGGCGAGACCTCGCTGCAGGGCGGCGAGGTCGCGCTGGCGAAGGGCACGCGGATCGCGCTCCACGACCAACGGCCGCCCCGCCGCCGGGATCTGACCTTGCGCGAGTACGCGCTGTCCGGCGCCGCCGACCTCGTCGCGATCGAGGCCGAGCTACGCCGGCTGGAGAGCGCGATGGCCGGCGGCGACCACGCCGCGGCGACGCTGCGCCGCTACAGCGAGGCGCAGGCACGCCTCGAGCACGCAGGCGGCTGGGCGTGGCGCGATCGGGCAGCAGCCGCCCTGCGGGGCCTCGGCTTCCGCGAGCCGGACCTCGACCGGCCGCTCGACACGTTCTCGGGCGGAGAGCTGACGCGCGCGTCGCTCGCCCGAGCGCTCGCAGGCGATCCCGACCTGCTGCTGCTCGACGAGCCGACGAACCACCTCGACGTCGAGAGCCTCGAGTGGCTCGAGCGCGAGCTGGCGGCGCTCGACACCGCCGTCGTCCTCGTCGCGCACGACCGCTGGTTCCTGGAGTCCGTCACGACCGCGGTGCTCGAGCTCGACCACGGCCGCGCGCTCTTCTTCAACGGGCCCTGGCACGCGTGGCGGCGGGAGCGGGCCGCCCGCCAAGCCGCCGCCGCGAAGACGGTCGAGCGGGTCGGCGAGGACATCGCGCGGCTCGAGCGGTTCGTCGAGCGGTTCCGGTACAAGAAGTCGAAGGCGAAGCAGGCCCAGGCGAAGCTGACGCAGATCGGCCGGCTGCAGAAGGAGCGCGCGCAGGCTGCCGGCCGGCTCACCGACCTCACGAAGCGGCGCCGGACGCTCGGGTTCGAGTTCCTCCGGCCCGCTCGCTCGGGGCGGATCGTGCTGGAGGCGGACGGCGTGACGCTCGCCGCCGGGGACAAGCTGCTCCTCCGCGACGCGTCGCTGGTGCTGGAGCGCGGCGAGCACGTCGCGCTCGTCGGGCCCAACGGCTCGGGCAAGACGACGCTGCTCGAGACGATCCTCGGGCACCGCGAGCCTGCCGCGGGCTCGATCCGGCTCGGCCATGGGGTTCAGCCGGCCTACTTCTCGCAGCACGACGTCGAGCTCGACGAGCGCGGCAGCGTGCTCCAGTGCGCGATGTCGATGACCGGCCTGCAGCGGCCGCAGGCCCAGGCGCTGCTCGGCCGCTTCCTCTTCTCCGGCTGGGACGAGCACGAGAAGCCGGTGGTCGCGCTCTCGGGAGGCGAGCGCCGGCGGCTCTCGCTCGCCGTCGTCGTCGCGTCAGGGGCGAACCTGCTGGTGCTCGACGAGCCGACGAACCACCTCGACCTCGAGAGCCGCGAGGCGCTCGAGGCCGCGCTCGAGGCCTTCCCGGGCACCGTCCTGCTCGTCTCCCACGACCGGGCGCTGCTCGACGCCGTGGCCGCGCGGACGGTCGCGATCGAAGGCGACGCGCTGCGCTCCTACGAGGGAGGCTGGGCCGACCTCGTCCAGGCCCGCTCCGAGGCCGATGAGGCGGCGGCCGAGCCGGCGGCGCCCGCGCCACCACGGGCAGCGAAGCCGGCAAAGCCGCGCCCGGCGCCGAGGCGGCCGACCGAGCTCGAGCAGGTCGAGGGCAGGATCGAGACGCTGGAGCGCCAGGTCGCCGAGCTCGAGGCACGGCTCGCGGACGACTGGACGAACATGGACGTGCTGACGTCGCACCGGGCCGCGCGCGACGAGCTGAAGCAGCTCCTGGAGCGCTGGGAGGAGCTCTTCGAGGCGGCGCAGGGAGACGGCGTCGAAGCCTCGTGACTGATCGTCACAAGTGTTCCGACAGGCGGGCGCGCGGCCGATGAAGAGGCTGTGACACGAACGGGCCCCGGCGACGTACAGAGAGCGTGCACGCGATGACGCTGACACGCACCGCGCGGCAATCCGTAACCCCGCTGACGTTCGCCGCGGCCGCCGAGGCGCACCTCGACGACGTCTTCGGCTACCTCCTGTACCTCACCCGCGACCGCGACGTCGCCGACGACCTCGCCGGGTCGACCTTCGAGAAGGCCCTGCGCCTCTGGAACCGGTTCGACCCGCGGCGCGGCAGCGCGCGAACGTGGTTGCTGGGGATCGCGCGCTCCACGGCGCTCGACTGGTTCCGCGCCGAGGCGCGGCGGCAACGTCGAGAGCAGGCGGCAGCGGTGCCGGAGCTGCACGAGGAGGGGTTCGTCGAGGGCCTCTCGCCCGAGCTGGAGCAGGCACTTGCCGGCCTCAGCGCGAGCGAGCGCGAGGTGATCGCGCTCCGGATCGTGCTCGAGCTCGACGGCGACGCCGCCGCCCGCGTGCTCGGCATCAGCCCGACGGCCGTTTCGACGCGGCTCAGCCGGGCTTTGAAGCGACTCGAGGAGAAGGTGAGGAACGATGACCTCGGCTGATCTGATCTCGGAGCTGCAGACGGCGCGGCCCATCGCCGGCCACGCGCTGCGCGATCGTGTCCGCTCGATCGCCGAGTCGACGCCGGAGCCTCGCCCGTCGCTCGCCGCACGGCTGTCGCTCCGGCGCATCTCGCTGGTCGCCGTGCCCGCCGCGGCCGCGCTCGCGATCGCGGGCGCCGGCGCGATCGGGCTCGCGCGCTCGGACGGCGTCGCGCGAGACGCCGTCTCCAACCAGCTCACGACCCAGACGGAAGACGCGACGCGGAGCAAGGAGAGCACGGCGCCCCCGGAGCTCGGCCTGGCGGGGCCCGCGACGGCTCAGACGGTCAGCCCCGGGGCGCTGCCTCCCTCGACGACGCGGCCGCAGCGCTATGCGGCCGAGCTGACCCTCGAGGTGGCCGGCTCCGACGAGCTCTCGCGCGCCACCCAGCGCGCGCTCACGATCATGCGCTCGCTCGGCGGCTACGTCGTCCAGACCTCGTTCGACACGCAGGGCGACAGCGGGACGTCGTCGCTCGTGCTCCGGGTGCCGACCGCGAAGGTGCAGGAGGCGATCGTCCGGATCTCGGAGCTCGGCACGATCGTCTCCCAGCGCGTCTCGATCGAGGACCTCGGTGCCCAGATCGACGAGCTTGGACGGCAGGAAGCGGTGCTCGCCGGCGAGATCGCGCGGCTCGAGAAGCAGCTGGCCCGGGACGACCTGACCCCGGAGGAGCGGGCCACGCATCGCGCTCGGCTCGTCGGGGCGCGGAGCGAGCTCGCGCAGGTCAGGGCCCTGCAGGCGCAGTCCCGGGAGGAGGCGCGCTACGCGACCGTGTCGCTCGCGCTGCGCACGGACGAGGCAGCAGCCGTCCCGGCGACGCCGTCGCGCATCGACAGGGCGCTCGACGAGGCGGCGTCGATCCTCGCCTGGGAGGGAATCGCCGTCCTCTACGCGATCGTGATCGCCGGCCCCTTCGTCCTGCTCGGCCTCGGCCTCTGGCTGACTGCCCGCACGCGCCGGCGCCGCGACGACGAGCGGCTGCTCGCGTCGTCGTAGGCCGGCTAGGGCGGTGGCGCGAGCGTCGCGATCAGCGCCTCCGCGACGACGCGGAGCGGCTTCCCCGACACCTGGCTCGCCTTGCGGAGACGCGCGAACGCGTCCTGCTCGGTGAGCCCGTCGCGCTCCATCAGGAGCCCCTTGGCACGCTCGATCGCCTTGCGGGCGGCGAGCGCCTCGGCGAGGGAGCCCGCCTCCTCGCGCAGCGCCGCCAGCTCGCCGTGACGGGCGCGGGCGGTCTGGATCGCCGGCAGCAGGTCCGACTCGCGGAACGGCTTGACGAGGTAGCCGAAGACACCCGCCTCGACGGCCCTCGAGACGAGCTCCTGCTCGCCGTACGCGGTCACCATCACGATCGGGATGGGGCGCTCCTCGAGGATCCGCCGGGCCGCCTCGATCCCGTCCAGGCGGGGCATCTTCACGTCCAGGAGCGCGATGTCCGGCTGCCGGGCGCGCGCGAGCTCGACCGCCTCCTCGCCGTCGCGTGCCTCCGCGCAGACCTCGAAGCCGGCGCGCTCGAGCAGCTCGCGCAGGTCGAGCCGGATGATCGTCTCGTCCTCGGCGATCAGGATCCTCACGTCGGCGCGCCTCCTCCCCCCACGCGAGCGCCGACGACGAGGTACGAGAGCCCGTCGGGGCCCGCGACGACCTGGCGGACGTCCCCCGGCGGGACGAGCACGTAGCGGCCGGGCTCGAGCGTCACCTCCTCGCCGGCGACCCGCAGCACCCCGCTGCCGCGGAGCGCGACGTACACCTCCTCCTGCCCGCTCTCCAGCTCGTCGTGCTCGAAGCCCGCCTGCCCCGGCGCGGAGTCGAACTGGTTCATCCGGACCGCCGCCGCGCCGAGCTCGCGGGCGACCAGCTTGCGGCGTCCATCGACGGACGCGACCTCGAAGATCGAGTGGCTGATGCCTCCACGACGAACGGGACCGCCCTCGGTCGACATCACGCGGGGAACACGACCTCTGCGCGCAGCCCGTCGTCGCTGCGGAGCTCCAGCGTGCCGCCGAGCTCGTCCCGGACCAGCGCCCGGACGATCGACAGGCCGGTGCCGTCCCGGTCGGCGCTCATGCCGCCGCCGTCGTCGGCGATCGAGAGCACGACGTCCCCGCCCCGCCGCGCGAGCTCGACGGTCACGAGCGAGCCGCCGTGCTCGAGCGCGTTCCCCACCAGCTCGCTGAAGACGAGCGCCAGCGCCGTCGCCCGCTGCCCGGCCAGCTCGACCGGCTCGATCGCCGCCTGCACGTCCTTGCCGGCGACGAGCCCCTGCACCAGCATCGCCCGCAGCCGGTCGAGCAGCTCGCCGAGGTCGACGACGTCCTCGCGGTGCTCCGTCAGCTCCTCGTGCACCGCCGCGATCGCCAGGATCCGGTTGACCGAGTCGCCGAGGGCCTTCTGCGGGTCGACGTGCTCCGCGCGCGCCTGCAGGCGCAGCAGCGACGCCACCGTCTGCAGGTTGTTCTTGACGCGATGGTGGATCTCCTGTGCGAGCACGCCGCGCAGCGCCATCCGCCCGCTCTCGAGCGCGACCGCCGCATGGTGCGCAATCGCCTCGAGCAGGGAGCGGTCGTCGTCGGTGAACGGGGTGTCGCGGTCGCACACGAGCTCGCCGATCCGGCGCCGTTTCCAGCGCAGCGGCAGCCGGATCGCATGACTGCCGGCACGTCCGGCGGGCCAGACTACGCGACCGTCCTCGAGCACGAGCGCGGCGCCCGTGGCGCCCACCGACTCCATCGTCGTCTGCACGATCGCCTGCAGCGACTCCTCCAGGTAGAGCGACTCGGAGACCGCCTCGGAGATGCGGGCGAGCGCCTCCAGCTCCACGACGCGGCGCTGCGCGGCCTCGTAGAGCCGCGCGTGCTCGATCGACTGCGCGACCTGGGAGGCGATCGCGACGAGCAGCTCGATCTCCGCCTCAGTGAACGTGCGCGGCTCCTGCGTGCGGACGTTGAGCGCGCCCTCGAGCTTCTCGCGGGCGAGGATCGGGACGGCCAGGATCGACTCGTACTGGTCCTCGCGCAGGTTCGGAAACTGCTTGAAGCGCGGATCGAGATGGGCGCTCGAAGGGATCATCACGGGAGCGCGCTCGGCCGCAGCCGTGCCGGTGATCCCCTCCCCCGGCCGCATCCGCGGACGTCGCGTCGCGCCCTCGACGCGGGTGCCGTGCGTGGCCCGCAGCACGAGCTCGTCGGCGGCCTCGTCGTAGAGGTAGACGAAGCAGGCGTCGGTCTCGAGCGCGGCCGCCACCTCGTGCGAGACCGCGTCCAGCACCTCCTGCAGGTCGAGGCTCGAGTTGACGACCTCGATCGTCCGGGTCAGGAGCGCCAGATGGCGTGCGAATGGATCCATGCTGCTCCCAGGATGGCAGGCCGGCGACCCCCGCTCGCGCCCCGGCGAGACCTCGCCCGGGCCCCGAAAAAGCTCGTCTTTACACGGGCCCGAAAAAAGCGCATCATGGCCGGAGCAACGGGGCGCGGCAAGGCGAGTCGCAGCCTGGTTGCTTCTGACGGCCGATCGCGGGCTCCCAGGTGAGGAGCCCGTGGTCGTAGTGTGGGGGAACCGGGGGGTTCCCCCACGGTCAGAGAGCCGCCAGGTACTTCTTCAGCTCCCATTCGGACAGCTGCACGCGGTACTCGTCCCACTCCGCGCGCTTCAGCTCGACGTAGCGCGGGAAGATGTGGTCGCCGAGCGCGCGCTGCATCAGCTCGGATGCCGCCAGCTCCTCGATCGCCTCGCCGAGCGACTCGGGCAGCGCGACGATCCCGCGCTCCTTCCGCTCGTCGGGCGAGAGCCGGTAGAGGTTCGTGGTCATCTCCGCCGGCAGCTCGTAGCCCCGCTCGATCCCCTCCAGGCCCGCGTGGAGCAGCGCCGCGAAGGCGAGGTACGGGTTGCAGGCGGGATCGGGGCAGCGGATCTCTGCGCGCGTGGCCTGCTCCGAGCCCGGCTTGTAGAGCGGGATCCGGATCAGCGCCGAGCGGTTCCGCTGCGACCAGGCGACGTAGACGGGAGCCTCGTACCCGGGCACGAGCCGCTTGTACGAGTTGATCCACTGCGCGAGCACCGCCGACATCTCGCGCGCGTGGACGAGCAGGCCGGCGATGAACGACTTCGCCGTCTTCGAGAGATGGTGCTCGTCCTTCGCGTCGAAGAACTGGTTGCGGCCGCCCTTGAACAGGGACATGTGCGTGTGCATGCCCGAGCCGTTCTCGCCGAAGAGCGGCTTGGGCATGAAGGTCGCGTAGTAGCCGTGCCAGGTGGCGACCTCCTTGACGACGAGGCGGTAGGTGAGCGTCTTGTCCGCCATGGCGAGCGCGTCGTCGAAGCGCATGTCGATCTCGTGCTGCGAGGGGCCGACCTCGTGGTGGTGGTACTCGATCTGGATCCCGACCGCCTCCAGGGCCGCGATCGTGTCGTTTCGCACCTCGGTCGCCGCGTCCTGCGCGGTCATCGCGAAGTAGCCGCCCTCGTCCAGCGTCTCCGTGCCGGCGTCGTCCTCGAAGAGGAAGTACTCGAGCTCGGGACCGACGTTGAACGCGTCGAAGCCCATCCCGCGCATGCGCTCGAGCGCGCGCCGCAGGATGTAGCGCGGGTCGCCCTCGTAGGGATCGCCGTCGGGCTTGACGACGTCGCAGATCAGGCGGCCGACCTTCGCGCCCATGTGGTCGCCGTGCTCGTCGACGGGGCGCGGCATGATCTGGAACGTGGTCGGATCCGGGATCGCGACCATGTCCGACTCCTCGATCGCGTTGAAGCCGGTGATCGAGGAGCCGTCGAAGCCCATCCCGTCGTCGAGCGCGTCCTCCATCTCGGCCGGGGTGATCGCAAAGCTCTTCAGGTGCCCTTCGAGGTCGTTGAACCAGAACAGGATGTGCTCGACGCCCTCGTCCTTGATCCGCTTCAGCACCGCCCGCCGGGCGGCGACGCTGGAGGTCGCGCGATCGCGGCTCCGGACCGGCGTCGAGTCGGTCCGCCTCACGGTGCTCCGCGCGCTCGTGCTGCGTGGTCGTGCCATCTGCTCTCCTTCCCGGGGAACAAAAAAAGCCCCAGACGCCCGCGAGCGCCTGAGGCCGCGTCGCCTCAAGTCAGGGCGGGATGCTACACGACCGGCTCGACGGCCGCCGCCTCCACGGCCTCGGCCCTCCGGGCTCGCCGGTAGAGCGCCAGCGTCGGCAGCAGGCAGGCCGCGGCGGCCGCGAGGGCGACCCGGATCGAGAAGACGCTGCCGAGCGCGCCGATCGCCGGCCCGCCGGTCCACTGTCCGATCGCGTCGGCCTGGTTCGTGATCGAGAGCACGGTCGCGCGGGTGCCGCGGGGTGCTACCGGGGCTCGAGACCGAGCGCCGCGGCGACCTCCTCGACCGGCGCCTCGAGCCGGATCCACGCAGGCCGCGGGTCGTAGCCGAGCTTTGCGTTGACCGCCTGCATGGCGTCGTTCCGGTCCTGCGTGAACGTCATCAGCTCCCGGTAGCCGTGGCGCGCAGCCCAGGCGATCTGCGCCTGCTTCAGCGCCGTCGCGATCCCCCGGTTCCGGTGCGTCGGGGCGACGACGGTGATGCCGTGCTCGGCGAGCCGGGGGTC
>DATBMD010000284.1:0-12457 GCA_036555085.1 Gaiellaceae bacterium
CGACCGCCGCTCGACCCCGCGCCCTTCATCACACTGCCGGCGGTCATCACGCAGGACCGCGAGACGGGCGTCCGCAACGTCGGCATGTACCGCATGCAGAAGATCGACCGCCGCTCGACCTTCATGCACTGGCAGATCCACAAGGACGGCCGCGCCGACCTGCTGGCGGCCCCCGACGGCCGCATCCCCGTCGCGGTCGCGATCGGGCTCGACCCCGTCACCGCCTACTCTGCGAGCGCGCCGCTGCCGAAGCACGTAGGCGAGCTGATGCTGGCGGGCTTCCTCAAGGGCTCCGCCGTCGAGCTGGTCAGGGCCAAGACCGTCGACCTCGAGGTGCCGGCGAACGCCGAGATCGTGCTCGAGGGCTGGGTCGACGGGTCGGACGTCGGCCTGGAGGGCCCGTTCGGCGACCACACGGGCTTCTACACGCCGCCCGAGGAGTTCCCGATCTTCCGGATCAGCGCGATGACGATGCGCCGCGATGCGATCTACCCCTCGATCGTCGTGGGGAAGCCGCCGGCCGAGGATGAGTGGCTCGCGAAGGCGACGGAGCGGATCTTCCTGCCGGCGATCCGGATGAGCGTCCCGGAGATCGTCGACTACGACCTGCCCGCGGCGGGCGCCTTCCACAACTGCGTGATCGTCTCGATCCGCAAGCGCTTCCCCGGCCACGCCAGGAAGGTGATGCACGCGATCTGGGGCCTCGGCATGCTGAGCCTCTCGAAGTCCGTCGTCGTGGTCGACGAGCACGTGGACGTCCATGACTACCGGCAGGTGTTCTTCTACGTCTGCGCCAACGTCGACCCGAAGCGGGACGTGCTGCTCTCCGAGGGGCCGCTGGACCACCTCGACCACTCGCCCACGCTGCAGTTCCAGGGCGGCAAGCTCGGTATCGACGCGACCGCCAAGGGGCCGGCGGAGGGCGCGCGCGAGTGGCCGCCCGAGATCGAGATGACCGCGGAGGTGCGGGCCCTCGTCGACCGTCGCTGGGCCGAGTACGGGATCGACGCGACCTCCGCGACGCCGGCCGAGGCCGACGGACGCAAGGGGGCGCGCAGGTTCGTCCGGCGCTGAGCTACTCCCGCGCCCCGAGCAGGATCGTCCCGATCCTCCCGATCGCGGCGAAGTGTGCGTCGAACGTGAGCAGCGACGCGCCGGCCTGTGCGGCGCAGGCGGCGATCCAGACGTCGGTCGTCGGCAGCGGCGTGCGGGCCTCGCTCGCCGCAGTCCAGATCTCGGCGTAGATGCGGGCGGTCTCGCGGTCGACGAACAGCTCGTGGACGACCGGGCTGCCGAGGAACGCGGCGAGCTCGGCCTCGTTCTCGCGGGCCCGTCCTCCCCCGAAGAACCCGACGAGCAGCTCACCCACGACGACCGTCGGGATGCCGATCCAGCCCGCCTCGTCGATCAGCTGCGCGACGGCGGCGTCGCCCCGCTTCAGCTGGCTGTACGCGGACGTGTCGAGGCAGAGGCGGCTCAGCGCCAGAGCTCCTCGTCGACCTGCTCCAGGCCGGCGATCGCCGCCTCGAACGCGCGGAAGTCGTCCTCGCTCCAGGTCCCGGCGAACTGCGCCGCCAGCCCGTTGCTCGGGCGGCCGGCCGAGTGGACGCCGAGCCCCTGCGCGAGCAGCTCGATCACGGTCTGGTTGAGCGACCGGCCCCGGCGCCGCTTCTCCTGCTCCAGGGCGGCTGCGAGCGCCGGCGGGACGTTGCGGACGGTGAGATGTCGCACGTTCGCAGTCTAGATATGAACGCACATGCATGTTGTCATACGCATTCAATTCGGGTCTCGGCACGCTGCGATTGCCACAGTCGGTACGTCGTTGACACGTCAGGGGCGGGAGCGTTGAATCCCCGAAGGAGCCCGCCAGCTTGAGCCAGCCCCACGACGAGAAGCCGCACGTCCCGGCCCCGAGCCTCTGGCCGGTCGGGTTTGCGATCGGGCTCGCCGTCGCGCTGATCGGCCTCGTCGTCAACGCCTGGGTGCTGCTGATCGGCGTGCTGCTCGCCGTCGTGTTCGGGTTTCTCTGGGTCTGGGAGCTGTTCCGCGCCCACGGGCCGGTCAAGGCGGCAGCGCCGGGAGCGGCGGAGCTCGAGGGCGAGGAGGTCGTGCCGACCTACGACCGCTCGGCCTTTCTCTCGGCCGCGACGGTCGGCGTCAGCCTCGCGATCGGCGGCCTCGTCACCGTGCCGGTGCTCGGCTTCGCCGTCCTGCCCTCGTTCGAGAGCGAGGAGCGCGACGACGTCGACCTGGGCCCGATCACCAACTTCCCGCAGGGCAAGTACGTGATCGCGACGTTCGTCGAGAACCCCGCCCAGGGCGAGGTGTCGCGGCGGACCGCCTACGTGCGCAACAACGGCCCGACCGACGACGGGGTTCCGAGCTTCACGATCGTCTTCAGCCGCTGCGTCCACCTCGGCTGCCCGGTGCAGGCCAACGGCCCCTTCGACGGCGATCCGATCCAGTACGAGGAGGGCGACGTCCCCGTCAGCCTCCAGCCCGTCCTCGCCGCCAGCTTCGGCTGCCCCTGCCACGGCGGCCTCTACGACGGCGAGGGGAACCGCACAGCGGGCCCGCCCGTCCGCTCGCTCGATCGCTACGAGTTCTCGATCAGGGACGGGAACCTCGTGCTCGGCAGCCTCTTCAGCGTCGGCACCGTCGACGGCACCGGTGCGAACGCACGCATCGCCCGCTACGGCCAGTCGTACCCCGGCGTCCACGTCGACGGGATCGAGGCGTGGCTGTACCCGATCCCGGTGCCCGGTAGCTGATGGCGAAGTCGGCCCGCAGGCGGCAGCTGGAGACGGTCGTGCTCGCGCCGCTCGACTGGCTCGAGGACCGCAGCGGCCTCGTCGGCTACACGAAATGGTTCCTCTTCCGCAAGGTGCCGCACGACATCAGCTGGGCGCAGACGCTCGGCTCGGCGTCGCTGACCGCATTCATCGTGCAGGCCGTGACCGGCGTGATCCTGGCGATGTACTACAAGCCCGACCCGGACAAGGCCTACCAGTCGATCCAGTTCATCACCGAGGACCTGACGCTCGGCTGGCTCGTCCGCGGCATGCACAAGTGGGGCGCGAGCGTCTTCATCATCCTGATGTTCCTGCACATGGGGCGCGTGTTCCTGTTCGGCGCGTACAAGTACCCGCGCGAGCTGAACTGGATCGTCGGCGTGCTGATCCTCGTCCTCGGCATGCTCGAGGGCTTCACGGGCTACCTGCTGCCGTGGGACCAGACGTCCTACTGGGCGACCGTCGTGGGGATCAACCTCAACGCGACCGCTCCCGTGGCGGGGCCGTTCCTGGCGCAGTTCTTACAGGGGGGCGCGGCGATCGGTCCCGACACCCTGTCGAAGTTCTACTCGCTGCACATGCTGCTGATCCCCGCCGGGATCATCGGCCTGATCACGCTCCACATCTACCTCGTGACGCGGCTCGGCGTCACGTCGCCGCCGTGGTCGCCCACCGCCGCCGGCCGGGCCCGCAGGGCCGTCGAGCCCGAGGGCCGCGAAGGCCTCGTCCGGCCGCCCTCGCCGGGGAGGGCCCGCTAGTGCGACGTCTCGTAATTCACCGGTTTCTCGATCGCCAACGACTCTGTCCACGCGCCGCACTAGCTGGCGGGCCGGACAGGTCCGGCCCCTACGGGTTTCCGGTGCACGGTTTGGAGAGGGCGCACTAGATGGCCACCATGCCGCGGCCGGCGAGCAAGCGCAAGCGCGAGCACGTCGACGAGTTCAAGCGCTACAAGGAGGACGTCCAGAGCGAGGGGAAGGCGTTCTGGCCCTACGCGATCTTCCACGACGCGCTGATGTCGCTCGTCGTGGTCGTCGTGATCATCGCGCTCGCCTGCATCTGGTACTTCACGGCCGACGACACCGAGGCCGGGCTGCTCGGGCCCTGGTACGAGGAGGAGGCCGACCCGGGCACGACGAGCTTCGTCCCCCGCCCCGACTGGTTCTTCTACTTCCTCTTCTACCTGCTGCGGATCTTCAAGTGGCCCGAGACGGTCGTGCTGGGCACGGTCGGGATCCCCACGATCGCGCTCGTCCTCCTGATCGCCCTGCCGTTCTACGACCGGAGCCTCGAGCGGCGGCCGCTGCGCCGCCCGGTCGCGATGGTGGCGGCCATCCTGACCGTGATCGCGATGGGCGTCCTCACGTGGAAGGGCGCGACCGCGAGGGAGGCGCTCGGCAGCGAGCTGCTCGCCGACGGAGCCCCGGCACGCTGGGCGGCCGAGCAGGGCTTCGAGGACGACGTCGCCGCCGTCCAGGGGGCGGAGCTGTTCGCGCAATCGGGCTGCCTGAACTGCCACACCTATCTCGGCGAGGGCTCCGGCAACCTCGGCGCCCCGGACCTGACCGAGATCGGCCAGACGAAGGAGGCGGCGTACTTCGTCGACTACCTGACCAACCCGGCGGCCTACGGCAACAACGTGATGGGCTCGTACGCGTACCTCGGCCAGGAGAACCTCGAGAAGCTCGGCGCGTTCCTCGCCGCCTCGCAGGGCGGCGACGGCGGGTAGGGCCCGGCGCGGGCTTTCGCAGCCGTGACCGTCGAGAGCGGCCGTCTCAGCGCCGACGGCGTCCGCGGGATGTTCGACCGGATCGCCCCGGTCTACGACGTCATGAACCGGCTGATGACGGCCGGGCTCGACCGCGCGTGGCGGCGGGAGACCGTCGAGGCGGTCGTCGGCCCCGGCGACCGCGTCCTCGACGCCTGCTGCGGGACCGGCGATCTCGCGATCGCCGCCGAGCGGGAGGGCGGCATCGTCACGGGCCTCGACTTCTCGCCGCGGATGCTCGAGCGGGCGCGGCGCAAGTCGGCGACGATCGCATGGGTTCAGGGCGACCTCCTCGACCTGCCGTTCGCCGACGCCTCCTTCGACGCCGCCACCGTCGGCTTCGGCGTGCGCAACGTCACCGACCTCGAGCTCGCGCTGCGCCAGCTCCGACGCGTCCTCCGCCCCGGCGGCAGGCTCGCGATCCTGGAGATCACGCAGCCGCGCGGGCTGCTGCGGCCGTTCTTCCGGCTCTGGTTCGACGTGCTGGTGCCGCTGGCCGGCAAGGTGCTGCCCGGCGGCAGCGCCTACACGTACCTTCCGGCCAGCGTGCGCCGCTTCCCCGCCGCCGCGGAGCTCGCGCGGCTGATCGAGCAGTGCGGGTTCGACCAGGTCCGGGTGCGCTCGCTCGGGGGCTCGATCGTCGCGCTGCACACGGCGGTCGCCCGGTGACGGCGAGCCTCGAGGCCGTTCGGGCCGCGCCCGGGCTCGGCGACTACCTGGCGGCGGTCGAGGAACGGCTCGAGCGGTCGGTCGAGTCGCACCCCGGGCTCGTGGCGGCGGTCGGTCGCAGCGCCCTCGACGCCGGCGGCAAGCGCCTGCGCCCCGTGCTCGCCTTCCTGTCCGCCGGCGAAGCCGCCGATCCACCCGTGGCGGCGGGCGTGGCCGTGGAGCTCGTGCACATGGCGACCCTCGTCCACGACGACCTGATCGACGGGGCCCGGCTGCGCCGGGGCCGGAGCTCCGCCTGGGCGGAGCACGGGGAGCGCCCGGCTCGCGCCGCCGGCGACTACCTGTTCGCCCGCGCGTTCGCCGAGCTCGCCCGCGACGCCGGCGCGGAGAGCGTCGCCGTGCTCGCCGGCGCGTCGCTGGCGCTCGCGCGCGGCGAGGCGCTGCAGCGGCGCCAGCGCCACGACCCCGACACGCCCGTCGCCGACTATCTCGAGCGGTGCGCGCTGAAGACCGGCAAGCTCTTCGAGGCGGCGTGCGTGCTCGGAGGCGGCAACGGCGAGTACGGCCTCCTGCTCGGGATCGCCTTCCAGATCGCCGACGACATCCTCGACTGCTCGGGCGACACGATCGAGACCGGCAAGGTGGCCGGGACCGACCTGCGAGACGGCACCCCGACGCTGCCCCTGCTGCTCGCCGCGCGCGAGGACCCCGTCGTGCGCGAGGCGCTCGCGGGCGGGCCGTTGGAGGGCGCGCTGGTGCGCGTCGCCGCAACGGGTGCTCTGGCGCGGTCCCGGGAGGTCGCCCTCGACTATGCTAGGAGGGCGCGCGCAGCGCTCTCCGGCACAGGCTCCTCGGAGGCGCTGGAAGACCTCGCCGACGCGGTCGTGGAGAGGAACGCCTAGACCAGATGACCGAGTTCCTGTCGTCCGTGCCCATCGTGCCGGCGCGCGACGTCGAGGTCACAACAAGCTGGTATCGCGACGTGCTCGGCTACGAGGTGTTCCACGTCGAGCCCGAGTACGGGATCGTCGGCCGCGGCGAGTCCTGGATCCATTTTTGGGGCCCGAGCGGAATCGATCCGAAGGACTCGATGACGGTGATCCGCGTCGGCGTGAGCGGCATCGACGAGCTCTACGCCGACTGCTCGCGGCGCGGGATCGTCCACGAGAACGCTCCGCTCGAGGAGCAGCCGTGGGGATTCCGGGAGTTCTCGGTCCGCGACGCTGACGGCAACCTCGTCACGTTCTTCGATCCGAGCTAGCCGGCTCTGAGCGCGACCGGCCGCTCGGCGTGGCGGTACTCGACGCGGTAGCCCAGCCGGCGCGGGATCGCGAGCAGCCCCTCGAGGTCGAGGTCGATCCGGGCGCCCGCCTTCTCCGTGACCTCGTCCTCGATCGGCAGGTCGAAGTCGTCGGCGCCGTAGTCCAGCGCCCGGAAGGCGTCCTCGTTCTGGGTCAGCACCGACGTCCGGACGTGCCGGACGTTGTCGAGGAAGATGCGCGACAGCGCGATGTGGCGGCAGTACTCGCGCGGCTCGATCTCCCGCCCGCCGAAGGCCGTGCCGTACGGCTTGTACGTCCAGCAGAGGAACGAGAACAGGCCGTCGAGCCCGTCGCGCAGGCAGGCGTCCTGGAAGTCGCGCGTCCGTTGCAGGTGCTCGAGCCGTTCCTCGAGCGTCTCGTCGAAGCCGATCACCATCGTCGCCGTCGTGCGCAGGCCGCTCTCGACGATCGCCCGCTGGGCGGCGAGGTACTCCGCGACCGTGTACTTCCACTTCGCGTGCCGCTTCCGGAAGTCCTCGGTCAGGATCTCGCTGCCGCCGCCGGTCACCCAGTGCACGCCGGCGTCGCGCAGGCGGGCCGCCGCCTCGGCGTGCGTGAGCCCGGCGCGGTCGGCGAGAAAGACGAACTCCGCCACGGTCAGCGCGTAGAACTCGACACGGTCGCCGTAGCGTTCCCGGACGGCGGCGAACAGGTCGCAGTAGTAGTCGAGCGGCAGCCGCGGGTTGAAGCCGCCGTTGAAGGCGACGAGGTCGCCGCCGAGCTCGAGCAGCTCCTCGATCTTCCCGAACACCGCGTCGCGCTCGAGCACGTAGCCGCCCGCCTCGTTCGGGAGCACGTAGAAGGCGCAGTAGTCGCACTGGGCGACGCACACGTTCGTGTAGTTGACGATTCGCATCACCATGTACGTGGCGCGGTCCGGCTCGTGCCAGCGGGCGCGCGCCGCGCCGGCCAGCTCGCGCAGCTCCTCGTCGTCGGCCTCCCGCCACAACCGGGCCGCGTCCTCGACGGAGATGCGGCTCACGCCGGCACCGCCTCCTCGGACGTCACCTCGTCCGGGTCGAGCGTGTCCATGAACGAGCTGACCGAGAACACCGCGTTGCCGGCGCCCGCCACGCCGTAGCCCGGCGGGGGCCGCAGGCCGTGGCGCCCGAGCGCGTCGCGGTAGGCCTCGAGCAGGCGCACGTGGTACTCGAGCGGCGCGCCGTCCGGGTTGGCGCGGCCGAGCGGCGTCGTCGGCTCGGGGCACCAGGTCGTGAAGCGGGGCGTGATCCCGTTGCCCATGAAGTAGTCGAGGCCCTCGGTCGTGCTCGCGATCGCCTCGTCGACGGTGGCGAAGCCGTGCGGCTGCGCCATCTCGACGCCCGCGACGAAGTTCGGGATCACGTAGCGCGGGCCGAACACCTCGCCGGCGTCGAGGATCCGCCGGTGCCACTCCTCGCGGCCGACGTAGCGTTGCTTGCCGGGCGAGATCAGCTCGAAGAGCCGCTTGTCCCACACCTCGTAGTTCGGGTGGTAGATCGCGATCCCGTAGTCCTTGTAGCGCTGCACGTCCGCGCGCGGCAGCGCCTGCGCGACGACCTTCCCGAGCCAACGGCCGGGGAAGCGCTCCTCGATCGCCTGTGCGTAGCGCCCGTAGAAGTCGGCCTCCGCGAGCCCGTCGACCGTGCTCGTGATCGAGCCGCCCGTGAGCGTGTACGCCTTGCTCGTCCGGGCCGTGTCGTGCCGGTCGATCAGCGCGAGCGCCTCGAGCACGTCCGCGACCGGCTTGACGCCGGTGTACGGGCGCCCCTCCCGCTTGTGCTGGCGCCAGTTGTGGTTGATGTCGCAGAACCCGCACTCCTCCTTGGCGCCGAAGTACTGGCAGAGCCGCAGCACGGTGAGGTAGATCAGGTAGCCCCACTGGATCGTCGGCGCCGTCTCCATCACCGTCTTGCCGTTCGCGAGCGCGTGCCGGTAGTACTCCGGCATCGGCGGGAGCGCGACGTCGGCGATCGGGCGCCCCTCGAGCGTGAGCTCGAGCGCCTCGCCCCCGCCGCGCTGCACGCGGTAGGGCGAACGGGGGTTCACGCGGACCGAGACGATCGTGCGGCGGAGGCCGTAGGGGCCGCCGGTCAGGGCCAGCTCCTCCGGCGGGCGCCGGCGGGCGGCCTCCCCGAGCTCCGCGAGCGGCTGCTGGTCGAACGAGAAGATGAAGTACGACTTCGGCTTGACCTCGCCGTCGAGGTTGTCGCTGAGCGCGGAGGCGTCGAACGCCATGCCCGTGCGCAGGAGGTCCTCCTTCAGCACCGCCTCCGGCGGCACGTGCGGGTAGCGCTCCAGCAGCGACTCGACGAGCGTCGTGCGGGCGGTCGGGTCGGGGGCGCTCACCGGCTGCACGGTATCTCCCGCCGGCCACTTGCGGGGTCGGTGCCTACCTGCCCCGTCTAGACTGGCGGCTCGGTGATCCGCCTCGGCCGCATCTCGTACGTGAACATGGCGCCGGTCTTCTACCGGCTCACGCACGACGTCGAGGAGGTGTCGGGCGTCCCCACCGAGCTCAACCGCCGGCTGCTGGAGGGGGAGATCGACGTCGCGCCGATCTCGTCGATCGAGTACGCGCGCCACGCCGACCGGCTGCGGCTGCTGCCGCGCCTGTGCGTGTCGTCGGAGGGCGCCGTCGACTCGATCCAGCTCGTCTCCCGGCTGCCGCTCGGCCGGGTCCGCAGCGTCGCCGTGACGCCGGAGAGCGCCACCTCGGTCGTGCTCACGAAGGTCCTGCTGCCGCAGGCCGACCACGTCCCGCTCGAGCTCGCCCCGGACGCGGACGCAAAGCTCCTGATCGGCGACGCCGCGCTCCGCAGCGCCTTCGAGGACCCGACCCCGCACCACGACCTCGGCCGGCTGTGGCTCGAGCGAACCGGCCTGCCGATGGTCTTCGCCGTCTGGGCCGCGCCCGAGCCGGTGGCGCCCGGCCTACCCGATCTCGAGCACGCGCTGGTCGCCTCCGTGCGGATGGCGCGCGCCGAGCCCGAGCGGCTCGCGCACGAGGCGAGCCTCCGCTACGGCTACCCGGCGGGCTTCCTCGCCCGCTACTTCGAGAAGCTGCGCTACAGCTTCGGGCCGCGGGAGCGCGCCGGCCTCTACACCTTCCTCGAGATGGCGCGCGACGTCGGCGAGCTCGACCACGTGCCCGAGCTCAGGTTCGCCCGCGAGGTCGTGAAGGCCTGACGGCGCCGGGATAGCATCGCGGCGTGCCGTTCGAGACCTCGCACGTCGACGTCGAGGCGCGCTTCCTGTCGGCTGCACTGCGGGAGGGCTCCGTCGTCCTCGACGCCGGCTGCGGGCGCACGACTCGGCTCGCGCGCTTCCGCGACCGCATCGCCGAGCTTGTCGGCATCGACCTCGACGGGGCCGCCGGCGCGGAGAACGAGGCCCTCGACCGGTTCGTGGCCGGCGACCTCTGCGACCCGCTGCCGTTCGAGGACGGCACCTTCGACCTCGTGTACGCGAACTTCGTCGTCGAGCATCTCGGCGCTCCGGAGGTCGCGTTCGCCGAGTGGCGCCGCGTGCTCCGGCCCGGCGGCGACCTGATCCTGCTCACGAGCAACCGCGCGAGCCCCTACCTGGCGCTGGCCGGGCTGCTGCCGCACCGCGCCCGGGTGGCGATCAAGAGCGCCGGCGCGGGCGTTGAGGAGCGGGACGTGATCCCGACCCGCTACCGGTCCAACACCCCGAAGCGCCTCGCCGGCGTCGTCGACGGGGCCGGCTTCGCGCCCGTCGCGGTCAGCTACGTGGCGACGCTCCACCGTTACGCGGAGCGGAAGGCCCCGCTCGCGGGCGCCCTCCGCGGTCTCGAACGGGCGCTCCCGGCGCGGTCGCGCTCGACGATCGTCGGGTGGTACCGGGCCGGCCGGGAATGAGCCGCGATTTGCAGGCGTTCTTGTCTGTTTGGGACGTATGAAGGATCGGGGCGCCGCCGGGCCCGTCCGCTAGCCTCGTGCGGAGTGATCCGCCGCTCACGCGCACTCCTCGCCGTCCTCCTGCTCGCTCTCGCCGCCTCCGCGCCCGCCGCGGGCCAGGAGCGGGTGAGGCTCTGGCCCGGCGTGACGTACGAGCGCGGGGTCCAGTTCACGCCCAGCGGGCCCGTCGCGATCTCGATCCTCGCGGGGCCGCGGCCGGGTGGGGCGACCACCCTGGCGCCCGTGCTCTCCAACGACGCGGTCACGGGCGTCGAGACGCTCAGCGCGATGCAGCGGCGCCTGGCGTCGACCGCCACGACCGCCGGCGTCAACGGCGACTTCTGGGAGTGGCGCACCGGGCGGCCGAGCGGGGTCTACCTCCGCGAGACCCAGATCGTGCACCCGCCGACCGGAGAGCGGTCGAGCGCGGGCATCACCACGGACGGCACGCTCGACGTGCGCAGGGTCGAGTTCTTCGGCACCTGGAGCGGCACCGGCTCGCGCCACCCCCTCGGCGAGGTCAACCAGGAGCCCGCCGCGAACGAGGCCTCGCTGTTCACATCGGCCTGGGGCTCCGCCACGCCGAACGTCCAGGGCGGGGTGGCCGCGATCCTGTTCCCGTTCCCGGCCCCGGTCCCGAACATCGACCACGCGGCGCCCGTCGTCGACGTCCGCCGGGGCGGCTCGGTGCCGATCCCGCTCGGGGGAGCGGTGCTGGTGGCGCGCGGGACCGCCGCGCGCCAGCTCCAGGCCGAGGCGGCGATCGGCGCCACGGCGACCGTGCGGCTGATCTTCCGGCCGGACTGGGCGGGCGTGGTCGACGCGATCGGCGGCGGGCCGCAGATCGTCCGGGACGGGCTGCCCGTCTTCCGCGCCGGCGAGGCGTTCACGGACTACCAGCTCGCGCGGCGCCATCCACGTACCGCCGTCGGTCAGCGCGCGGACGGGCGGATCATCCTCGTCACCGTCGACGGGCGCCAGCCCGGCTACAGCATCGGCATGACCAACTTCGAGCTGGCCCAGACGCTCGTGCGGCTCGGGGCCGTCACGGCGATGGCGCTCGACGCGGGCGGCTCGACGACGATGGCCTTCGACGGGAAGGTGCTGAACAGCCCGTCCGGCGGCAGCGAGCGGTCGATCTCCACCGCGCTGATGTTCCAGTACACGGGCGTGTACCTGCCGCCGCCCGTGCCGGTCGTCTCGCCGAACGGCGACGGCGTCGCGGAGAAGCAGAAGCTCGTCTACAAGCTCGTCCGGCCCTCGACGGTGACCGTGAGCCTGATCGCACCGGACGGCTCGACCGTCTACACCGAGACGAGCTCGCGCCATGCCGGCCGGTTCCGGCTCGCCTTCCCGCCGCCGCCCTCGCCCCCGGCCCCGCCGCCGCCCCCACCCGCGCCTCCTCCCACGCCGCCCCCGACCCCGCCGCCCCCGACCGAGCCGACGCCGCCGCCCCCGACCGAGCCGACGCCGCCGCCCCCGCCGACCGAGCCGCCGCCCACGCCGCCGCCGCCGGTCGAGCCGCCGGCCCCGCCCGCGCCTCCCGCGCCGCCCCCGCCCCCGCCCCCGCCCTCGCCTGCCTCGGCGCGCGTCAGGACCGTCCAGGCGCTGCCCGACCCCGGCCCGCCGCTCGACGGGCGCTGGGTGCTCCGCGTCGACGCGATCGACGAGACGGGCCAGTCCTCGTCGATGAGCCAGCGCTTCACGGTGAACACGACGCTCGGCTTCCTGCGCACCACGCCCCGCCGGCTGTACCTGCCGTCGCAGGGGCGCCCCTTCGAGATCTCGTGGCGGCTGGGCCGGCCCGCCCGCGTCGCGGTCAGGGTCGAGGCGGCGGACGGCACCGTCGTCAAGCGGTTCCCGTTCCGCCGCTACCGGCAGGGGCCGGCCGCGATCGTCTGGAACGGGCTCGGCAAGGGTCGTGTCGCCGTCCGCGGCGGCGCCTACGTCGTGCGCGTCGTCGCCCGGAACGCGCTGGGGACGACCGAGCTGACCCGCCGCTTCGGG
>DATBMD010000058.1:0-7388 GCA_036555085.1 Gaiellaceae bacterium
ACCCGCGGTCGAGCGCCTGGCTGCAGTGGACCGCGTCGCCGCCCTCGGTCGCGGATCTCGACCTCGACGGCCGCAACGAGGTGATCGGCCTGCCGAACGTCGAGCTGAAGGAGCCGTACGAGACGCAGGCCTACGCGTTCACGGTGCTCGACGGAGCGCACCGCGGAGGCCTGCGGTCCGCGCGCCGGCACCCCGGCTTCGTGACGCTGCCGCTCACCGCCAAACCCGCCGTGAGGCCCGACGGCGACTGGTACCCGCCGAGCGGGATCCCGGCGCCGACGATCGTCGACATCGCAAGCGACCGCCGGCCCGAGATCGTCGCGTCTGTCCCCGACGGGTTCGTCTACGCCGTCTCGCCGACGGGGAAGCGCCTCTGGCGCCACGACTACGCGAAGGGCGCCGCCAAGACGTTCGCCTCCGAGGTCGTCGCAGCCGACCTGAACCGGGACGGCACTCCCGAGCTCGTCTTCGGCACGTACGCGCTGACACCCGGCGCGGGGCGGCTCGTCGTCCTCTCCGCGGCCGGCAAGCTGCTCCACGACATCCGGCTGCCGCGTCAGGGCACGAACGGCAACGGCATCGGGGTGCCCGCGGCGCCGTCGATCGGCGACCTCGACCGCGACGGCCGCCTCGAGATCGTGCTCACCACGTTCGACCACGGCCTCGACGTCTTTCGCGTCCCCGGCTCCGCCGCCGGCTGCCTCCCGTGGCCGACCGGACGCGGCAACCTGCTGCGGAACGGCACCGTGGGCTGAGGGAGACCGCGGCGCCGCCACCGGCCGGCGAGCCTCGGAGCGAGCGCCAGCGCGATCACGTCGAACAGCACGTAGCCACTCGCCACGCCGCTCGGCGGGTTCGCCTGGGCGAGGCCCAGCCCCGGCACCGTGCTCGCCCACGTCCAGGTCCCGAGCGCCGTGCCGGCCAGCTCGAGCGCGGCGACGGCGAAGAAGACCCCGGCGTACACCGGCCTGCGCGTCTTGACGAGCACGGCCAGGAGCACGAAGCAGCCGATCGCGCCCGCGACGTCCGGAGCCCCGAACGCCGTCAGCGAGACGACTCCCCAGGCCCCGACGCCCACCGTGGCGGCCCCGACGAGCCACGACGCACGCGCTCCGAACGACCGCGCCAGGGCGACGCCGCCGAGGAAGACGAGGCCGTGACCGGGCGGCACGAACGCGGGCAGATTCTCCAGCCGGTACGTGTAGAGGCCCCAGAGCAGCGAGCCGACGACCTCGGCGACCGACGCGACGGCGACGACGAGCAGCGTCTGCGCGCGCTGGGCCGGCGTGTGCAGGGCGAGCAGCGCGGCGAGAACGGCGATCGTGACGGCGGCGAGCACGAGCTGCCCCTGGGCCCCGACGGTCCGCTCGATGGTGAGCCCGGCCCCTGTCCAGAGGGCGACCGCCGAGACGACGAGGAGTGCGCGCGGCTGCATCGAGGCGTCGTTCGTCCGGCGCGGCGCGGCGGTTCGGACCCGCAGGCGGCGCGACACCTCGCCGAGACTGTGCGAACATGTGTTCGTGTCCGCGGAAGGGCCGATCCTCCACGCCGACCTCGACGCGTTCTTCGCGTCGGTGGAGCAGCGGGACGATCCTCGCCTGCGAGGCGCCCCCGTGATCGTCGGGAAGGGAGTCGTCCTGGCCGCGAGCTACGAGGCCAAGGCATTCGGCGTCCGGACCGCCATGGGCGGGCGGCAGGCACGGCGACTCTGCCCGCACGCGGTGGCGGTCGAGCCGAGGTTCAAGGCGTACGTCGAGGCCAGCAAGGCGGTCTTCCGCGTCTTCGACGACACCACGCCCGTCGTCGAGGCGCTCTCGATCGACGAGGCGTTCCTCGACGTCCGCGGGCTCGAGCGGATCGCGGGCTCGCCCGCACGAATCGCCGCGCAACTTCGACGCGACGTGCGAGACCGGGTCGGGCTGCCGATCACCGTCGGCGTCGCCCGAACGAAGTTCCTCGCCAAGGTCGCGAGCGGCGTCGCCAAGCCGGACGGCCTGCTCGTGGTGCCAGCCGATGACGAGCTCGGCTTCCTCCACCCGCTGGCGGTCGAGCGGGTCTGGGGCGTCGGGCCGGCGACCGCCGCCCGGCTCCACGATCGGGGCGTCCGCACGGTCGGCGAGCTCGCCCGCCTCGCGGAGCCCGCCCTCGTCGCGATGCTCGGTCGCGCCACCGGCCGCCACCTGCACGCGCTGGCGCACAACCGGGACCCACGACCGGTGCGGGCGGGGCGCCGACGGGGGTCGATCGGATCGCAATGCGCGCTCGGCCGCTCGCCGCGCTCGCGCGACGCGATCGACCCGGTCGTGGTCGCGCTCGTCGAGCGCGTCACGCGACGGCTGCGCACGGCAGGGCGTCTCGGCCGCACCGTCGTCCTCCGGCTGCGGTTCGAGGACTACACGCGCGCGACGCGGTCACACACGCTCCCGCGACCGACCGCGCACACGCACACGATCCTGACCACGGCGCGCTGGCTGCTGGAGGGAGCGATGCCGACGATCGGCCGGCGCGGGCTGACGCTCGTCGGCGTCACGGTCGCCGACCTCGAGGACGACGGCGCGATCCAGCTGCTGCTGCCCCTCGACCGTCGCAGCACGGAGGACCTCGACGCCGCGCTCGACTCAGTGCGCGACCGCTACGGCACGAACGCCGTCACGCGGGCCGTCCTGCTCGGCCGCCGCCCGCTGCTCTCGCTGCCCCAGCTGCCGGATTGAGCGTGCCGCCGGCCCGGCTACGCCGTGGCCGGCTCGGGGACGAGGCGCGCCGGCCGGGCGATCAGCAGCGCCAGC
Organism: Gaiellaceae bacterium; assembly: GCA_036555085.1. Classification (GTDB taxonomy): domain Bacteria; phylum Actinomycetota; class Thermoleophilia; order Gaiellales; family Gaiellaceae; genus Gaiella. Next base: position 2,787 of record DATBMD010000058.1, read on the forward strand.
CCCGCCGCGGCGATCGCGAGCGCGCCCGCGCCGACGAAGGCGGCCGTGTAGTCGCCCGTCTCGGTCCGGACGAGGCCCGCAGCCCAGGCGGCCGCCGCCGCGCCGAACTGGTGCGCCGTGAAGATCCAGGCGAACACGACGCCGCCCCACTGGACGCCCTGCTCGCGGGTCGCGAGCGCCGACGTCGGCGGCACCGTCGCCACCCAGTCGAGGCCGTAGACGACGGCGAACGCGAGCATCGCCGCATGGGGCGAGCCGAACGCGAGCGGCAGCACGAGCAGCGAGGCGCCGCGAAGCCCGTAGTAGACGACCAGCAGGCGGCGTGGGTCGTAGCGGTCGGTCAGCCAGCCCGAAGCGGTCGTCCCGACGATGTCGAAGGCGCCGATCAGCGCCAGCAGCCCGGCGGCGGTCACCTGGGTGATCCCGTGGTCGTGCGCCGCCGGGATCAGGTGCGTCTGGACGAGCCCGTTGGTCGTCGCGCCGCAGACGAAGAACGTGGCCGCGAGCAGCCAGAACGTGCGCGAGTGCGACGCGCGTCCGAGCGCGTCGAGCGCCGCGCCGAAGGCCGGGCCCGTCCGCGGAGGCTCCTCCCAGCCCTCGTCCGCGCCGAACGGGCGCGCCCCGACGTCGCTCGGGCGATCGCGCATGAACGCGACGACGACGGGAAGGACGAGGCAGATCGCCGCCACGGCCACCAGCCCCGCCACGTAGCGCCAGTCGAAGCCGGCAACCCAGGCGAGCAGGGGCAGGAACACGAGCTGGCCCGTGGCGTTGCTCGCGGTCAGCAGCCCCGTCACCAGGCCGCGGCGGCGCACGAACCAGCGGTTGGCGATGATGGCGGCGAGGGGAACCGAGACCGCCCCGGTCGCGAGGCCGTTGACCACGCCCCAGAGCAGGAACAGCTGCCACGGCTCGGTCATGCCGATCGTCAGCAACGACGAGACCGCGATCGTCACGAGGGCTCCCGCCACCACGCGCCGCATCCCCACCCACTCCACGAGCGCTGCCGCGAACGGCGCTCCGATCCCGAAGCAGAGCAGGTTCAGGGAGACCGCGAGGCCGATCGTCTCGTGGCTCCAGTCGAACTCGTCGTGCAGGGGCACGAGCAGGATCCCGGCCGTGGCGCGGAAGCCGGCGGCCATCACGAGCGCGACGAAGCCGGCGGCCGCAACCTGCCACGCGACGTGCACGCGCCTGCTCCGCACCGGCCCGACGCTAGCAGATTATGGGCATATACTCCTATTCGTGGTGACGGTGACGGAGCTCGAGCCGGTCGCGTCGCCGTGCGTCTGCGCGACGCTGCGGCGGGCCACACGCGCCGTCGCGAGGCTCTACGACGACGCGCTCGAGCCCTCGGGCCTCCGCACGACGCAGTTCTCGATCCTGGCCCGCCTGGAAGCGGAGGGCCCGTTCGCGCTCGGCCGGCTCGCGGCGCGGCTCGGCATGGATCGGCGGACGCTGGCGCACGAGCTCGGCCCGCTCGTCCGCGCGGGCCTCGTCGACGAAGCTCGCGGCGCCGACCGCCGCCGGCGGATGCTCTCCCTCTCCCCCGCCGGCGCGGCCCGGCTCGAGGCCGCCCGGCCCGCGTGGAGGGCGACCCAGCGGACGCTCCGGGCCGAGCTCGGGCGCGATCGCACGGACGGCCTGCTCGAGGAGCTGCGCGCCGTCGCGGCCGTCGCGAGCGCGTTGATGCGCGACGGCGCCGCTACGTCCTGAGCACGACCTCGATCGCGGTACCGACGCCGGGCTGGGAGCGAAGCGAGAAGCCTCCTTCGATCGAGGCGGCGCGCAGGCGCATGTTCCGCAGCCCCTGACCGGCCGGCTCGTCGTCGACCTCGAAGCCCGCCCCGTCGTCCCGGACGACGACGGTGCGCCGGCCGGCGCGCTGGGCGATCAGCACCTCCGCGTGCCGCGCCTCGGCGTGCTTGCGGGCGTTCGCGAGCCCCTCCTGGACGATCCGGAAGATCTCGATCTGCTCGTCCGCGTCGAGCCGGACCGAGGGGTCGATCTCCACCTCGACGTCGAGCGCCCCGTCCGCGGTGAGGAAGTCGACGTAGCGGCGCAGAGCGGCGTCGAACGGTGCCGTGCCGCTGGCCGACGAGAGCGCGAGCACGGCGAAGCGGGCCTCCTGCTGGGCCGCCGCCGACGCCTTCTTCAGGCGCGGCAGGATGTCGTCGAGCACCGCTCCCGCCTCGAGCATGCTGACGCTCGTCGAGATCGCGAACAGGTACTGCGCGAGACCGTCGTGGATCTCCCGCGCGATGCGGGCCCGCTCTTCTGCGACCGCCCGCCCGAACTCCGCCTCGCTGATCGCCCGCCAGACGCCGACGAGCAGCACGCCGTACGACAGCAGCCGCAGGAAGTCTCCCTGCAGCACGTACCCGCTCGAGATGACGGGCGTCAGCAGGTAGTGCAGGTCCGCGAAGACGATCAGGGTCAGCGCGAGCGCGAACCAGCTGTCGAGATCGCGCCCGTACCTGCGGAAGCGGAGGCCGAAGCCGATCAGCGCGACGAGGGCGAGTAGCGCGAGCAACCCGAACACGAGCGTCGACCAGGCCGTGCGGACCCCGCTCGGCCCCTCGAGCGGCTGTCCCGCTCCCACCGCGGTGATCACGAGCCAGATCGTGGGGACGGCGACGATCACGGCGCCCGCCGAGATCGCGAGCGCGTTCCGGCGCGAAGCGATCCGCCGGTGCACGAAGGGGGCCGCGGCGAGCACCGCGGTGCCGGCCAGCTCCACGCAGATCGCCGCCCATGCCTCCTCGGGCCCGAGCTGCTCGCCTCCGAGCAGCGGCACGACGCGGAAGGCGAAGGCCGCGAGCCCGCTCGCGAAGAAGGCCGCGGCGACCAGGAGGTCCATCAGCCGGCCCTCGACCCGGAAGCGGACCGCCGCCAGGATCGCGACGATCGTCGCGAACACGGCGAAGGCGGTGTCGAGCGCTAGCCGTGCCTCGGGCAGCGCGTAGCCGTCGAGCGAGGAGGAGAGCGCGAGGAACGCCGTGGACGAGCCGAGCAGCGCGAACAGGAGAAGCTCGCCGATGACCCACGACCGGTAGGTGTCACTCCGGGTTTGCACATCCCTCTTGTCGGCAACAGTGCTCCTGCCGATAAGGTCGGTATGCCAGGACGCGTACTCATCGTCGACGACCACCCGCTCACCAGCGAGGCGCTGTCCTCGCTCCTGATGCAGAACGGCTTCGACGTGGTCGGCCAGGCGGCCGACGGCGGCGAGGCGATCGCCCGCGCGAACGAGCTCGAGCCCGACATCGTCCTGCTCGACCTGACGATGCCGGGGATGGACGGCCTGTCGGCGCTGCCCCGCATCCGGGACGCCGCGCCCGAGTGCGAGGTCGTCGTGCTGACGGCGTCGGGGTCGGAGGAGAACCTGCTCGGCGCGATCCGCGGCGGCGCCGCCGGCTACCTGCTCAAGAGCGAGCCGCCCGAGCGGATCGTCGAGTTCCTCCACGGTGTCGCCGAGGGCGAAGCAGCCCTCTCCGGAACCGTCGCGAGACGCCTGCTCGAGCGGGTGCGCGACGGCGGCCGGCTCGGCGGCGGCGTGCCCGACGAGATCGCCTCACGGCTGTCGGCGCGCGAGGTCGAGGTGCTGCTCCTGCTCGACGAGCACCTCTCCACCGACGAGATCGCCAGCCGCCTCTACATCTCGGAGCACACCGTGCGCTCGCACGTCAAGAGCCTGCTGCGCAAGCTCGGGGTCTCCTCGCGCCGCGAGGCGCTCGAGCGTCTCGAAAACGCCCGCGGTTAGGGACGCTACCGCCCGCCGAAACCGTCGAGCGCCGCCTCGACGAGAGTCGGGAGCGTCTCGAGGTTGTAGCCGCCCTCCAGCACGGCCGCGACGCGCGGCCCGAGCTGGGAGCAGCGCCGCCCGAGCTCGCGGAAGCCGGCGGCGGTGAGCGCCATCCCCGCGAGCGGATCGTCCACGTGGGCGTCGAAGCCCGCCGACACGAGCACGAGGCCGGGGTCGAAGGCGAGCACGGCGGGCTCGACGACGTCATCGAAGACGGCCGCGTACTCGGGGTCGCCCGAGCCGGCCGGCAGCGGGATGTTGAGCGTCGTGGCGTCGCTCGTGCCGGGGCCGCCGGTCCCGGGATAGAACGGCCACTGGTGCAGCGAGACGAAGAGCACGGAGTCGTCGCCGCGGAAGATCGCCTCGGTCCCATTGCCGTGATGCACGTCCCAGTCGACGATCGCGACGCGCTCGACCCCCAGCGCCGTCTGCGCGTGCCTCGCTGCGACGGCGGCGTTGCCGAAGATGCAGAAACCCATCGCACAGGCCGTGAGCGCGTGGTGCCCGGGCGGCCGGACGAGGGCGAACCCCCCCAGCTCGACCGCCTCGAGGGCGCACCCGGCCGCCAGCCGCGCCGCCTCCCAGGTCGTCGGCCCCGCCGGCGTGTCGCCGTCCAGCCAGACGTCATCCTCGAGCGCCACGATCGCGGCGACGTACGAGGGGTCGTGCGCGCGCTCCACCTCGGCCCGCGTCGCGCGCCGGCCCTCCCGGACGCCGGGGAACCGCTCGAGCAGGCTCGCAAGCCGCTCCGGGCGCTCGGGATGGTGCCCGGTCGGGTGCAGGTGCGCCAGCGCCGG
>DATBMD010000077.1:0-33702 GCA_036555085.1 Gaiellaceae bacterium
GGGAACGAGGAACTATCTGCCCCAGGTCGCGTTCGGCAGCCTCAAGACGTCGGCGTTCAACGAGACGCACTGGGACACCTACGAGAAGTACTCCCGCTTCAAGTCGCTGTACGACCAGGCGGTCGCAGCAGTCGACCCGAAGAAGCGCGGGCCGCTCATCCGGGAGATGCAGCGGATGGAGTACGACGACGGCGGCCACATCGTCTGGGGCTTCAAGAACCTGACCGACGCCTACAGCACGAAGCTCGGGGGGTTCAAGGTCGACCGCGGCACGCTCAACCTCAACAAGTACGGCAACGGCTTCCGGACCATCTACTTCGTCTAGGCACCACCCGGCCGGCCGGGCCTCGTCGCGTCGCCCGGCCGGCCGGGATCGAGCACCCCGATGAGGATCTGGCACGGGATCACCGGCTTCGTCATCCGGCGCCTCCTGCTCGGGGTGGTCACCCTCTTCATCGCGTCGGTGATCATCTTCGCCGCGACACAGGCGCTGCCGGGCGACGCCGCGCGGTCGATCCTCGGCCGAGGCGCCACGCCCGAGTCGCTCGCCAACCTGCGGGAGCAGCTGGGGCTGAACGAGCCGGTCGTCGAGCAGTACCTCGACTGGATCGGCGGCGTCCTCAGCGGCGACCTCGGGACGTCGCTCGCGAGCAGCCTGCCCGTCACGGAGGTGATCGGCGACCGGATCGTCTACTCGGCCTTCCTGATGCTGCTCGCGGCGGCGATCAGCGTGCCGCTCGGAATCCTGCTCGGCGCCGTCAGCGCCCGCCGGCGGGACAGCGTGTTCGACCAGACGACGTCGATCCTGACGCTCGGCCTCGCCGCCCTGCCGGAGTTCGTGGTCGGCATCACCCTTGCGGTCCTGTTCGCGACGACGGTGTTCGAGTGGTTTCCCGCCGTCGCCGTCACCGAGCCGGGCGTCGGCCCCTGGAACTATCCGATGGAGCTGATCCTTCCGGTCGCCACGCTCGTGATCGCCGTCGTGCCGTACACGGCTCGGATCATGCGGGCCTCGATGGTCGAGGTGCTGGAGAGCGACTACGTCGAGATGGCTCGGCTGAAGGGAATGCCAGAGCGACTCGTGCTCTGGCGGCACGCTGTCCCGAACGGGCTGGCGCCGACGTTCCAGGTGACCGCCCTCAATCTCGCCTACCTGGCAGGCGGCATCGTCGTCGTCGAGGCGGTCTTCAACTACCCGGGCATCGGCCTCGGGCTCGTCGAGGCGGTCGCCGCCCGCGACATGCCCGTCGTGCAGGCGATCGCGCTCCTGATCGCGGCGCTCTACGTCCTCCTCAACCTGCTCGCCGACCTCGCCACGATTCTCGTCAGCCCGCGCTTGCGGACGTCCCTCCGATGACCGAGTTCACCGCCGACGCCGCAGCAGCCGAGACGCTCGGCGCGCGCCCGGGGCGAGCCCCCTGGCGCGTCCTGGTCGGCGCCACCTGGCGCCAGGGCAGGACGAAGGTGGGGGTCGCCATCACGCTGGCGATCGTCGCCATCGCTGTGATCGGGCCGTTCTTCGCGCCGTATTCGCCCACGGAGTTCGTGGCGCCGCCGTTCTCGTCGCCGTCGTCCGACGTGTGGTTCGGCGCGGACAACCTGGGCCGCGACGTGCTGAGCCGGTTCCTCTGGGGCGGCCGCTCCGTGCTCGTGCTCTCTGGGCTCGCGACCCTGTTCGGCTTCGTCATCGGCGCGATCGTCGGGCTCGTGGCCGCGTACTCGCGGGGCAAGCTCGACGATCTCCTGATGCGCACCATGGACGTCGTCCTCGCCTTCCCGCAGATCGTGTTCGCGCTCATCCTCGCCGCGACCGTCGGCCCCAAGCTCTGGCTGCTGGTGGTGGCGGTCGCGCTCACGACGGTGCCCCGTGTGGCGCGGGTGGCTCGGGGTGCGGCGGTCGAGGTGGTCGAGCGCGACTTCGTGCGGGCCGCGGACGCGATCGGCGTGCCACGCTGGCGGATCCTTTTCGGCGAGGTGCTGCCGAACGTCACCGGCCCCCTCGTCGTCGAGGCGAGCCTGCGGCTCTCGTTCAACATCGCCGTCATCGCCGGCCTCAGCTTCCTCGGCTTCGGCTTGCAGCCGCCGAGCGCAGACTGGGGGCTGATGATCAACGAGAACAAGAACGGCCTGACGATCCAGCCCTGGCCGGTCGTGCTGCCGGTGATCGCGATCGGCCTGCTGACCATCGGGACGAGCCTGATCGGAGACGGCTTCGCGCGTGCCTCGAGCGGCATCGAACGCGGGGGAGGGGAGCGCGGTTGACGCTTCCGTTCGCGCTCTCCGTCGAGAATCTCGGAGTCGAGCTCGAAGGGGTTGCTGTCGACATCGTCGACGACGTCACGTTCCAGGTCGCCCCCGGCGAGGTGCTCGGCCTCGTCGGCGAGTCGGGATCGGGCAAGACGACGGTCGGGCTCGCCGTGCTCGGGCACACGCGGCGCGGGGCCCGGATCGCGCGCGGGAAGGTGCGCGTCGAGGGCGCCGACATCCTCGCGCTGCCCACGCACGCCCGGCAGCGGGTGCGCGGCCGCCTCGTCACCTACGTGCCGCAGGACCCGGCATCCGCGCTCAACCCCGCGCTGCGCATCGGCCGCCAGCTCGACGAGACGCTGAGCGAGCACGGTTTCGGCACAGCCGCCGAGCGGCGCGAGCGCGTCGTCGAGGCGCTCGGCGAGGTGCTGCTCCCGAGTGGCAGCGACTTCCTGCGGCGGTATCCGCATCAGCTCTCCGGCGGCCAGCAGCAGCGGGTCGCGCTTGCGATGGCGTTCGCGAACCGCCCGCGCGTGATCGTGTTGGACGAGCCGACGACGGGCCTCGACGTGACGACGCAGGCGCATGTCCTCGAGACCGTGCGCGACCTCTGCGCGGCCCACGGCGTGGCGGCCGTGTACGTCAGCCACGATCTCGCCGTCGTGGCGACGCTGGCGAACCGTGTCGCCGTCATGTACGGCGGCCGTGTGGTCGAGGTGGGGCAAACGGGCGTTCTGTTCCACGCGGCCGCGCACCCGTACACGCGGCGGCTCGTCGAGGCGATCCCGGAGCTGTCGGGCGCGCACGCACTGGTCGGCATCCCCGGGACCGCGCCGCGCCCCGGACAGCGGCCGCAGGGCTGCTACTTCGCGCCCCGCTGCGCGTACGCCCAGGACGAATGCCTGGCCTCGTTCCCGCCCGTCGCCGCGGTAGGGAGTGGGCACGAGGTGCGGTGCTTTCGCCACGCGGCCGTCCTCGCGGAGTCGGTGGCCGCCCGGCCTGCCGCGAGCGCGCGCCCGGCGATCGAGGTCGCGGACGCGCTGGTGGCTGTGCAGGGAGTCAACGCCTCCCACGGGGAGCGGCAGGTGCTCTTCGACGTCGGCCTCGTCGTCCGCCCGGGCGAGTGCGTTGCGCTCGTCGGCGAGTCCGGCTCGGGCAAGACGACGCTCGCCCGCTGCATCGCCGGGCTGCATGCGGACTACGCGGGCGAGATCGCGTTCCGCGGGACGGCTCTCCAACCAGGTTCGCGGTCCCGCGACGCCGAGCTGCGCCGGACGATCCAGTACGTCTTCCAGAGCCCGTACAGCTCGCTCAACCCGCGGAAGACGATCGGGCAGATCATCGGTCAGCCGCTGCGGCTCTTCTTCGGCGCCGGCGGCGCCGACGGAAGGCGCCGGGCGGTCGAGGCGCTCGAGCGGGTGCAGCTGGGCCCGTCCGTCCTCGACCGCTACCCGCACCAGCTCTCCGGCGGTGAACGCCAGCGCGCGGCGATCGCGCGGTCGCTCGTTGCCGAGCCGCAGCTGCTCGTGTGCGACGAGGTGACGTCGGCGCTCGACGTCTCGGTGCAGGCGGCGATCGTCGACGTGCTCGCCGAGCTCCAGCGCGAGCTGCGCATCGGGCTGCTCTTCGTCACGCACAACCTGGCGCTGATCCGGACGATCTCGCAGGAGGTCGCGGTGATGAGCGAGGGCCGCATCGTCGAGCAGGGGCTCGTCGACATCGTGCTCGACGATCCCCAGGCCGCCTACACGCGCAAGCTGCTCTCGGACACGCCGAGCCTCGAGGCGGCACTGGCGGCAGCTGGGTAGCCGGGTCGAGGTCGGCGGACGAGTCGGGCCGGGCCGGCTGCAACGCACCGCCCGTGCGGACACACGCCTGTGGACAGATCGTCACGCTTTCGGCACAGCTTCGACATGTCCGCGCGGGCCGTGTCCGGGGTCAGACCCTGGACACGTCCCTAACGGACGGTGCGGCCGCCGAGGGGCCGCAGCCCGCGGCGCGAACGGCATTGGACAGCCGCTGCGGGGCAGAGCGGCGGCGAGCGCGCTGCCCCTACGATCCGTAAGTCGGGACCAACCGATGACCCCGACCGCGGCCGCAGCTCGTCAGAGGACGCGGAAGACCCAGACGCGCAGGCGGACCTCCGGATGCCCGTTCGGCATCGCCTGGAACGGGTCGCCGCGCTCGACCAGCTCCCAGCGCCTCGTGCTCTCGAGCTCGCGGATCTTCTCGCCGAAGCCCGGAGGAGGCAGGTCGTCGCGGAGGGTGAAGATCACGTGGCCACCGTGTCTCGTGATCCGCGCGAGCTCGTCGAGGCAGCCTGCGGGGGCGTGGCCGGTCGTGAGCACCCCTGACGCCACGACCGCGTCGTACTCGCCGTCGCCGCAGTCCAGCGGATCGCCGAGCCGGCCGATTCGCAGGTCGCCGTAGACGTGCTTGCGGGCCGCCTCCGCGAGCATCGCGGGCGACATGTCGAGCGCATCGAGACTCGTGAGGCCGACCGCGGCAAGCTCGACACCCAGCAGACCCGTGCCGGCGCCGACATCGAGGATCCGAGCGCCGGGCTCGACGTGCCGGCCGGCGACGGTCGCGACGAGCGGCGGCGCACGCCAGCCGAGCCCGTCGACGAGGTCGGTGTCGTAGGCGGCCGCGACCCGGTCGTACTCACGCCGCAGCTCGTCGAGGTCGCCGGCCCCGTAGAGACGCTCGAGCTCGACCCGTGCCGGCTCGGGCGGCGTGGAGCCGCTACGCCGGTCCATCCGCCACAACCAGACGCCGCAGCCCGCGCACAGGCAGATCATGACGGCATACGCAGCGGTGTCGCCGAGGGCGTCCGTGATCGCTCCGGCGGCGAGCGGGCCCAGCGTCGAAGCGCTCGCCCAGCCGAGGGTGATCAGGCCGAGGACGGAGCCGCGCCCGACCCCGGCGCGGTGCGCACCGGCGGCGCCGAGCGGATAGATGATCGTGTCCATCGTCGCCCAGAACGGCGCGCGCAGGAGCACGAAGGCGACCGCCGCGAGCGTCGAGCCGCTCACCAGCACGAGGACGACCGTGAGGCCGGTCAGGAGCGCGGCGCCGGCGCCGACCCGGAGCGAGACGGCGCGGGAGCCGAGCCGCGCGACGATCGCGCTGGCGGCCGTGTAGATCGCGGACGCCGCGGAGAAGACGAGCCCGATCTCTCCGGCCGAGACGCCGTTCTCCTTCAGCTGCCGGGGCACGAGCAGATTGACGCCGCCCCCGACCAGGCCGATCAGGACGATGATCCCGAGGCCGGCCAGCACGAGGTCGTCTCGGCGGGCGACCCTCAGCACTCCACGAAGCGACTGGCGCGGGACCCCGCCGGTGGCGCGTGGGCCGGCGACCGCGAGCACGACGGTCACTGCGGCGGCGCCGGCTGCGGCGAGCACGAACGGCGTCCCCGTCTCGTAGCGGTCGGCGAGCAGCCCGGCCAGCGCCGGCCCGATCGTGAAGCCGACTCCCGCCACGGGCGCGGTCGCCGCCAGCGCCGCGGTGCGGCTCCGCTCGGGGCTCGAGTCGGACAGCCACGCCGCGCCCGCGCCCCAGAGCGCGCCGAACGCGACGCCGAACAGCCCGCGCGCCACCAGGAGCGACCAGAACGAGCCGGCGAGCCCCTGTCCGAGCGTCGCCAGCGTGAAGAGGCAGGACGAGGCGATCGTGACGCGCCGGGCGCCGAGCCGGTCGGCCAGGAGACCGAGGGGGAAGGCGACGAGCAGCGCCGCCAGGCTCGCCGACGCCAGGATCGCCCCCGTCTCGAAGCCGGACAGACCGAACTCGTCGGCGAACGTCGGCGCGAGCGGGATGATCGCGATCCAGACGCTGGTCTCGAGCAGGATCAGCGCGTAGATCGGGAGCAGGCCGCGGCGCACGGCGCACCGCTCAGGCGACCAGACCCGGCTCGAGCGCGCCGCCGTGCCGGTAGAACGAGACGTGCTCGGCCGGCAGCGGCGTGTCGCCCAGGATCAGGTCGGCGGCCTTCTCGGCGATCATCATCGTCGGCGCGTAGATGTTGCCGTTCGTGATGCTCGGCATCACGGAGGCATCGACGACGCGGAGCCCTGTGAGCCCGTGGACGCCCATCGTCGCCGGGTCGACCACCGCGAGCCCGTCCGTGCCGAGCCGGCAGGTGCAGGACGGGTGCAGCGCGGTCTCGGCGTCCCCGGCCACCCACGCGAGGATCTCGTCGTCCGACTCCACCCCCGGCCCGGGCGAGAGCTCGCCCGCGTCGAGGTCCGCGAAGGCCGGCTGACCGAGGATGTGCCGCGCGCACCGGATCGCCTCGAGCCATTCACGCCGGTCCTGCTCCGTCGAGAGGTAGTTGAAGCGCAGGGCGGGGTGGACGCGCGGATCGGTCGACCGCAGCTTGACCGAGCCACGCGCATCCGAACTCATCGGGCCGACGTGCACCTGGTAGCCGTGGCCGCCGGCCGGCTGCGAGCCGTCGTAGCGGATCGCGAGCGGGAGGAAGTGGAACATCAGGTTCGGATAGGCGACGTCGTCGTTGGAGCGGACGAAGCCGCCCGCCTCGAAGTGGTTCGTGGCGCCCGGCCCCGCGTGGAAGAACAGCCAGCGGAAGCCGACCCACGGCCGGTGCCGCAGCTTCATCGCCGGCGCCGCCGAGACGGGGAGCGTCGAGCCGTGCTGCACGTACACCTCGAGGTGGTCCTGGAGGTTCTCGCCGACGCCCGGCAGGTCGTGGACGACGGGCACGCCGAGCGCGCGCAGCTCGTTCGCGTTGCCGACGCCCGAGAGCTGCAGGAGCTGGGGCGAGTTGATCGCGCCGCCGCAGAGGATCACCTCGCCCGCGTGGACGGCGCGGCGCGTCCCGCGCTCGACGACCTCGACCCCGAGCGCGCGCGTGCCGTCGAAGAGGATCCGCGTCACGAACGCCCGGCAGCGGACCTCCAGGTTCGGCCGGTGCCGGACCGGGTCGAGGTACGCGCGGGAGGCGCTCCAGCGGCGACCCCGGCGGATGTTCCGGTCGAAGGCGGCGAAGCCCTCCTGCCGGTAGCCGTTCACGTCGTCGGTGGCGGGGTAGCCGGCCTGGCGGGTTGCCGCGAAGAAGGCCCCGAAGAGGGGCCCGCGCGCGTGCCCCCGCTCGAGCACCAGCGGCCCGCTGTCCCCGCGCCAGGCGTCGGCGCCGGCGACGCAGGTCTCGAGCCGCTTGAAGTACGGGAGGCAGTGCGCGTAGTCCCAGGCCTCCATCCCGGGCGCCGCCGCCCAGCGCTCGAAGTCGAGCGGGTTCCCGCGCTGGAAGATCATCCCGTTGATGCTGCTGGAGCCGCCGAGCACCTTCCCGCGCGCGTGGTAGATCCGCCTGCCGCCCATGTGCGGCTCGGGCTCGGACTCGTAGCGCCAGTCGTAGAGCCGGTTCCCGATCGGGAACGAGAGCGCCGCGGGCATGTGGATGTAGACGTCGAACGGGTAGTCCGGCCGGCCCGCCTCGAGGACCAGCACGCGGGTGGACGGATCGGCGCTGAGGCGGTTCGCGAGCGCGCAGCCGGCCGAGCCGCCGCCGACGATCAGGACGTCGTACGGCCGCTCCCTCACCGCGGCGCGTGCACCTCCGTGGTCGCGCGCTCGTCCCGCGGGAGCCCGTCGTCGGGGAGCTCGTAGTAGTCGCCCGCCTGGTGGGTGTACCAGTGCCCGACGACGCGGAGACCGGTCGGGGCGTCGATCGTGCCGGCGGCGATCGAGACGGTGCCCGCGCCGGCCGGCTCCCAGAACAGGCTCGTGCCGCACTCCGCGCAGAAGCCGCGGCGGGCCCGGCGGTCGCTGCTGGGGCTCGCGGCCCAGCGCAGGCCGCGCTCCTCGACGAGCACCAGCCCCTCGCGGCTCGTCGCGGCGAAGGCGCCGACGTGCCCCGTCCAGCGCCGGCATTCGGCGCAGTGGCAGAGGACGACGTCGCGAACGGGCCCCCGTACCTCGTAGGCGACCGCGCCGCAGAGGCACCGGCCCGTCATGTGTTCGAGTCCGGGAACGAGGCCTTGCGCCGGTCGATGAACTCGCGCAGCTCCTCGTCGATCGCGTCGTCGAGCGGCGGCGGCTCGTACTCGGCGAGTATCGACTTCCAGAGGGCGTTCGCCCGCTGCGCCGCGTCCTTGCCGCCCTCGTCCTCCCACTGCTCGTAGCTCGAGTTGTCGGAGACGGGCGAGCGGTAGAAGGCGGTCTCGAAGTTCGCGAGCGTGTGCTCGTGCCCGAGAAAGTGCTGGCCGGGGCCGTTCGTCAGCAGTGCGTCGAGCGCCTGCCCGTTCTCCGACAGGTCGACGCCCTTGACGAACGCGTGCCACATCCCGCACTGGTCGGCGTCGAGGACGAACTTCTCGTAGCCCATCGTCAGGCCGCCCTCGAGCCAGCCGGCGGCGTGGAGCACGAAGTTGACGCCGCCCAGGATCGTCGGCTGCATCGTGTTCGCCGACTCGTAGGCCGCCTGGGCGTCGGGGATCTTCGACGCCGTCAGCGCGCCGCCCGACCGGAACGGGACGCCGAGCCGCCGGGCGAGCGAGGCCATCACGTAGAGCACGAGCTCGGGCTCGGGCATCCCGAAGGTGGGCGCGCCCGACTGCATCGACAGGGACGAGGCGAACGAGCCCAGCACCACCGGCGCTCCGGGCCGGACCAGCTGGACGTAGGTCATGCCCGCGAGCGCCTCCGCCAGGGTCTGCGCGCAGGCCCCGGCGACGGTGACCGGGCTCATCGCGCCGGCGAGGATGAACGGCGTCGTCAGCACCGCCTGGTTCGCCTCGGCGTAGACGCGCGCGGCGCCGAGCATCGACGCGTCCCAGACGAGCGGCGAGTTCGCGTTCACGAGGCTGAGGATCGCGGCGTTGGTCTCGAGCGTCTCGGCGCCGAAGACGATGCGCGCGAGCTCGACCGTGTCGGCGGCGCGCTCGGGGTGCGTGACCGAGCCCATGAACGGCTTGTCCGAGTAGCGCAGGTGCGCGTACACCATGTCGAAGTGCCGCTTGTTGACCGGCAGGTCGACCGGCTCGCAGACCGTCCCGCCCGAGTGGTGGAGGTACGGCGAGACGTAGGCCAGCTTCACGAAGTTCTGGAAGTCCTCGATCGTCCCGTAGCGCCTGCCGCCGTCGAGGTCGCGCACGAACGGGGAGCCGTACGCGGGCGCGAGCACGGTGTGGGCGCCTCCGAGCTCGACGTCGTTGGCGCGGTTCCGGGCGATCTGCGTGAACGTCCGCGGCGCGGTCGCCTGTACCGTCTGCCGGCACATCCCGCGAGGGAAGCGCACGCGCTCGCCGTCGACGTCCGCGCCCGCGTCCCGGAAGAGCGCGACCGCGTCCGGCGCGTCCCGGAAGTCGATCCCCACCTGCTCGAGGATCGTGTCCGCGTTGTGCTCGATCAGCTCCAGGCCCTCGTCCGAGAGCGCCTCGAAGGGCGCCATCGTGCGGGTCATGAACGGCACTCGCTCCACCACCGCCTGCAGGCGGGCGGCCTGGCGGGCGGCTCGGCCGCCGCTGCGGCGCCCTGTTCTCGTCTCCGTCATGTCGCGCTCCTCTCGCGCTTGGGGCCGGGCTCGCCCCGGCGCCGTCGCGGCCGTGTCTCGCGGCCGGCCGTCGCGGTCCGGCGCGCCGGCAGCGGCACGACGGCGGACAGCCTGGGGTACGGGTCGACGTCGTGCGGGATCGCCATCGCCTGCACGAAATGCTCCTGAAACCGTGGCTCGACCGCCGTCTCGACCTTCTCGACGCGGCGGACGACCTCCTCGATCTCGGTGCGCGCCGCGCGGTTCAGCAGCGCGATCCGGGCGCCGGTGCCCGCGGCGTTCCCGGCGGCCGTCACCCGCTCCGGCTCGCAGTCGGGGACCAGCCCGAGCACGAGCGCGTGGCGCGGGTCGATGTGGGTGCCGAACGCTCCTGCGAGGCGGACCCGATCGACGCGCTCGACGCCGTAGCGCTCGAGCAGCAGCCGGCAGCCCGCGTGCAGCGCCGCCTTCGCGAGCTGGATCTGGCGGACGTCGTTCTGGGTGATCGTCAGCTCGGGCTCGCCGTCGTGGAGGACGTAGGAGAACGTGCGCCCGTCCGCGACCAGCCGCGGCGTCCGGGCGGCGAGCTCGCCGTCGATCGTCCCGTCCGTGGTCAGGATCCCCGCCAGGTGCAGCTCCGCGATCGCCTCGATGATGCCCGAGCCGCAGACGCCCGTCACCCGCGTCCCGGCGAACGCCGGCTCGTCCGACCAGGCCTCGCCGCCGATCACCCGGAAGCGCGGCTCGAGCGTCTCCGGGTCGATGCGCACCCGCTCGATCGCGCCCGGGGCGGCCCGCTGGCCGCAGCTGATCTGCGCGCCCTCGAAGGCGGGGCCGGTCGGGCTGGAGGCTGCGAGCAGCCGCCGCCGGTTGCCCAGCACGATCTCGGCGTTGGTGCCGACGTCGACGAGCAGGCTCAGGTCGTCCCGGAGGTGAGGGCCCTCGGACAGGATCACGCCCGCGGTGTCGGCGCCGACGTGGCCGGCGATGCACGGCAGCACGTAGGCGCGCGCGCCGGGATGCACCGGGAGGCCGAGCTCGGGCGCGTGGAGGCGGAGCGCCTCGTCGGTCGCGAGCGCGAACGGGGCGCCGCCGAGCTCGGTCGGGTCGAGCCCGAGCACGAGATGGTGCATGATCGGGTTCCCTGCGACGGTCACCTCGAGGACGTCGGCGCGCTCGATGCCGGCGTCCCGCGCGAGCTCGGCGGTCAGCTTGGCGAGGCAGCCGCGCACCGCGCGCGTCAGCTCCGCGGTCGAGCCGGGGTGGAGCATCACGTAGGAGACGCGGCTCATCAGGTCCTCGCCGAAGCGGATCTGCGGGTTCATCGCGCCGGCCGAGGCGAGCACCTCGCCGCTGCCGAGGTCGCAGAGATGCCCGGCGACGGTCGTCGAGCCGACGTCGAACGCGATCCCGTGGGCGCGGTCGTGCAGGCCGGGCCAGATGCCGCTGATGACCGCGCCGTCGTGCACCGACACCGTCACGCGCCAGCCGCCCTCGCGCAGCGTTCGCTGGAGCTCCTGCAGCACGTGGCCGTCGAAGCGGAGCCCGGCGAGACCCCACTCGCGCTGGAGCGCCTCGCGCAGCCGGCGCAGGTCGGACGCGGGGCTCGCGAGGTCGGGCTGCTCGACCTCCGCGTAGTAGAGGCGGACCGCCGGGTCGATCGCGATCGAGCGCGCGTCCGCCTCCTTGCGCACGACCTGCCGGTAGACCTGGCTCTCGGGCGGCACGTCGATCACGACGTCCCCCTCGATCGACGCGGTGCAGCCGAGCCGCCGGGCCTCGGCGAGGCCGCGCTCCGCCTCGTAGGCCCGCTCGACGTCGCTCACCGGCGAGAGATGCGAGGACGCCGACGTGATCCCGTGCTTCGCGTGCTCGCCCTCGCTCACCTCGACCTGGCAGCGGCCGCAGATGCCGCGCCCGCCGCACACCGAGTCGAGGTCGACGCCGAGCCGCCGGGCCGCGTCGAGCACGCTCGTGCCGCGCTCGATCCGCCCGCGCCGCCCCGACGGCGTGAAGACGACGAGTGCGTCGGGCGGGGTCACGACGAGGCTGCCGCCCGCCGCCGCCCCTCGCGGCCGCCGCGCCGTCCGCTCTGAGCGCCGGCCGCGCTGTCGCCGTGCCGGGCGATCCAGGCGGCGCAGTGCGGGTCGTTGCCCATCATCACATCGGCGGCCCAGATCGCCTGGCGCACCTCCTCGTGCAGCGGGCTCGTGATCGCGGACGTCATGCCCGCCGCGATCGCCATCGGCAGGAACGCGGCGTTCAGGCCGGGGCGGTTCGGAAGCCCGAAGCTGATGTTGGAGGCGCCGCACGTCGAGTTGACCCCGAGCTCTTCGCGCAATCGGCGGACGATCCGGAACACCTGGCGGCCGGCGCTCCCCATGGCCCCGATCGGCATCGCGAGCGGGTCGATCACGACGTCTTTCTTCGGGATCCCGTGGTCGGCGGCGCGCGCGACGATCGTGCGGGCGACCTCGAAGCGGACGTCGGGGTCCTCCGAGATGCCGGTCTCGTCGTTCGTGATCGCGACGACGGCGGCGCCGTGCCTCGCGACGAGGGGGAGCACGGACTCGAGCCGGTCCTCCTCGCCGGTCACGGAGTTGACGAGCGCCTTGCCCTCGTACGCGGCCAGGCCGGCCTCGAGCGCCGCGACAATCGACGAGTCGATGCACAGCGGCACGTCGGTGATCGACTGCACGAGCCGTACCGTCTCGGCGAGGATCGCAGGCTCGTCGGCGAGCGGGATGCCGGCGTTGACGTCGAGCATGTGCGCGCCCGCCTCGACCTGGGCGATCGCGTCCGCGACGACCGTGTCGAAGTTCCCGGCCCGCATCTCCTCGGCGAGCTTCGGCCGGCCGGTCGGGTTGATCTTCTCGCCGATGATCACGAACGGCCGCTCGAAGCCGATCACCACTTCTCTCCTCGCCGAGCTCAGAATCGTCTCGCTCACTATTCGATCTCCCGTTGTCTTTGCGCAAGGAGGCTGATCCGCAGGGGCGGATCACCCTCCGCGCGAAGATCCCTGAAGCCGGCCGCTGTCGCGGCCGGGGCGTTGATCTCGCTCATTCGATCTCCTCCGCTTCGTCGATTCCGCCCGAGCGGGCGAGGTGGTCGAGCCGCGCGTCGGGATAGTCGGCCTCGAGGCGCTCGGCCTCGGCGCCCGCCTCGGCCTCGAGGTCGTCGCCGCACGCCCGCGCCTCGCGGCGCCACTCGCCGAGGTACGCGTCCGTGCCGATCAGGCCCGCCCGCATCGCGGCCGCGTCGATCGCCTGCTGGAAGCGGCCCGAGAGCTGCACCTTCGCGGCCTGCCGGCCCGCCTTCGCGACGACCTGCGCCGGGATCTCGCGCCACGAGATGACGATCAGCTCAGGCAGCGGAGGCTCCTCCCTTGCTCGCAGGTGCGGGATCCGCATGTCGCGGATCCCGCACCGCGGGAAGATCCCTGAAGCCGGCCGCTGTCGCGGCCGGACCTCCGACGAAGCGCTGCAGGGAGGGGAGGAGCTCGCCGTAGCCGGTGCGGCGGTGCTCAAATTGCAGCCCGAGGAAGTCGGCGGCGGCGCGGGCGCGCTCCAGCAGGTCGGGGTCGTCGGTCTGCGCCAGGTAGACGAGCCGGCGGTAGTTGCCGAAGATCTGCGGCTGCAGCTGCGGGTGGCGGTCGAGCTTGAGCGCCCGGACGACGAGCGCGTCGAAGTGCCGGGCCAGGAAGTCGGTCAGGTAGAACGTCGCGGGCTCGTCGTCGTGCATCGCCTGCCAGGCGTCGTTGCCCGCGAAGAAGCCGTAGCAGTGGGCGCCGGGGAGCCGCTCGACGCCGTGCCGCTCGAGCACCCGGTCGAGCTCGCCCGCGGTGCCGCAGTCCGCGTAGGCCACGAACACGCTCGCGTAGCGGCCCGCCAGCTCGTGCAGCTTCGCGTCGACCGCCGGGGCGATCTGCCGCGGCGTCGAGTGGAGCTTGCCGGGCAGGCAGCGCACGTCGACGTGCGTCCAGCCGTTCAGGCCGATCACGGCGAGCACCTCGCGCGCGATCGCGCCGCAGGCCAGCACGAGCACCTCCGCCTCGGCCTGGGCCGAGAACGTGTGCTCCTCGTCAAGAAGCTGCGGCTGTGGCGGCACGGCGCGCAAGCACGAGGGCCTGGGCGGTCTCGGCGGCGACGGCCGCGTCGCGACAGTACGCGTCGGCCCCGACCGCCTTGCCGAACTCCTCGTTCAGGGGCGCTCCGCCGACGAGCACGATGTAGTCGTCGCGGATGCCCTTCTCGACCATCGTGTCGATCACGACCTTCATGTACGGCATCGTCGTCGTCAGCAGCGCCGACATGCCGAGGATCTCGGGCTTGTGCTCGTCGAGGGCGGCGAGGTAGCTCTCGACGGGGTTGTTGATGCCGAGGTCGACCACCTCGAAGCCGGCGCCCTCGAGCATCATCGCGACGAGGTTCTTGCCGATGTCGTGGATGTCGCCCTTGACGGTGCCGATCACGACGGTGCCCATGCGCTCGGCCCCGGTCTCGGCCAGCAGCGGGCGGAGGATGGCCATGCCGGCCTTCATCGCGTTCGCGGCGAGCAGCACCTCGGGGACGAAGAGGATGCCGTCGCGGAAGTCGATGCCGACGATCCGCATGCCCTCGACGAGCGCGTCGTTCAGGACCCTGTCGGCGCTCCAGCCCCGCTCCAGCAGGATCTCGGTCCCCTCGGTGATCTCGTCCGCGAGCCCGTCGTAGAGGTCGTCGTGCATCTGCTCGACGAGCTTGTCGTCGGCGAGCGTCCTGAGATCGAGGTCTTCTTCGCTCATCGCCGGCAATCCACCCTGTTCCGCATCGTGGAACGATGCTGTATCATGGAACATCCTACCGGGAAGGAGCGGTGGTTGACAATGGTGCAGTCGGTCGAGCGGGCGTTCTCGATCCTGGGCGCGCTGTCCGGGCGCACGGCCGGCGTGACGACGCTCGCGACGCGGCTCGGGCTCCCGAAGAGCACGGTCGCGCGCCTGCTGGCGACGCTCGAGGCGCTCGGCGCGGTGGAGCGGGCCGAGGGCACGCGCTGGCGCATCGGCCCGGGCGTCGCCGCGCTCGCGTCCGGCGCCTCCGCCGAGCGCAGCCTGGCCGCGCTCGTTCGGCCCGAGCTCGCCGCGCTCGTCGACGCGCTCGGCGAGGCCGCCGGGCTGGCGCTTCCCGACGGCTACGACGTGCACTACATCGACCAGGTCGAGTCGGACAACCCCGTCCAGGTGCGGGACTGGACCGGCACGCGCGCGCCGATGCACGCCGCGCCCTCGGGTCTCGTCCTCCTCGCCTGGTGGCCCGACGACGCGGTGACCGGGTACCTGCAGCGCGAGCTCGAGCGGCTCACCCCGCGGACGCTCGTCGAGCCCGCGCGGCTGCGGCGGCGCCTCGCGCGCGTCCGCCGGGACGGCTACGCCTGGGGGCTCGAGGAGTTCGCCGAGGGCATCAACTCGGTGGCGGCCCCGATCCGCGACGGCCGCGGCCAGCCGATCGCAGCCGTGCACTGCCACGGGCCCGCGTACCGGTTCCCGCACCCCGGGGCCGGCGACGAGGTGGCCGAGCGCGTGGTCGCCGCCGCCGACGGGGTGCACCGGCAGCTCTCCCTCGACGCCGCGTAGGGTGCGGCCCGTGAGAAGCCTGTGGCTCGAGGAGGCGCTCGCGCGCCCGGGCGAGGACGACGCTCCCGCGCTCGAAGGAACGACCCGCGCCGATGTCTGCATCGTCGGCGGCGGCTTCACGGGTCTCTGGACGGCGCTGCGCCTGAAGGAGCTCGAGCCGGCAGTCGACGTCGCGCTCGTCGAGCAAGACGTCTGCGGCGGCGGCGCGAGCGGCCGCAACGGCGGCTTCGTCCTCTCGTGGTGGTCGAAGATCGCCACCCTCGAGAAGATGCTCGGCGGCGAGGAGGCGCTCCGGCTCGCGCGCGCCTCCACGGATGCCGTCGCCGGGATCGGGCGCTTCTGCGCCGAGCACGGGATCGACGCCCGGTACCGCGCCGACGGGTGGTTGTGGGCGGCGACCAGCGGCGCGCAGGTGGGTGCGTGGGAGGAGACGCTCGCGGCGGCCGAGGCGCTCGGCGAGCAGCCGTTCCGGCGGCTGGAGGGGGACGAGGCGGCGCAGCTGGCGGGCTCGCCGACCCATCTGGCGGGCGTCTTCGAGCAGGGCGCCGCCACGGTGCAGCCGGCGCTGCTCGCCCGCGGCCTGCGCCGCGTCGCGCTCGAGCGGGGCGTGCGGATCTACGAGCGCTCGGCGATGACGGGGCTCGAACGCGGCCGGCCGCCGCAGGTGCGGACCGCGGCCGGCTCGATCACGGCCGACACGGTCGTGCTCGCGCTGAACGCGTGGGTCGCGTCGATCCGCGAGCTGCGCCGCACGCTCGTCGTCATGGCAAGCGACATGGTCGCCACCGAGCCGATCCCCGAGATGCTGGACGAGCTCGGCTGGACGAACGGGATGTGCATCTCCGACTCGCGGCTGCTGGTCAACTACTACCGCCTGACGCACGACGGCCGGCTCGCCTGGGGCAAGGGCGGCGGGACGATCGCCTTCGGGGGCCGCGTCGGGCCGGCGTTCGAGGGCGAGTCGCCCTGCGCCGAGGACGTCGCGGCCCGGCTCCGCTTCGTGTACCCGCGCCTGCGCGAGGTCCCGGTCACCCACAGCTGGACGGGGCCGATCGACCGCAACGCGACGGCGCTCCCGTACTTCGGCGGCCTCGGCGGCCGCGAGGACATCCTCTACGGCTACGGCTTCTCGGGGAACGGCGTCGGCCCCTCGTTCGTGGCGGGTCGGATCCTCGCCTCGCGGGCCCTCCGTCGCGACGACGAGTGGGCGGCCGCCGGCTTCCCGGCCGGCCCGACCGGGCTGTTCCCCCGCAACCGTGCGGGGGCGTTCCCGCCGGAGCCCGCCCGCTACCTCGGCGGCCTGGTCGTCCGCGGCGCCGTCTCCCGCAAGGAGGACGCCGAGAACCTCGAGCGCCGCCCGGGCAGGCTCGCGACCCGGCTGGCCGCGCTCGCGCCCGCAGGGCTCGTGCCGACCCGCGACGCCGTAGGGGCCGGACCTGTCCGGCCGCACTAGCCGACGACGAGGCGGCGCCGGGCCGCGGCGGCCGCGTCGGTCGCCGTCTGCACGGCCGTCTCCGTGTACCACGTGCCGAGGTAGTCGCCCGCGAGGTAGACGGGGTCGAGCGGCCGCAGCAGGGCGTGCTGCAGCAGGCTGCGGCCCGGGCGCGGGTAGGGCAGGCCGCGCGGCCACCGCTGGATCACGGTCTCCTCGACGATGCCGCGCGTCTGCGGGTACAGGTCGTGCAGGTCGGACAGAAAGCGGCGCTCGACCTCGGCGTCGTCGAGGCCGTCGAGGCGGCGCGCCAGGTCGGCGGCGGCGTAGACCATCAGGCTCCCGCCGGGCCGCCGGGGCATCTCCGGGCGGCGCAGGACGTTGGCCGTGTTGAACAGCATTCCGAAGGAGCGCTTCGGCGTCGCCAGGGCGTAGATCCCGTCCCACGGCATCGGCCCCCGCTCGCCGGTGAGGAACGCGCCGACCACGTACGGCCCGTACGGGATGCGCTCGAGCGCAGACGCCGTGTCGGCGGGCAGCCCGGCGACGATCTCGCGCGTCACATAGGCGGGCGTCGCGACGACGGCCGCCGCGGCCTCGACCTCGTGCACGCCGCCCGCGTCCTCGTAGCCGACCCGGACGCCGTCGCCCGCGCGCTCGACGGAGTGCACGCGAGCGCCCGTCCGGACGCGCTCGCCGAGCGCAGCGGCGAGGGCGTCGGTGAGCGTGGCGGAGCCGCCGAGCACGTTGCGCGAGAGGCCCTCGCCGCGATTCCAGACGAGATGGAAGTACCCGACTCCGTAGCCGGCCGCGAGGTCCTCGGGCTCGCCCGACGAGCGCGTGAGCGTGCAGCGGAAGAGGGCGTCGACGTCGGCCGGCAGCGGCCCGGCGAGCTCGGCGAACGACCGGTCGTCGAGGAGCTCGAGCAGGCGCTGCTGGCGGTCGGCCGGCGCCTCGCCCGCGCGCGGCTCCGCCGCCGCCGCGTAGCGGCGCACGGCGATTCGCAGCTTGACGCCCGTGCGCACGAGCGCGAGGCGCGCGGACAGCGGCAGCGGCAACCGGAACGGGAAGGACTCGACCGGGCCGCTCGCGACGACCTTGCCGTTCAGCGAGACGGCCGCCAGCCGGCCCGGCACCGGCCGGGCGTCCACCCCGAGCGCGGCGAGCAGCCGGCCCGAGGCTGACTCGGGCCCGGCGAACACGTGCGCCCCCCAGTTGAGCCAGTAGCCGCCGCGCTGCTCTGAGCGAATCCGGCCGCCCACCCGGTCGGCCGCCTCGAGCACGCGCACGTCCCGGTCGCGCAGCTCCCAGGCGGCGGCGAGCCCGGCGATGCCGGCGCCTGCGACGACGACTTCAGGCATGCGCGGATCCTAGGCCGGCTGTCCGTCGCGCCAGGGGGCCACGTACAGGGCGACGGCGCCGGCGACGGCGGCGAACACGAGCGGGACGAGGCCGATCGCACCGTAGCCGAGCGCGTCCGCGACGAGCCCGCCGAGCGCCGGCCCGAGCAGGTACCCGAGGATTCCGGCCTGCGACCAGACGACCATCGGCAGGACGATGCGGTCCCGGCCGACGGTCTCGAGCAGGATGCCGATCGAGCCGGTGGTACACGCGCCGAGGCCCGCTCCGATGGCGGCGAGCGCAACGGCCCAGAGCACGACGTTGTCGACGGCGCCGGCGAGCGCGATGCCGGCGATCGCGAGCGGCGCAGCGACGTAGATGACGGACAACGGCCGGAAACGCGCAGCCAGAGCAGCGCTCGCTGCGATCACGAGCGACGTACAGACGAGGATCGCGGCGATCGTCGCCTGGTCGAGGCGGTCGCCGAACAGCAGCGGCAGGACGCCCTCCAGGACCCCGAAGCCGACCCACGCGAAGAGCACCACGGCCGTCGACAGCACGAAGCCGGGTAGGCGGAGCGCGCCGCGCTCGGAGCCGAGCTGCGCCTCGCGTGCCGGCTGCCCGAGCAGGAGCAGGACCGCCGGGATCGCCGCGGTGACGAAGCACAGGTAGGCGACGAACGGCCCGCGTACGCCGCCGATCGCCCCGAGCG
Source organism: Gaiellaceae bacterium (assembly GCA_036555085.1). GTDB lineage: Bacteria > Actinomycetota > Thermoleophilia > Gaiellales > Gaiellaceae > Gaiella. The sequence continues at coordinate 18,845 of DATBMD010000077.1, forward strand.
CGAGCCCGAGCACGCTGCCCACCGAGTACGCGGCAACGATGCGGCTCATGCAAACGTAGGCTTCGCCCGGCCAGCGCTCGAGCGTCGCCAGGACGACCCCCAGCCAGACACCGCCCGCTCCGACCCCCGTCACCGCCCGTGCGGGGAAGTACGCAGCCAGGCTCTCGCCGACGATCATCCCGAGCGTCCCGATCGCCACGATGGCGAGCCCCAGGGCCAGCACGACCTGCGCGCTGACTCGCCGGACGAGCACGCCCGCGAGGGGCAGGCCGAGCAGCATCGTCAGCGACAGCGTCGCGACGAGCAGGCCGAGGACGGCCGGGCCGGCGCCCGTCGCCTCCTCCAGCTCCGGCAGGACCGGCGCGATCACGCTGTACCCGGCCGCGTCGATCGCGCCGATCGCGAGCAGGACCGGGAGGGCCAGGCGGGAGCCGCCGCGCGGCGCGAGCGGGAGCGCGACGTTGCTCACTCCGAGCCTGGGGGCTCGAGCGCCTCCGCCATCAGCACCGCGACGTCGGCGACGCGCAGGTCGTGGCCGCCCTGGCGGACGCCGTCGTCGAGCATCACGGTGCAGAACGGGCATGCGACCGCGAGCGTGCCGGCACCGGTCTCGGCTGCCTCGCGCACCCGCTCTTCGTTGATCGGGCTGCCGCGCTCCTCCATCCACATGCGGGCGCCGCCGGCGCCGCAGCAGAACGTCCGCTTGCCGTGGCGCGGCATCTCCACGGGCCGCCCGACCGTCGCCACCAGCTCGCGCGGCGACGCGATCACGTCGTTGTGACGCGCCAGGTAGCACGAGTCGTGGTACGTGACCGGCGTCTCGGCGGCGGCGGGGGAGAGGCGGCCGTCGCGGACGAGCTCCGCCAGCAGCTCGGTGTGGTGGACGACCTCGTAGCTGCCGCCGAAGTCCGGATACTCGTTCGCGAGCGTGTTGAAGCAGTGCGGGCAGTTGGCGACGACGCGCGTCACGCCCGCGCCGTTCAGGGTCTCCACGTTCTGCCGCGCGTGCTCCTGGAAGAGGTACTCGTTGCCCATCCGGCGGGCCGGGTCGCCCGTGCACGACTCGCGCGGCCCGAGGATCGCGAAGTCGACGCCGGCCGTCCGGAGCAGCGTCGCCGTCGCCTCGGCGGTGCGGCGCGCGCGCTCGTCGAACGAGGCGGCGCAGCCGACCCAGTAGAGGAGCGCGGGCGGAGGGTCGTCGGGCTCGAGCACGCGCACCCCGACCGCCTCCGCCCAGGCGGCGCGCTCCGCCTGCGGCTTCCCCCACGGGTTCGCGCTCCGCTCGACGTCCCGCAGCATCGGCTCGGCCTCGGCCGGGAAGCGCGACTCGACCATCACGAGGTGGCGCCGCAGGTCGACGATGTGGTCGACGTGCTCGATCGAGACCGGGCATTCGTGGATGCACGCGCCGCACGTGACGCAGTCCCAGACGACGTCGTCGCTGACCGCGCCCGGCACCAGCGGCGGCGGCTCGTACGCCTCGCCGCCCCGGCGCGCGGCGAGCAGCTTCGGACCCTCGGCGAGCAGCTGGTCGCGGAGGCCCATGATCAGGAGCTTCGGCGACAGCTCCTTGCCGGTCGCGTACGCCGGGCAGACGTCCTGGCAGCGCCCGCACTCGGTGCAGGAGAAGGTGTCGACCATCTCCTTCCACGTCAGGTCGGACACTGTGCCGGCGCCGAAGCGGAGCTCCGACTCCGGCACGTCGTCGAAGCGGAGCGGCTCCAGCCGCCCGCGCGCGCGGGTGCGGCCGAAGAAGACGTTGATCGCGGCGGTCGCGATGTGGAGGTGCTTCGAGTGGGGGAGGTAGACGAGGAAGCCGAGGATCAGCAGCACGTGCGCCCAGACGAAGACCCGCTCGAGCACCTCGGTCGCGGTGCCGTCGCCGAACAGGTTCGACAGCGCGTTCGAGACGGGCGACCACGAGGCGGGCCACTCGTTCACGCCCAGCGCGATCCTCGTCGCGTGCCAGAGGAGCAGCGTCGTCACGATCCCGGCGATCAGCCCCAGGATCAGGTCCGCCTCGCCGAGGTGGCTGCCCTCGAAGCGTCGCGGTCGCTGCACCTTCCGGATCCAGAGCGCCGACGCGACGCCCGCGAGGACGAGGACGGCGAAGACGTCGACGAGCAGGGCGAACCAGCCCTGGCTCGCGAGCCAGTCGAGCGGCGACCCGTGCGGCAGCCACGGCTCGCGGTCGACGACGCCGGCCAGCGCGAGCAGGATCGTCGGGAAGAGGACGAGGAAGCCCCAGAAGATGGCGGCGTGGACGAGCCCGGGAACGAGGCGCTGGAGCAGCTTCCGCTGGCCGAGCACGATCACCGCCTCGTTGCGGACGCGGACGGGCACGTCGCCGAAGCGCTCGACCGGCTTCCCGAGCCGCACGAGCCGCGAGAGCAGGAGCGCGCGCCGGGCGAACAGCCCGATCGCGACGGCGAGGAGGACGGCGAGGGCGAGCGCGCTGAGGGCCCGGCCTATGACCCTCTGGCCTTCCTCAGCTCGGCGCTGATCGCCGGCACGATCTCGTGCAGGTCGCCGATGACGGCGTAGTCGGCGCCGGCGAGGATGGGCGCCTCGGCGTCGTCCACGATCGCGAGGATCCGCTTCGCCCCCTTGCAGCCGGCCATGTGCTGGGTGGCGCCGCTGATGCCGCAGGGGATGTAGAGCTCCGGCGCGATCTTCGTCCCGGTCTGGCCGACCTGGTCGGTGTGGGGGCGCCAGCCGGCCATGGTCACGGCGCGGGAGCAGCCGACGGCGGCCCCGAGCAGGCCCGCCAGCTCCTCGATGATCGCGAACCCCTCGGTCGAGCCGACGCCGCGGCCGCCCGAGACGACGACATTCGCATCGGCGAGGGCGATGCCGCTGCCGGCCGCCTCGACGCGGTCCGCGACGCGGACGGCGAGGTCGGCGTCGGCGAGAACCGGCGTGAAGCGCTCGACGCCCGCGACGGGTGCCCCCGCGACGTCGGCGGCGACGGCGTGCGGCTGCACCGTCAGCAGGAGCGGCGCTCCGTCCAGCTCGGCCTCCTCGAGCAGGCTGCCGCCCCAGCGGGTCCGGGTGACGCGGGCGGGCTCGCCGGCGGTCGCCGCCACGCAGTTTGACGCGAGCGGCTGGTCGAGCCGGGCGGCGACGCGTGCGAGCACGTCGTTGCCCGTGTCGCTGCCGGGCGCGACGACGGCGCGCGCGCCGGTGCGCTCGACGACTCCCGCGACGGTAGCCGCCACCGCGTCGGGGGCGAGCGACGCGTACGCGTCGTGCTCGGCGAGGTGCAGCGTGCCCGGCCCGAGCTCGTCGGTCGCGATCTCCTGCGACGGCGCGATGCACGCGACGCAGTCGACCGGCTCGTCCCCCGCGAGCGAGCGCCCGAACGCGAGCGCCTGCGACGTCAGCTCCGTCGTCGCGCCGCCTTCGTGCTCGACGAGGACGAGGATCAAGCCACGACCCCGATCCCGCGCAGCACCTCCACCACCGCCGGAGCAGCCTCGGGCCCGCGCCCGAGCACCTCCGCCTGCTTGCCCTGCCCCGCCGGGACGGCGAGCCGCACGAGTCGCAGCCGCGCCTGCGGCCGGTCCGGCGTCGTCGCGGCGACGGGCTTCTGCTTCGCACGCATGCGCCCCGGGACGGACGGGTAGCGCGGTAGGTTCAGCCCCTCCTTGACGGTCACGACCGCGGGCAGCGGCACCACGTAGACGTCCCGGCCGCCGGCGACCTCCTGCTCGCACCGGACGCGGCCGTCCTCGACCGCGACGCCCTTGAGCCCCGTCACGGCCGGCCGGCCGAGCGCGTGCGCCACGCGGATCCCCACCTGATACCCGCCGGAGTCGGCGGACTCGTTGCCGAAGACGACGAGGTCGAAGGGCCCGCTCGCCGCCTCGTCGGCGCGGATCGCGTCGACGATCGCCGCCGCCGTCGCCTGCGGGTCCCACTCCTCGCCGCCGGTGACGAGATGGATCGCGCGGTCGACCCCGAGCGCCATCTGGTCGCGCAGCTGCTCCTCCGCCTCCGGGGGCCCGAGCGTGAGGACGACGGACTCGCCGCCGTGCTGCTCGACCAGGCGCACCGCCTCCTCGACGCCGCACTCCTCGTGCGGCGAGATCGTGAAGCCGAGGTGGCGGGTCTCGATCGCCTGCTCGTCCTCGGTCAGCACGATCCGCCCGCCCGTCATCGGCACCCGCTTGCCGCAGACGAGGATCTTCACGCCGGCACCGGGTCGGCGGCCCTGATGCGGGCGTTCTCCGGGTCGAACAGCGGCGTCGCGCCGACCACCTCGACGGTGACGGGGTAGCGCTCGCACATGTACTCGACCGCGAGTCGCTCGCCGACGACGGCCTGCTCGGGCGGCAGGTAGGCCATCAGCACGTGCTTGCCGACGGACGGAGCGGCGCCGGCGCTGGTCGCGTACGAGCGGCGGCCCTTCGCGTCGGTCAGCGGCGAGCCGTCGGGCAGGGTGATCGGCTCCCTCCCGAGCGGGTAGCGCTTGACGCCGCTCGCGGAGGTGTGGTCGTCGATCGTGAGGGTGCAGAGCAGCGCCGCCGGCTCCTCGTCGCGGTGGCGCAGGTGCGCGTCCTTCCCGACGAAGTCCTGCTCCTTCACCGTTGGCCGTGCCATGCCCGCCTCGACCACCGTGTACTCGCTCTCCAGCTCGGCGCCGTAGGCGCGGTAGCACTTCTCGAGGCGGCCGGTCGTGCCGTAGACGCCGATCCCGCAGGCGGTCAGCCCGTGCGGCTGCCCGGCCTCCCAGAGGACGTCCCAGAGCCTCGCGCCCTGCTCGATCGGCACGTAGAGCTCCCAGCCGAGGTCGCCGACGTACGAGATCCGCGACGCGAGCACGAGCTGCGAGCCGAGCTCGAGCGTGCGGCAGGCGGCGAACGGGAAGCCGTCGTGCGAGACGTCGTCGGACGTGACCGAGCCGAGGATGTCGCGGGCCCGGGGGCCCCAGAGCCCGATCGTCGTCCACGCCGTCGTGACGTCGACGAGCGACGCGGAGCCGTCCGCCGGCAGGTTGTCGGAGAAGAGCTTGCGGTCGGCCATGCCGTGCGCGCCGCCGGTGACGACCCGGAAGCGGTCCTCGGCGAGGCGCATGATCGTCAGGTCGGAGCGGAAGCCGCCGCCCGGCGACAGCACCGGCGTGTAGATCACGCGGCCGACCGCCACGTCCACCTGGGCGAGCACGCTCCGCTGCAGCGCGTCGAGCGCCCCGGCGCCCTGGACGTCGAAGATCGCGAACGCCGACAGGTCGAACAGGCCGGCGTTGTCGCGCATCGCCAGGTGCTCGGCGTTGACGATCGGCGACCACCAGCGCGCGTCCCACTCCGCCTCGCGCGCCTCGACGCCGTACTGCTCGACGAGGGGCGCGTTCGACTCGAACCACTGCGGCCGCTCCCAGCCCGCCGCCTCGTAGAAGACCGCGCCGAGCGCCTCGTGCCGGGCGTGCATCGGCGACAGCCGCAGGTTGCGGTCGCTCGCCCACTGCTCGGCCGGGTGGATGATCCCGTACGTCTTCGGGAACGCCTCGGTCGTGCGCGCCCGCACGTGCGCGCGCGTCTGCTGGTGCGCGTGGAAGCGGCTGATGTCGGACGAGTGCAGGTCGATGTGCGACTCGCCGTGCACCATCCACTCCGCGAGCGACTTGCCGACGCCCGGCCCTTCCTTGACCCACACCGCCGCCGCCGACCAGAGACCCTTCACCTCGGGCGTCTCGCCGAGCAACGGCATCCCGTCGGGAGTCAGGGAGATCAGCCCGTTGATCGCGTACTTCACCCCGACCGACTCGTCACCGACGATCTCCGGCATCAGGTCGAGCGCGTCCTGCATCTGCGGGTCGAAGTCCGCCTGGGTGAACGGGAGCTCGGTCGGCGAGCTCGCCGCCTCCTCGATCGACGGGATCTCCTCGGGGTCGTGGAGGATCGTGCGGTGCGCGTACGAGCCGATCTCGAGGCTCGTGCCGTCCTGGCGCTCGTACATGAAGACGTCCATGTCGCGGACGATCGGGTACTCGATCGCCTTCGAGCTCTGCTCGAAGCGCGGCACGGGGCCGACGTCGATCATCTGGTGCACCGCCGGCGTCAGCGGGACGAACGCGCCGGCCATCCGCGCGAGGACGGGGCTCCAGACGCCGCAGGCGATCACGACCGTCTCCGCCTCCACCGTCCCGCGCGAGGTGTGGACGCGCCGGACGCGGCCGCCCTCGACGTCGATGCCGGTCACCTCGGTGTTGGCGGAGACCTGGAGCGCACCGGACTCGACTGCCCACTCGCGCATCAGCGTGCCGGCCCGGAGCGAGTCGACGACGCCGACGCCGGGCGTGTGGAAGCCGCCGAGGAGGATCGACTCGTCGATGTAGGGGACGAGCTCCTTGATCTCCGCCGGCGTCACGAGCGAGACCGGCTCGACGCCCCACGCCTTCGCCGAGGCCATCCGCCGCCGCAGCTCCTCCAGGCGCTCCTCCGTGCGCGCGACCTCGATGCCGCCGCACTCGGTGAAGACGCCGAGCTCCTCGTACTGGCGGGTCGACTCGAGCGTCAGCTGCGTCATCTCCTTCGAGTGGTCGACGAGGAAGATGAAGTTCGAGGCGTGCCCGGTCGAGCCGCCGGGGTTGGGCAGCGGGCCCTTGTCGATCAGCACGAGGTCGCGCCAGCCCTCCCGGGCGAGGTGGTAGGCGAGGCTGTTGCCGACGATCCCGCAGCCGATCACGACGGCGCGGGCGTCACGGGGCACGGTGCTCATCGAAGCGGCTCCTTGATATACGCGTGAGGCGCAGGATGATATCTCACTACAGCACCGCCCGGATGGCGCGCTCGAAGCTCTCCACGTGGTCGGACATCGCGGCCTCCGCGCGGGCCGGATCGCGGTCGCGGATCGCCTCGAGCAGCGTGCGGTGCTCGCGGATCGCGTCGTCGAGCCGCGCGACGCGGTCGAGCGCGAGGAACCAGATGCGCAGCGTCAGCACGTAGTACTCGTTCAGCGTCGCCTCCAGGAACGGGTTGTGCGCGCTCGCGTAGACGTGGCGGTGGATGCGCTGGTCGAGCTCGATCAGGCGCCGCTCGTCCGGGTCGCCGGCCGCGGTCGCGAGCTCCTGTAGCAGCGCCTCGGTCTCCGCCAGGTCCGCCGCGGTCGAGCGCTCGGCGGCGAGCCGGGCGGCGACGCTCTCGAGCACCGCCCGCGCCTCCGAGAGCCCGGCCAGGTCGCGCACGTCGACACCGGAGACGAAGATGCCGCGGCGGGGGTAGACGTCGACGAGGCGCTCGCGCGCGAGCGCGCGCAGCGCCTCCCGCACCGGCGTGCGACCGAGGCCGAGCCGCCCCATCAGCTCGCGCTCGTTCATCATCGAGCCGGGCGGCAGCTCGAGCGTCACGATCAGCTCGCGCAGCCGGTAGTAGGCCTGGTCGGCCAGCGACCGCGCGTCGGCGGCCTCGGGCTGGTGCATGCGGAGGGTCGGTGTGCTCATCGCAGAGGCGGCGGGCCCGCCTTGTGACGATCAGTCACAAGGCGGGCCCGCGCAGCGTGGTCGGCTCAGCTGCCGATCCAGGCCTTCACCTTGGCCGGGTTCGCCTTGACCCACTTCTCCGCCGCCTTCTCCGGCGACATCTTGTCGCCCGCGATCCACTTGGCGACGAGGTTCTGGTCGGTGTTCGACCATTGCCAGTTCCGCACGAACTGCACGGCCGGCGAGCCGCTCGTCATGAACTCCTTGCTTGCCAGCTTGCGAATGTTCGTCACGCCGTACGCACAGCGGTACTGCCTGGTGCTGCCGCCCGCCGACGCGTCGTCCTTGCAGCCCTTGAAGCGCGCCGGCAGCTGCACCATCGCGAGGTTCAGCTGCTGGTTCAGGTACTGCGGCGTCCACCAGTAGAAGATGACCGGCTTTCGCTGCTTGATCAGCTGCGAGAAGCGGGCGACCTCGGCCGGCTCCGCCCCGACGGTGACGTGCTTGAAGTCCAGTCCCAGCAGCTCGATCAGCTCCTTGTCCTTCTGGACGTAGGAGGGGTCGCCGCCGAGGAACATCCCCTGCGACCCGGTCTCGGGCGACTTGAAGACGGACTCCTTGCCCTTCAGGCCCCGCCACGTCTTGAAGGCCGGATACTGCTTCAGCAGGTACTTGGGGATGAACCAGCCGATCTGACCCACGAGGCCGGTCGCCCCGAGGAGCACGACCGACTTCTGCTTCGCGACGAACTGCTTGTACTGGTCGAAGTGCTCCCAGTCCTCGAGGACGACGTCGACCTTGCCGTCCGCCATCGCCTGGAAGACGGGGATCTCGGTGATCTTCGTGATCTTGACCGTGCAGCCGAGCTCCTCCTCCAGCACGTACTTGGCGACGTAGGTGTTGGCGGTCGAGCCCGACCACGCCTGTTCGTTCAGCGTGACCGTGCCGCACGACTGGCTCGCGCCGCCCAGGGCGGTCCCGGACGAGACCAGCCCGATCACGGCCATCAGGGAGGCGCCGAGCAGCAGGCTGACCCGGGCTCCGACACGTTTGGACATCGAACCCTCCTCCTTGTCGATTGTTCTCGCTCTCACTCGAGCCCCACCCTCCCAGCGCGTCGCGTCGCCTGGGTGACCCGGTCGAGCGCGATCCCGAGCGCCAGGATGGCCAGCGACGCCACGACCCCCAGCCCGAAGTGCCCCCGCACCAGGCCCTCGGCGACGAGGTAGCCGAGACCCCCCGAGCCCACGAGCCCGCCGATGACGACGACGGCGAGCACCATGATGATCCCCTGGTTGACGCCGAGCATGATCGCGTCGCCCGCCAGCGGGACCTTCACCTTGACGAGCACCTGACGGCGTGTCGCCCCGAATGCCCCGGCTGCCTCGACCGCGTCGGGTGCGACGTCGCGGACACCGCGTTCGACCAGCCGCACGACCACCGGGAACGCGTACAGGACGCCGGCCACGATCCCCGGGACGATCGACACGGGCATGAGGTAGATGAACGGGATGATGTAGACGAGCTGCGGCAGCGTCTGCAGGACGTCGTTCACCGGCCGGAGCAGCCGCGAAACGGTCTTGCTCTCGGCGGCCCAGATGCCGAGCGCCACGCCGATCGCCACCGTCAGGACCGTCGCCACGAGCACCTGCGAGAACGTGTCCATCGCCGGCTCCCACATGCCGATGAACCCGATCGTGGCGAACATCAGGAGCGTTGTCACGGCCGGCCGGATCCCGCTGACGACGAGCGCGATCGCGGTCAGCCCGGCGACGGTGACGAACCAGGGCGTCCCGGCGAGGAACTCCTGCAAGGGCTGGACGCCGTGCACCAGGATGAAGTTCGCCGTCGGCTCGGTGATCGAGAAGACGAAGGTCGTGGGATCCTGCACGTAGTCGAGCACGGACTGGACTCGCGCGAGCAGCCACTCCTGGGCGCTGGCACTCTCGGGAAAGACCGCCGCCGCCCCGAAGGCCTTCGCCAGGAGCACGGCGACGGCGACGCCGAGGCAGCAGGCCAGCGTTGCCAGCCGCAACCGCTTCCGGTCCGCGTCGTCGAGGTGGCGCCGTGCCGGGTCGGTCCGGTCGGCGATCGCCTCCGTCGACCGGTCGAGCGCCATCGCCAGGATCACGATGCTGGCACCCGCGAGAATGGCGAGCGCAGGGTTCGAGTACAGGCCGCTCGTGACCACGTCGCCGAGGCCGCCACCGCCGATCAGGCCTGCGATGACGACCATCGAGAGCGCAAACAGGATCGTCTGGTTGACGCCGAGCAGCACCATTCGCCGGGAGAGCGGCAGCTGCACCTTGCCGAGCAGTTGCCTCCGTGTCGAGCCCATGGAGCTGGCGGCCTCGACGGTGTTCGCCGGCACCCCGCGGATGCCGAGCGCGGTGATGCGGACGGCCGGCGGGATGGCATAGATCATCGTCGACACGACCGCCGCCCCCGGGCCGACCGAGAAGAGGATGACGACCGGCATCAGGTAAGCGAAGGCCGGCACGATCTGCATCGCGTCCAGCACCGGCGTTATCGCCCTCGAGAACCCGGTCGAGAGCCCGGCGACGATCCCGAGCGGGATGCCGACGAGGAGCGAGAGGCCGACGGCCGCGAGCATCAGCGCCAGCGTCTGCATGCTCTCCTCCCAGAGCCCCATCACCGCGAAGGCCGCGAAGGCGCCGGCGGCCCATGCGCCCGCGCGCCAGCCGCCGAACCGAACGGCCACCAGGATGCCCGCGAGGGCGGTGCCCACCCACGTCAGCCAGAGCAGCAGCCGGTCGAACCAGCCCACGAGGTCGTCGACGAACGTGGCGAACCCGTCGAAGATCGCGAACACGAAGCTGGGGCTCTCGGCGTTCCGCTCGTCGAGCAGCCAGGTCTGGAAGTCGTCCAGGTGACCCGGTAGCGCGTTCCATTCGAGCGCCACGGGCCACGGGTACTCGAGCTCCCAGAGCCGGTAGGCGAGGTACATCAGCGCGACGATCGCCGCGACCCGCACGAGCTTGCCGCGCCACCAGGGGCGGTGGGCGACCGCCGGCGCGGCTGCGACCCGCTCGGCGACGACCGACATCAGCGCGCCTCCCCCGCGATCGCCTGGAGGACGGCGGCGCGGTCGACCATGCCGACGACGCTCCCGTCCTCGACCGCGCAGACCGGCCGCTCGCTGCCCGCGAGCATCGGCACGGCGTCGCGGACGGTCGTGCGGATGTCGACGCGCGGCCCGTCGAGCGCCTCGTCGGGCTCCGGCGGGCGCATGATCCAGCGCAGCGTCAGCACGTGGCTGCGGGGGATGTCGCGGACGAAGTTGGCGACGTAGTCGTCGGCGGGCGAGCCGACCAGCTCCTCCGGCGTCCCCAGCTGCACGATCGCGCCGTCGCGCATGATCGCGATGCGGTCGCCGAGCCGCAGCGCCTCGGGCAGGTCGTGCGTGATGAACACCATCGTCTTGCCGGTCTCGTGCTGGAGCCGGATCACCTCGTCCTGCATGTCCCGGCGGATCAGCGGGTCGAGGGCGCTGAACGGCTCGTCGTAGAGCATCACCTGCGGGTTGACGACGAACGCGCGCGCGACGCCGACGCGCTGCTGCATCCCGCCGGAGAGCTGGTCCGGGAACGCGTTCTCGACGTCCTCCAGGCCGACGAGGCGCAGCATCTCCCGGGCGCGCGCCTGGCGGTCGGACTTGGACATCCCCTGCACCTCGAGGCCGAACGCGACGTTGTCGATCACCCGCCTGTGCGCGAGCAGCCCGAAGTGCTGGAACACCATCGAGACGTCGTGCCGGCGCAGGTCACGGAGCTCGCTCCGGCTCGCCGCGATCACGTCGCGCCCGGCGATCGTGATCTCGCCCGCCGTCGGCTCGATCAGCCGGATCAGCGTGCGCACGAGCGTCGACTTCCCGGAGCCGGACAGGCCCATGACGACGAACGCCTCGCCCGGCCAGACGTCGATCGAGACGTCCCGCACGGCGGCGACGCAGCCCGTCCTGGCGCGGAGCTCCGCGCGCGGCAGCTCGGCGTCGGGCGTGCCGACGATCCGGTCCCCCTTCGGGCCGAAGACCTTCCAGACGCTCCGCGCGCGGATCAGCGCCTCGCCGCTGCGGTCGATCGCATGTGCCGGAGCTGCCGCTGTGCGGGAGATCGCGGCCGTCTCGCTCACCAGAGCTCCGCCTCGCGGCACGGCATGCGTTGCACCACGACCCGTTGAGATATCACGAATATACGGCCGCGTCCACATCTGCTCGTCGCGTTCGTCTCGACCATCTCCCAGGGGATGCGCACCGCCGCCCCAACCGCGAAGATCGCGCTCGTGACCGTCACGTTGACCGGGAGGGCGCTGACCCTCGACGAGGTCGTGCGCGTCGCCCGCGACCGCGAGCAGGTCGTCCTCGCCGACGGCGCCGCCGAGCGGATGCGGGCCGCGCGCGCGGTGTCGGAGCGGGCCCTCGCCGCCGGGGACGAGGTCTACGGGCTGACGACGGGGGTCGGCGTCCACAAGACCGTCAGGGTGGAGTCGCGCTCGCACGACCGCGTGCTCGTCCGGCAGCACCTGATCGCCCAGGGCCCGCCGGCCCCGCCGGACGTCGTGCGCGCGACCGCGCTGCGGCTCGCGAACGCGCTCGCGCAGGGGACGACCTTCGCCCGGCCCGAGCTGGCGCAGCTCATCGTCGACGCGCTCAACGCCGACCGGCTGCCCCCCGTCAGGCAGCTCGGCTCCGTCGGGCAGGGCGACCTGGCGCAGATGGCCGACCTCGCCGAGGGGCTGCTCGACGGATTCGTGCTCGAGCCGGGCGAGGCGGTCCCGCTCCTGAACCAGAACGCGTTCGCCACGGGCCAGGCGGCGCTCGCGCTGCACGACGCGCTCGTCCTCCTCGACACGCTCGACGTTGCCGCGGCGCTCGACCTCGAAGCGCTCGCCGCGAGCCCGGGCGCGCTGCACCCGGGGATCGGGGCCGTCAGGCCGTCGACCGGGGTGCGCGAGACGCTCGAGCGGCTCCGGGCGCTCCGCGAGGGCTCCGAGGCCGTGCCGCGCAACCTGCAGGACCCGCTCAGCTTCCGCACCGTGCCGCAGCTGCACGGCGCCTGCCGGGATGCGCTGCGGTTCGTCCGCGGGCAGGTCGAGCTGGAGCTGAACGCGCACCAGTCGAATCCGCTCGTGCTCGTGGACGAGGGCGCGCTCGTCTCGGTCGGCAACTTCGAGGCGGCCCCGCTCGCGACGGCCCTCGACCTCGCCCGGCTGGCGCTGGCGCAGGTGCTTTCGAGCGCCGCCGAGCGGGCCGTCAAGCTGCTGCAGGCGCCGCTGACCGGCCTGCCCGAGGGGCTCGGCGCGCGGCCCGGCCTTGCCGAGAGCGCGCTCAGCGAGCTCGGGATCGCGCTGCAGGCGCTCGCGGCGGAGGCACGGCTGCTCGCGCAGCCGGTCTCGCTCGAGCTCGTCTCGACCATGCAGGCGGAGGGGATCGAGGACCGGACGACGATGGCGCCCCTCGCGGCCCGCCGGCTCGCCGAGCAGGTGGAGCTCGGCGCGCGCGTCGTCGCCGTCGAGCTGCAGCTCGCCGCCCAGGCCTGCGACCTGCGCGGCCACGCGCTCGGCGCCGGGACGGCGCGGGCGCTCGCGACGGTGCGCGAGCTCGTGCCCTTCGTCGGCGAGGGCGATCCCCTGCCCGATCTCGAGCCGCTCGTCGTCCTGGTCCGCTCCGGAGGCCTCGCCGCGCCGTGAGCACCGTCGACATCCACCAGCACTTCTGGCCCGAGCCCTTCGTGGAGGCGCTCTCCCGGCGCCGGTCGCCGCCCTGCCTGGTCGGGAGCGAGCTCGTGATCCGCGAGGGCCGCTTCCCCGTCGGGGCGGACTGGAACGACCTGGGCGCGCGGCTGGCGGCCCTCGACCGGGACGGTATCGACGTCGCCGTGCTCTCGCTCCAGCCGACCCTCGGCGTCGACGGGCTCCCGGAGGAGGAACGCGCCGAGCTCTTCGACGCCTGGGTCGGCGGCACCCGCGATGTGGTCGCCGCCGCGCGCGGGCGGTTGCTCGCCTTCGCGCCCGGCCGGGTCGAGGACGGCTTCGTCGGCGCCTGCGTGCCGGCCTCGGCCGTCCGCGACCGCGACGCCTTGGCGCCGCTGCTCGATGCGCTCGAGCGCCGTGCCGGCGTCCTCTTCGTGCATCCCGGCCCGGTCGCGCCGCCGCCGGGCGCGCCGGACTGGTGGGCGACGATCGCCGACTACACCGCCCAGATGCACGGCGCCTACTTCTCGTGGCTCGCCGGCGGGCGGTCGCGCTGGCCGTTGGTGCGCGTCGTGTTCTCGATCCTCGCGGGCGGCGCGCCGTTCCAGCTCGAGCGGCTCGCACAGCGCGGAGTCGATGTGCGCTCGACCCTCGACGCGAACATGTTCCTCGACGTCGCGACCTACGGGCGCCGGGCGATCGAGCTCTGCATCGAGACCTTCGGGATCGACCAGCTGCTCTACGGGAGCGACAGCCCGGTCGTCGAGACCGAGAACACCTTGCGCGCCGTCCGGGGTTTCGGAGAATCTGTGTACACGATGATCGCCGACGGCAACCCGGCTCGACTATTCGCATGACCGATCTCGCGGCCTGGATCGCGGAGCGCCTGCCGCCGGACCACGACCTCGACCGGCCTGCGCTCGCCGAGCTCGCGATCGCGATCGGGCGCGAGGAGTCGCTCTGGCGGCCCTTCGCCCGCCACGACGACGCCGAGCGTTTCTACCAGCAGCTCTACCGCGATCCGAGCGTGGACGTCTGGTTGATCTGCTGGACCGAGGGCCAGGGGACGGGCTACCACGACCACGACCGCTCGGCGGGCGCCGTCTACGTCTGTGAGGGGACGCTGCTCGAGGACTACTTCCAGCGCGACGAGGACGGCTGGATCCGCGAGAAGACGTACACCCACGAGACCGGCGGGCACTTCCACTTCGACGCGGCCGACATCCACGGCGTCCGGCACGACGGCGGGCCGGCGGCGTCGTCGATCCACTGCTACTCGCCGGCGCTCTGGCGAATGGGCCACTACGAGCCCGACGACCGCGGCGTCCTGCGCCGCGTCGCGATCACCTACGCCGACGAGCTGCTCGGCGCCGCCTGAAGCCAGAAGGGGCCCGTTGGGGAACCGTTGCTCCCCCCGAGCTGTTCTTGGGGACGAGAACTCGTGACGTTGTAACGAGTTTGTCGTGAGGTGTTCGGTGCGTGGACGAAGGGATGCGGCGTGTGCCGTGATGCGAGCGAGCTGTCTGTGGAGAGGCGGTTGCGGCCGGAGGCCGGCTTTGCCGGCCGCGAGGCTAGCTGCGAGTTGTCCTCAGCGCGGCGGTACGCCGACGGCGCACGACCGCGTCCTCGCGACGCGCTTCGGGCTCAAGGCCGCCGACCTCGTCCACGAGGGCAAGTTCGGCCGCATGGCCTCGCTCGACGGCAACGAGATCGTGGACGTGTCGCT
>DATBMD010000253.1:0-1654 GCA_036555085.1 Gaiellaceae bacterium
ACCCACTGCCTCGTCGAGTACCACTGATCGGTCCGGCGAACGGCGCGGAGCCGGCCGCGCTTGGCCGCGACGGCGAGGGCGTTGCCCGAGAGTTCGGAGTCGGCCAGCGACCGCACCGGGACGAGTCGATGCGGCCCCGCCAGGCCTGGGAGTAGGAAGCGGTAGATGCCGTCGGCAACCGCTCGCGCAAACATCTCGGCGAGCGGCCCCACCTCGCCTCGGTCCGCCCTACGGAGCGCGTTCAAGTACCGCGTCCGATCGCGCTTGTAGATGACTGCTGGTGGATATCCGTGCCGGACCAGCAGGAGATTCGTCGCCAGACGCCCCACCCTTCCGTTCCCGTCGCGGAATGGATGGATCCGCTCAAATCGGGCATGGATATCGGCCACGAACAGCATCGGATGCTGACCGTCGGCCGGCCCTCGACTGGCGTCGCTCGCCCAGTTAGTGACGAGCGCCGGCACCTGCGGGAACGGCGGCGGCGTCATCCCGCCGGTGAACGGGCGGATGTCGTGCTGACGGAACGAGCCGGGGCCTTCGCGCCGGTCCAGGCCCTCCGGCGGCGAGTGCAGCCACACCGGCTCGACGACGAGGCGATGGATCTGGCGCAGCTCGGTCAGGTTGACCCGTTCTCCGGCCGACCAATCGGGAGAGTGCTCGACGGCCTGTGCGTACACCCACTGCGCTGCCTTCGCGTATCCCTGCACCTCGAGGTATTCGGCGAGATCCTTGCTGCCGACGGCCTTCCCTTCGCGGAGAAGTCGCTCGACCTCCTTGAGGACCAGTGTGTTGCCCTCGATCGCCGTCGAGTGATGCGCCTCCTCGTACCAGATCCCCTCCCAGATCGCATCCGCCTCGACCGGGAGCGGCAAGCCGCCGACGTTGCGGAGATCATCGATCGCCCGGTCGAGAGTGCGCAGAACCTCCTCGCGGCTCGGGCGTCCCCGACCTCTAGGAGACATTTGACCTATCTACTTCCCGGTAGAGCAACTCGGTCCAATTCTAATCAATTTGGACCTGTTTCAGTTCTTTCTTGCCTCAATAGGTCAACTATGGAACGGGCGGGGAGTACGAAGCCCCGCTGCGGGACTCGCGCCGTACGAGGAGATCGCCCGGGAGCTCATCGCCTTCCGGGTGAAGCAGGGCTCGCCCAGACCGAGGTCGCGAGGCGTTGCGGGATTGATGCGAAGCGATGACTTCGCCTCGCGGCGGGAGTCGTTACCGTCGGTACGAGGTTGATTTGGTGACGACCCCACCCACGATCACGCCGCTGCTCGTCGCCGACCTGCTCGTCGAGGGCGAGCAGATGCCGGTCTACGTCCACGTCATCGACCATCCCGAGGCGCGCGTGCTGGTCGACACCGGAATGACGGAGCTGCACCCGTTGGTGGCCGACATGGACCCCCGCCTCCGTCCGCTGAGCGAGCAGGCCCTCGACCTCGCCGGCATCGACATCGTCGTCAACACGCACCTGCACGCCGACCACTGCGGCGGCAACCACCTCTTCGCCGGCAGGCCGATCTACGTCCAGCGGCAGGAGCTCGAGGACGCGCGCACAGCGGACGACTACACGATCCGCGAGTGGGTCGAGGCGCCCGGCGTGCGCTACGAGCCGGTCGACGGCGAGCTCGAGCTGCTGCCCGGGCTCCGCCTC
>DATBMD010000270.1:0-2683 GCA_036555085.1 Gaiellaceae bacterium
CTCCTTCGTGATCGAGAAGGGCGAGTTCGTCTTCGTCGTCGGCCCCTCGGGCTCGGGCAAGTCGACGATCATCCGGCTCCTGCTGAAGGAGCTCGAGCCGACGGTCGGCAGGATCATCGTCGGCGGCCGCGACCTGACGCGGCTGAAGCGCTCCAAGGTCTCGCTGCTGCGCCGCAACGTCGGCTGCGTCTTCCAGGATTTCAAGCTGCTGCGCGACCGCACCGCGTACGACAACGTCGCCTACGCGCTGAAGGTGCAGGGCGAGTCGGGGGCGGAGATCCGCCGCAAGGTGCCGGAGGTGCTGGCCCTCGTGGGACTGGCCAGCAAGATGAACTCGCGCCCCGACGAGCTCTCGGGAGGCGAGCAGCAGCGCGTCTCGATCGCGCGTGCGGTCGTCAACCACCCGCCGCTCCTGATCTGCGACGAGCCCACCGGGAACCTCGATCCCGACACGTCGGTCGGGATCATGCAGCTTCTCTACAAGATCAACCGAGCGGGGACGACGATCCTGATGGTCACCCACGACCGGGAGATGGTCGACAAGATGCGCCGGCGCGTGATCGCGCTCGACAGCGGCCGGCTGGCGCGGGACGAGCGCCGCGGAGGCTACGAGTCCGAGTGAGCCGCATCCGCCTGCTCGTCTCGGAATCTCTGCGCTCGATCGGGTCGAACCTCTCGACCTCGATCGCGGCGACGATGACGGTGCTGATCGGGATGTTCCTGCTCGGCCTGTTCATCGCCCTCGGGACGTGGGTCGTCTCCTGGTCCGACCACGTCAAGAACGAGCTCGAGGTGAAGGTCTTCTTCCAGGACGACGTGAAGCCGAAGCAGGTCAACGCGGTCCAGGTTCACCTCGCCGGGGACACGCGGGTGGAGAGCTACCAGTTCGTCTCGAAGCGCGAGGCGCTCGAGCGCATGCAGGAGCGCTACCCGGAGCTCACGCGCCAGCTGCCGTCGAACCCCCTGCCGGCCTCCTACGAGGTCACCCCCGGCAACGCCGACAACGTGAAGGCGATCGCCGCGGACATCCGCGCGCAGAAGTTCGCCGGCGTCGAGCGGGTGCGGGACGGCGAGCAGCGGTCGAAGCGGATCCTCCAGGTCGCCCGGGTGATCGAGGCGGTCTTCCTCGTCGCCGTGCTCGTCCTGCTCGTCGCGTCGACGCTCTTGATCGCGAACACGATCCGGCTCTCGATCTTCTCGCGCCGCCGCGAGATCGAGGTGATGAAGCTCGTCGGCGCCACCAACTGGTTCGTCCGTGGGCCCTTCATGCTCGAGGGTCTGATCTGCGGGGCGATCGGCTCGATCCTCGCGATCCTGCTGCTCTTGATCGGCAAGGAGATCGCGCTCCCCGCGATCCTCGGCCACATCGAGACCAGCTCGGACGTGCAGGCGCTCGCCTTCTCGATGACGGCGCTGATCCTCGTCGGCGTCGGGCTGATGGTCGGGGCGCTCGGCTCCGGCCTGACGATCCGCCGCTTCCTCCGCGTCTAGCGCAACGCCGCAGCCGGCGGGCAGCAAGGTATCGCGGGGCGCGGCCGAACCGGGGCTGGCCGCTGTGGAGCGATCGTCACGCTTTCGACACAGACAGGGGGACAGTCCCCTGGACACGCCTGGACACGCCCCGCGGGGACAGGTGTGGAGCGTTAGTGGCAGATCTGGCACGAATCGACCGCGAAATCGGGCGCGCCCAGGGTGTCGCGACCGCCTCGCTCGCGGCTAGGCTCGGACGATGCCCGGTCGCCGCCACCGCCACGGCCGCACGAAGCGGCCGAGCCGCTCGACCCGGCACGAGCGCCGGGCCGACGCCGTGCGCGGCTCCGTGAAACGGGCGGAGCGCGGGATCGAGATCCGACTCCCGGAGCGGCGCGAGCAGCCGGAGTCGGTCGTCGCGCACCTGGGGCCGACGAACTCGGGCAAGACCCACCATGCGCTCCAGTTCCTCGCCGAGCAGGGGCGCGGCGTCTATGCCGGGCCGCTGCGGATGCTGGCGCAGGAGGCGCACCGGCGCCTCGAAGACCAGCTCGGCCACGACCGGGTCGGGCTCGTCACCGGCGAGGAGCGCGTCAACCAGGGCGCCCCCATCCTTTGCTGCACCGTCGAGATGGCGCCGTCGACGGGCGATGTGCTCGTGCTCGACGAGGTGCAGTGGGCCGACGACGACGAGCGCGGCTCGGCCTGGACGCGCCTGCTCCTCGCGGGGGAGTACCGGCACGTGCTGCTGCTCGGCGCGCTCGACGCCCTGCCGCTGGTCGAGCGGGCGTTCCCGCAGGTCGAGGTGAAGGTGTTCGAGCGCAAGCTCCCGCTCGACTGGGTCGGAGAGCGCTCGCTGCGTTCCCTGACGCCCGGCACCGTGGTCGTCGCCTTCAGCCGCAAGGCGGTGCTGGCGCTCGCCGGCGAGGTGAACCGCGGCCGGCCCGGCCGGGTCGCCGTGCTCTACGGCGCGATGCCGCTCGCGTCGCGTCGCGAGGAGATCGAGCGCTTCGTCGGGGGCACGGCCGACGTCTGTGTCGCAACGGACGTGCTCGGCCACGGCGTCAACCTGCCGTGCGAGACGCTCCTCTTCGCCGAGACCACGAAGTTCGACGGTCAGGAGCGGCGCGACCTGCTTCCATGGGAGCTGGCGCAGATCGCTGGTCGCGCCGGCCGCTTCGGGCTGGTCGAGCGCGGCCACGTCGGCGTCCTG
>DATBMD010000277.1:0-15005 GCA_036555085.1 Gaiellaceae bacterium
CAGTCTGGCGTTCGGCGCGTCCTGCAACATCGGCGGAAGCACTGATCGCGCTGCGTAGGAAGCCGGCAGTGGCCGGCCCGGGCGGGTACCTGCCTATGTCAAGCGGGGACGACGTCCTGCGAGCCGCCGAGCCGCAGTGCGGCAAGATCGACGACGGCGCGGGCGAGTGCGTTCTCCCCGACGGGGTTGAGCAACTCGACTTCTGCCGTGTCGACTGCGGCAAGCGCTTCGCGCAACGTCTCACGACGGCGCGCGAGGGCGTCCCCCAGCGCCGCGCGCAGGTCGTCGTCCCATGCCGCCGCAGCCGCTGCGGCGGACAGGCGCTCGAGCTCAGCCGTCGGCACCCCGTCCACGATCGCGTCCGCGAGCGCGCGGAGCGATGGCGCGCGCGGGTCGAGATCGAGCTCGAGGTCGAGCTCTTGGACGAGCGTCCAGGCGGCGTCGTGGCTCAGGCGCACCGTCGCATTGAACTCGGGTCGATCCCCCCACGCCAGGCCAGGATTTCGACCGGGAGAGCACGGGCACGGCCAGGCACTAGGATCGGGCGCAATGTCCCGGACGGAGGACGGGTGACGGGAACGGCGCTCTGCGGCGCCGTGGAGGCGGTCGCACGGATCCGGTCCGGCGACACCGTGATGGTGGGCGGCTTCGGGCTGGTCGGCGCGCCGCTGACGCTGATCGACGCGCTGGTCGACCACTCCGACGCGGCCGACCTGACGATCGTCTCGAACAACATCGGCGAGCCTGGGCGCGGGCTCGGGAAGCTGTTGCGGCAGCGCCGGATCCGCCGCGGCATCTCGTCGTACTTCACGTCCAACCCCGAGGCCGTCGCGGCGGTGAACGCGGGTGAGATCGAAGCAACGCTCGTCCCGCAGGGCACGTTCGCGGAGGCGATCCGGGCGGCCGGGGCAGGTATCGCCGGGTTCTTCACTCCGGTCGGCGCGGGGACGCTCCTCGCCGAGGGCAAGGAGGAGCGGCTGATCGACGGCGTCCCCCACGTGCTCGAGGCGCCGATCCGCGCCGACGTCGCGCTGGTCTACGCTGCGCGGGCGGACGAGCTCGGGAACCTCTGGTACCGGCGCACGGCGCGCAACTTCAACCCGCTCATGGCGACCGCAGCGACCGTCACCATTGCCGAGGCGGGCGAGATCGTGCCGGTCGGCGCGCTCGAGCCCGAGTCGATCCACACGCCCCAGCTGTACGTCGACTACCTGGTGCGGCGCACGTGACCGATCTCAAGGAAAGCATCGCGGCCCGCGCCGCGCGGGAGCTGCGCGCCGGCGAGGTGGTCAACCTCGGCATCGGCATCCCCAATCTGATCCCCGGCTTCCTCGGGCCCGACGCGCAGGTGTTGCTGCACACGGAGAACGGCCTGCTCGGCGTCGGGCCCCGCCCGTCCGAGCAGGAGCTCGACCCGGATCTGATCGACGCCGCCAAGCATCCCGTCACCGCGCTGCCGGGCGCGGCGTACTTCGACAGCGCGCAGAGCTTCGCGATGATCCGCGGGGGCCACGTCGACGTCGCGGTGCTGGGCGCGCTGCAGGTGAGCGGCGGGGGCGACATCGCCAACTGGGCCGTTCCCGGCAAGGACGTGCTCGGCGTCGGCGGCGCGATGGACCTCGTGGTCGGCGCGCGACGCGTGATCGTGACGATGACGGCGACGTCGTCGGCGGGCGAGCCCAAGGTGGTGGCCGAGTGCACCTACCCGCTGACGGCGCGGGGCGCGGCGGACGTCGTCGTCACGGAGCTCTCGGTATTCCGGCTCCGCGAGGGCGCGCTCGTGCTGACGGAGCTGCTCGGCGGCGCCGGCGTCGACGACGTGGCGGCGGTGACCGCAGCGCCGTTCACCGTCGACCTGGAGAGTCGGGCCGTTGCCTGAGACGCGCGCGGTGATCCTCTCCGCGGTCCGCACGCCCGTCGGGCGCTACGGCGGCGGCCTCGCGGGCGTCCGCCCCGACGACCTGGCGGCGATCGCCGTGCGGGAGGCGGTAGCGCGGGCCGGCGTCGACCCGGCCGCGATCGAGGACGTCTGGCTCGGCTGCGCGAACCAGGCGGGCGAGGACAACCGCAACGTCGCGCGGTTCGCGGCGCTGCTGGCGGGGCTGCCCGACTCGGTCGCGGGCGTCACCGTCAACCGGCTCTGCGCGTCCGGCCTCTCGGCCGTCGTCGGCGCCTGCCACGCCGTCGTCGCCGGCGACGGCGACCTGTTCGTCGCCGGGGGCGTCGAGTCGATGACGCGGGCGCCGCTCGTGACCCTCAAGCCGGATGCCCCATTCGGTCGGGGCGACCGGGCGCTCGTCGACACGACGCTCGGCTGGCGCTTCGTCAACCCGCGCTACGAGGAGCACTGGTCGCGCGAGTCGATGGGCGAGACGGGCGAGAACGTCGCCGAACGCTGGGGCGTCTCCCGGGAGGACCAGGATGCGTTCGCGCTCCGCTCGCAGCAGCGCTGGGCCGCCGCCGCGGCGGGGGGCCGCTTCGACGACGAGCTCGTCGCCGCCGGCGAGCTCGACCGCGACGAGCATCCGCGGCCGGAGACGACGCCGGCGAAGCTCGCCTCGCTGCAGCCCGCGTTCCGCGGCGGGGGCACGGTCACCGCGGGGAACGCGAGCGGGATCAACGACGGCGCCGCGGCGCTGGTCGTGGCGAGCGAGGAGCGCGCGCGGGCGCTGGGCGCCGAGCCGCTCGGGATGTTCGCCGGCTCGGCCGTGGCCGGCGTCGACCCGGCGGTGATGGGCATCGGGCCGGTGCCCGCGGTGCGCCGGCTGCTCGAGCGCGCGGGGATCGGTGTCGCGGAGCTCGACCTCGTCGAGCTGAACGAGGCGTTCGCGTCGCAGTCGCTGGCCGTCGTCCGCGAGCTCGGGCTCGACGAGGAGACGGTGAACGTCAACGGCGGCGCGATCGCGATCGGCCATCCGCTCGGCATGTCCGGTGCCCGCCTCTGCGTCAGCCTCCTGCACGAGCTGCGGCGGCGGCGCGGGCGCTACGGGCTCGCGACGATGTGCATCGGCGTCGGCCAGGGACAGGCCGCCCTGTTCCGGCGCGAGGGATGACGCGCACCCAGGTCGGCATCGTCGGCGCCGGCCCCGCAGGGCTGACGCTCGGCCGGCTGCTCCACCTCGAGGGGATCGAGTCGGTGATCCTCGAGCGCCGCGGCCGCGAGTACGTCGAGGCGCGGATCCGGGCCGGCGTGGTCGAGCACGACGTGGCGAAGCTGCTCGACGACGCGGGCGTCGGCGGGCGCCTGCGGCGCGAGGGGCTCGTCCACACGGGCGTCGAGCTGCAATCCGGCCGCGAGCGCCACCGGATCGCCTTCGACGAGCTGACCGGCAAGTCGATCGTCGTCTACGGTCAGACGGAGATCGTCAGGGATCTGATCGAGGCGCGACTCGCCTCCGGCGAGCCGCTGCTGTTCGAGGCGGAGAACGTCTCGCTGCACGCACTCGACACCGACCGGCCGAGGATCGGCTACGAGCTGGGCGACGGCCGCCACGAGCTCGAGTGCGACGTCGTCGCCGGCTGCGACGGCTTCCACGGGATCGGCCGCTCGAGCATCCCGCCCGGCGAGCTGCGCACGTTCTCCCGGGACTACCCCTACGGCTGGCTGGGCATCCTGGCCGCCGTGCCGCCGTCGAACGACGAGCTGATCTACGCGCACGGCGAGCGAGGCTTCGCGCTCCTCAGCATGCGCTCCCCCGAGGTGAGCCGCCTCTACCTCCAGTGCGCTCCCGACGAGGACCTCGGCGGCTGGCCCGACGACCGCATCTGGCACGAGCTGCGGGCTCGGCTCGAGGTCGACGGCTGGTCGCTCGCGGAGGGGCCGGTGCTGGAGAAGAGCGTGACGCCCATGCGTAGCTTCGTCGTCGAGCCGATGCAGTGGGGCCGCCTGTTCCTCGCCGGCGACGCCGCGCACATCGTGCCGCCGACCGGCGCCAAGGGGCTCAACCTCGCCATCCGCGACGTGCACGTGCTGGCGCAGGCGCTCGCCGCCTGGTACCGGCGCGGCGACGCGGAGCCGCTCGAGGCGTACTCGCAGACCTGCCTTCGCCGCGTCTGGCGCGCCGAGCACTTCTCGTGGTGGATGACGACGATGCTGCACCGCAGCCCTGACGACGACGAGTTCGCCTTCCGGTTGCAGCAGTCGCACCTCCGCTACCTGGCGACCTCGCGGGCCGCCTCGACCACGCTCGCCGAGAACTACGTCGGCGTCGAGCGCGCCTGAGAACGCGCCTCCACGTCCAGCGCCATCAGCACCGCGTCGACGTACTCGCCCTCGCGCAGGTAGTGGCCGCGCCGGAGCCCCTCGCGCCGGAAGCCGAACGAGTCGTAGAGGCGCAGCGCCGGCTCGTTCCAGGTGAAGACGTGCAGCTCGAGCTTGCGGACGGCGTGCTCACGCGCCCACTCGACCGCCGCCTGGAGCAGGGCGCGGCCGATGCCGCGCCGGCGGTACGGCTCGGCGACGATCAGCCCGAGGTCGGCGACGTGCCGGCTGGAGGGGTGCGGGTCGCGCGCGAGCGAGAGCCGGCCGACGACCGTCGGGCCGTCCGCCGCGACGAGCACCACGGCGTCGGGGTGGCGTCGCACCGAGCGCAGGTACCGCCGCTCGTCGCTCACGCTGCGGCGCAGATCGCTGGTCAGGAGCCAGGCCCCGTCCTCCCGCCCGACCGAGCGGGCGAGCTCGACCAGCTGGCCCGCGTCTCCCGCCTCGGCGGGGCGGATCGCGATCACGCCACGATCACGCCACGATCACGCCTGCACCGCCCCGGCGCGGGTCGCCGGCCGCGGACAGCGATCCGTCCGGTGCGAGCGCCACCGCCTGCACGCCGCCGAAGTAGAGATTGCGGCCCGCCCAGCGGACGACGTCCCAGGACCGCGGCAGGCAGGCGACGGCGTCGTCGGCCCAGCCGCCCTCGACGTGGAGCGTCGTGCCCTCGACGTGGACGCGCGGCGCCTCGATCGCCTCCTCCAGCCCGGCACCGCAGAGCGCCTGCCAGGTGACCTGGGCGATCGCCCCCGCCAGGCGCACCGAGCCGGCGCTGCCGAGCAACAGGCGCGGCCGTCCGTTCTCGAGCACCATCGTCGGCGTCATCATGCTCGGTAGGCGCTCGCCCGCCGGCCGCTCCTCGGGGCCGATCACGTCCAGCTCGCCGAGCATGTTGTTGAGCTGAGTGCCGCCGCGGAACACGCCCGAGCCGGAGCCCAGCGTCGACGACAGGGCCGCCGCGGCGCCGTCGGCGTCGACGACCGAGATGTGGGTCGTGCCGGTCACGCTCCCGGGAGCCGAGCGCTCGTAGGCAAGGCCCACCGCCCGTGCGAGATCGTGGATCGGACCGCCGTAGTCGGGCGCGGCCAGCATTCGCAGGATGTCCAGCACCACCGCTCCCCCGCGCGAGGGAGGCGGCGTCGCGAGGATGCGCCGGCCTCGGATCTCGGCTTCGAGCGGTGGGCGCTCGACGGGGCGGTAGGCGGCGAGGTCCGGCGCGAGCTCCGGGATCAGCTCGGCGATCGCCGCGGAGCCCTCGTCGCGAATCCGCTCGAGGGTCGCGGCGAGCTCGCTCGTCACCACCCGGTCCGGGTCGCCGTAGATCCGGCCGCCGGCCTCCGTGCGCTGGAGGATCGCGCCCAGCATCTCGTGCAGGAGCGCCTGGGCGTCGTTGCGCACCACCCCGGCCCGGGCGATCGCGATCGCCGGCTCGACCAGCTGCCGCCACGCCAGCGTCCCGAAGCGCCGGTGCGCCGCCTCGAGGCCGTGGACGAGGCCCGGCACAGCGACCGAGCCCTCGCCGACGTGGAACGTCTGCGTCGAGGCGTCGCCGAAGTCGACGACCACCTCCTCCATCACGCCGAGCCGCGTTGCGGGCACGGCGAAGAAGCAGTCGAGCAGGGTCGTCTCTCCCTCGACGGTGTGGACGAGCAGGAAGCCTCCGCCCGCCGGTCCCGTCAGCGGCCCCTCCGTCACCGCGGCGGCGAAGGCGGCGCCGATGCACGCGTCGACGGCGTTGCCACCGCGGGCGAGCACCTGCGCGCCTGCCTCGGCGGTGACTGGATGCCCGGCCGCGACGGCGCCCCGCATTGACGGAGCGTAATGAGCGCCGCAGCGCCGGCGTCACAATCAAGTTTCCCCGTTCCGACGTCGAAACAGAGAACAGAGGAATGGGATACGGGGTCAACAGGGGTCACCTCGCCGTCGCAGGGCTCGCGCTCGCGGCGGCGGCGGTCGTGCTCGTCTCGCCCGAGCTGCTCGGCGAGCGCACGCGGGCCGGGCTGGCCGGGGCGGCGAACGCCGACCCGGGCGGGCTCTGGCTCGCCGCCGGCGCCTTCGTCGCCGTGATCGCCTGCAGCGGCTTCGCCTGGCGCACGGTCCTTCGGGGCTGCGGAGCCACCCTCGGCGGCGTCGACGCCTGCGCGCGCTACGCGACCGGCTCGCTCGTCAACTCGCTCGCGCCCGCCCGGCTCGGCACCGCTGTCAGGATCGCGCTCTTCTCGCGAACGCTCGACGGTGAGGGCCGCCTGCTGGCCGCCGGCGGCGCCGGCGCCGCCGTCGGCGCGGCCCGCGCGGTCTGGACGGCCGCGATCGTCGGCGCCGCGGGGATCGCCGGCGGGCTTCCGCTCTGGCCGGCCGCGGTCGCCGCCGCCGCCGTGCTCGCAGGGATCGTCGCCGTCCTCGTGGCCTGCAGGATCCGCCGCCGGGCCGGCATCGCGCACGTACTCGACGGCTTCCGCGCCCTCGGCCGGCAGCCCGCCCGCGCCGCCTCCCTGCTCGGCTGGACTGGCGCCGCTGCGCTCTCCCGTCTCGCCGCCGCCGCTGCCGCCGGGCACGCGGTCGGCCTCGAGCGCCCTGTCGCGGCGGCGCTCCTGATCGTCGCGGCCGTCGAGGTCGCCGCGGCGCTCCCGGTCACCCCCGGCAACCTCGGCGTCGGCGCCGCGGCGGTGGCGCTCGTGCTCACGTCGACCGGCGCACCGTCCCGCGACGCGATCGCCGCCGGCGTCGCGTTCACCGGCGTCGAGACGCTGACCTCCATCGTCGCCGGCGCCCTCGGGACGCTCGGCGCGCTCGGCCTGATCGACCGGCCCGGCCGCCGGCGCGGCCTCGCGGTCGCGGCCGCCTCGGCCGGCTGCCTCGTCGTCGCGGTCGCGTTCGGCGCGACCGTCGTGCTCCCCAACGTTTCCTGATCTAACGCAGGAAGCTCGGCAGGTCGGCGTCGTCGCCGGACGACGCGCGGCTGCCCGAGGCGACGGCCCCGGCGAACGCCGGCACCGTGACCCGCGGGCGGACGCCGCCGAGGCCCGTGGCGATCACCGTCACCCACACCTGGCCGTTCAGACGCTCGTCGATCGTGGCGCCGAAGATGATGTTCGTGTCGTCGGTGGCTGCGGCACGGATCACCTCGGCGGCCTCGTGGACCTCGATCAACGTCAGGTCCTCCCCGCCCGCGATCGACAGCAGGATGCCGCGCGCGCCGACGAGCTCGGTGTCGATCAGCGGCGAGCGCAGCGCCCGCTCCGCCGCCTGGCGCGCCCGCTCGTCGTCCGCCTCCGAGTAGCCGATGCCCATCAGGGCGGAGCCGGCGCCGGCCATGATCGTGCGCACGTCGGCGAAGTCGAGGTTGATCAGGCCGGGCATCGTGATCAGGTCGCAGATCCCCTGCACGCCCTGGCGGAGCACGTCGTCGGCGACCTTGAAGGCGTCGATCATCGAGGTCGACCGGTCGAGCACCTCGAGCAGCCTGTCGTTCGGGATCACGATCACCGTGTCGCACGCCGAACGCAGCGCGTCGACGCCTCCGTCGGCCGCCGTGCGCCTGCGCGTGCCCTCGAACTTGAACGGCGTCGTCACGATCCCCACCGTCAGCGCGCCGAGCTCGTGCGCGATGCGCGCGACGACGGGCGCCGCGCCCGTACCCGTGCCGCCGCCCTCGCCCGCCGTCACGAACACCATGTCCGAGCCGCGCAGGGCGTGGCGGATCTGGTCGTAGGCCTCCTCGGCGGCGCGGCGACCGGTCTCCGGGTCGGCACCCGAGCCGAGGCCGTGCGTGAGCTCCTCGCCGATGTGGATCTTGACGGGCGCGTCGGTGAGGGCGAGCTGCTGCGCGTCCGTGTTGACGGCGACGAAGTCCACCTGCGCGATCCCCGCGTCCATCATCCGGTTGACGGCGTTCAGGCCGGCGCCGCCGACGCCGACGACGCGGATCACCGCGAGGTACGAGGCGGTATCGCCGCGCGGCGCCACCTCGAGGCGCGCGGCGCCCTCCGGCATCGGCTGCAGGAAGCGACTGGCCGGCGGCACGTACGGGGGCTCCGGCAGGGCTTCGGCAGGAGGCGGCGTCGCCGCGGAAGCCGCGGCCGCCTGCGAGGCCGCCGCGGCCGCCGGCTGCGGCTCCGGCTCGGGCTGGGGCTCGGGCACCAGCTCGAGCACCGGCGCAGGCTCGGGCTCGGGCTCGGGCTCGAGCTCGGGCGGCGGCGGCACGACGGCGGTCTGCTCGTCGTCGCCGAAGTCGTAGACGTGCTCGACCGTCGCCTCCAGGGAGGCCTCCTCCCGCCGCTCGGGCGGAGGCAGGAGCTGCGTCTGCTGCTCCTCGGGCGGGACGGCCGGCTCGTCGGGCCGGTCGGGCTGCTGCGACTCCGCGGCGCGCTTGGCGGCCTCGGTCGCGCGGAAGAGGTCGGCGAGCGGCCCCTCACGCATGCTCGCGCGCTTCCGCGCCATGCAGCACCTCCTTCTCGAGCACCTCGCGTGCCAGCACGCGGTAGGCGTCGGCGGCGGGACCGGACGGATCGTACTTGAGCACGGAGCTGCCCTTGACCGGCGCCTCCGCGTACCGGATGGTCTTGCGGATCCTCGACTTGTAGACGAGGTTCCCGAAGTTCTCCTCGAGGATCTCGATCGCCTCGCGCGAGTGCAGCGTCCGGCCGTCGTACATCGTCGCGACGATCCCCTCGACGCCCACGTCCGGGTTCAGGTTCTCGCGCACCATCGCCAGCGTGTTCTCCAGCTGCACGAGCCCGCGCAGCGAGAGGTACTCGCACTGCACCGGGACGATCACGCCGCTCGCGGCGACGAACGCGTTGATCGTGAGCAGGCCGAGCGACGGAGGCGTGTCGATCAGGATGAAGTCGTAGCGGTCGCGCACCTCGACGAGCGCCTTCTCGAGCGACCGCTCGCGGCCGATCATCGAGCTGAGCGCCAGCTCGGCGCCGGCAAGGTCGATCGACGAGACGGCCAGGTCGACCTCGCGCTGCTCGATCACGTCGGAGATCGGGATCCGGTGCACGAGCACGTCGAACATCGAGCGCTCGATCGCGTCGGGGTTCATGCCCTGGCTCATCGTCAGGTTGCCCTGGGGGTCGAGATCGATGAGGAGGACGCGGTAGCCGAGCTCGCGGAACGCGACCCCGAGGTTCAGGGTCGTGGTGGTCTTCGCGACCCCGCCCTTCTGGTTGGCGAGCGCGAGCACGCGCAGCTGGGCGCGCACCTGCGCGTGGACTGCCGGCTCGACGATGATCTCCAGGCCGGACACGCTATCCGGCGCGACGGCCGTCTCGTCGCTTTCGGCCTCGTCCCCGCGGACCGACGGCCGCGGCAGCAAGCGCATGAGCCCCATGACGGATCTCTCGTTCAAGGGCCTCGCCGGTTCTCCTTCATTCCTCGCCGTCCCAGAAGTCGAGCAGCTCGAGCCGGCCGACCACGCCCAGCCCGCCCAGATACACCTTGTTCGAGCGAGGGTAGTAGCAGACGTCGTCCGGCACCCGCGTGCCGTACATCAGCAGCGTCATCCCGGCGGCCCCCGCCCGGAACGCGTGCGCGACGCCGGTGCCCGCGGGACGAGCGATCGTGTCGCCGGTTCGAACCGGGCGCTCCTCCGGCTGGGCGGCCCCGGCCGGCCAGAGGACGAGCGTGCCCTCGCCTGCGAGCACGACGAAGACCTCCTCCTCGGCGGAGTGGCAGTGCGGCGGCACATTGAGCTTGCCCGGGAGCACCTCGGAGAGACGCAGCCCCGTCCGCTCCGACCCGACGGCACGACCGAGGTTCCGGATCCGCGCGCCCACCGTGACCCGGTCGCGCACCTCCGGCTCCACGTCGGCGACGTTGACGATCCGCTGCGGCCTCGGCGACACGTCCGGCACGTCGGGCGGCCCGACCGCAGCTTCCCGCTTCCACGGATGGTCGTCGTCGCCGCCGACCCGGCCCCAGCTCGCGCCGAGCCAGGCGGCGCCGGCCCGCGGGAGCACCGTCACCCCGCCGGCGTAGTGGCGATGCCCGAAGGCGAGCACGTCGAGGCCGTCCGGCCCGGCGCGAAGGGTGTGCGCGTGCTCGAGCGCGAGATGGACCAGGCAGTCTCCCGGCCCGACCGCGAACGCCTCGACGCGCTCGCCGTCGAACTGCACGGACACGCCCGAGCCGGCGAGGACGTAGAAGATCTCCTCCTCGGAGCCCTCGACGTGGAGCGGCGTCGACCACAGCTCGGGCTCGACCTGGATCCGTCGGACGCCGACCCCGACCGAGTTCGCCCCGGTCAGCGGGTACCAGGTGCCGGCGATGTGACCCTCCTCGCGCCGAACGCCTTCGAGCTCGTCCCAGTTGGTGATCACGCGGCGATCATGGCACGGGCGAGCGCCGACCGGAGCCTGCCGACGGCGTCGGCCCCCGCATCACCTCCTTCCGCCCTCGACCACGCCTCCGCTTCCCGTACGAGCGCCCGCAGCTCGTCGAGCAGCTCGGAGGGCGGCGAGCCCGTCTGCTGGAGCGTGTCGATCCGCTCCAGCCTCTCCAACACCGTCCGCGCCTCGTCCATGCATCGAAGCTAGCGGCGAAACCGTCACGGATGTGTGACGGCTTCGCGCCGACTTCGTGACAGCGTGCGGGGCGAACAGGGGCGGGGCTACGCGACGACGCGAGCAGCCCGGTCGCCCGCGAGGCCGAGCAGCTCGCGGTCGAGCCCGCGGAGCAGCTCCTCGCGCCCGCCGCTTCGTAGCGCCTCGACGAGAGCGCGCCGCGCGCCGTCGGCGGCGCGGGCATCGGCGGGGCCGCCGGCCGCGAGCTCGGAGAGCGCTTCGTGCAGGCTCGCCCGCGACTCCGGCCGCTCCTCGAGCAGGACGGCTGCGCGCAGCGCCCAGGTCTCGCCGAGCAGCGCCCCGAGCGCGGCCCGGAGCTGCTCGGACCGGAACGGGTCGTGCTGGAAGAGCGACAGCTCCCACCGGTCGAGCGCCTCCGCGAGCGAAGGGTCCGCGTCCGCCTCGACCAGGCGGACGAGCAGCTCGCCGGCGAGCGCCCCGCGGAACCCGTCCAGGCGACCCGGCTCGCCGGCCGGTGCCGTCGCGGCAATCGGCAGCACGGGCCGGATCCCGAAGGGTCGCCCGTCGAGCGTCTCGAACAGGACCGGCCCGGCCGCCAGCGGCGCGGCGGTCGCGAGCCGGAGCGCTGTGACCGCGTCGGCCAGCTCGGCTGGAGCGTCCGGCGGCTCCTCGCCCGGCGTCAGCGCGGAGCGAAGCTCGAGCACGCAGTAGCGATCGGCCTCCCGGCCGTAGCCGGCCGGCAGCAGCCCCTGGGCCTCGGGCCAGTGCCGCGCCAGCTCGCCCGCCGCAGCCGCCCGCACCCGCAGGCCCGTGAGGAGCTCGAGCTGGGTGCCGACCGCGATGCCGACGAGCGGCGCGACGGCCGCGTAGGCGCGCCGCTCCCCGAAGAGCGACCGCTCGAGCTCGGCGTAGGCGCGGTCGAACGAGTCGTCGTCCCAGTCGAAGCCGCCGCACGCCTCCGCCGTCGAGACGAGCAGCCCGAGCAGGACGGTGCGGAAGAGCGCCTCGTCCTCGGTCGGTCGCGGGCCCGCGTGCGCGCGTGCGAAGATCGCCGCCGCCGGCTCGCGCCGGAGCTCGTCGAGCGCCAGCACCGCGTCCTCGCGGCCCCGCAGCCGATCGGCCCGGTCCTCGACGAACCCGCGCACGAGCGGCCGGTACTCGTACAGGGCCGGGCCGCGACGCTGCGCATGCTCCTCGAACGCGAACGGGAGCCCCTCGCCCGCCTCGTCGAGCTCGCGCAGGAGGTAGGCGAACGCGCCGAGGACGAAGCTTCGCAGGGCGTGCTGGAGGTGCGGCGAACGGACGGCCACGGATGACGCACTACGCCGGCCGGGCCCTCACTCCTCCCACGGCCGCGTCAGCCGGAGGCCGGCCCGCGCTGGCAGCCGGGGCACCAGTACGCCGTCCGGTTGGCATCCCCGAGACCGCATCCCGAGACCGTCCTGCCGCAGCGCGGGCAGGGGCGACCCGAGCGGCGGTAGACCGCCCGGCCCGGTCGCCGCCCGGCGATCGACGCCCGCATCAGCCCGCGGGCGGTCTCCAGCGCGAGCGTCAGCTCCGCCGCGGTCGTGTCGCCGACGGTGAGGAACGGCGACACGCAGGCCCGGTGCAGCGACTCGGCCATCCACAGGTTCCCGATCCCGGCGAGGACGCGCTGGTCGAGCAGCACCTCGCCGAGAGGACGCTCCGGCCCGGCCGCCCGCACCCGCCCGGCGAGCTCGCCGACGTCGACCGCGTCTGCGAGCACGTCCGGCCCGAGCCGACGGACGGCCGCCTCGCCCGCGAGGGACAGCAGCGGGCCGTTCCACTGCACCGCCTCCCACGCCCCGCCGCGGAGGACGAGCCACGGCCGCCCGGCCCTGCCGGTGCCGCGCGGCTCGACCCGCCAGCGCCCGCTCAGCCTCAGGTGGCTGCGGACGGTGACACCGCCCTCGAAGCGGAGCAGGAGGTTCTTGCCGACCGCTTCGACGGACTCGAGCACCTTGCCGTCGACCGCGGCCGCGACGCCGGTCGCCGCCGCCCGCGGGTGCGGAGCCTCGGCCTCGACCCGCTCGCCGACGAGCACCTGGAGCCGCGCCGCCGTCCGCCGGAGCGAGTCGCCCTCAG
The DNA here is from genome assembly GCA_036555085.1 of Gaiellaceae bacterium. Taxonomy (GTDB): domain Bacteria; phylum Actinomycetota; class Thermoleophilia; order Gaiellales; family Gaiellaceae; genus Gaiella. The sequence goes on from DATBMD010000277.1 coordinate 12,898, forward strand.
GCACGGCCGTAACCCGTCGCCGAGACCCGTCTAGACTTCGTCGAACTTCGGTTCGTGGCCAACCTGCTCAACATCGCGGCGCTTTCGCGCCGGACCGGGGTGGCGCCGGACACGCTTCGCAAGTGGGAGCAGCGATACGGCATCCTCCGTCCGGCGGGGGCGGAAGGTGGCCAACGACGGTACACCGAGCACGACGCCGCGCGCGTCGAATGGCTCCGCGACCGGTTGGCCGAGGGGTGGCGGATCGGCGAGGCGGCGCGCGTGCTCGAGGAGCCCGAGGGCCCTCCCTGCGACGATCCGGCGGAGCACGGATGAGCGGGCGGGCCCGCGCAGCCGCCGCCGGCGCCGCCGCCGCGACGGTCTGGGCGCTCGCCGAGCCGATCGACCGGCGCCTCCTCCGCTATCCCTACTCGGACGTGGCTCTGCTGGGCAAGGCGTTCACGCGCGGGCCCGGCTGGCGGCCGCTCGGGCTCGCGATCCACGCCGCGAACGGCGCGCTGGCCGGCCTCGCGTTCGACGCGGTCGACCGCCGTCTCGGCGGCGACCGGCGGCGGAACGCGGTCGTCCTCGCGACCGTGGAGCACGTGGCGCTCTACCCGCTCGGCGTGCTGGTCGACCGTCATCACCCGGCCCGCGGCGATCCCGACGTCCCACCGCTCGCGCGCAGCCCCAGGGCCTTCGCCCAGGCGACGCTCCGGCATCTGCTGTTCGGCGTGCTGCTGGGACTGTGGAGCGGGCCCCGCGAGCGGGACGAGCCGCCGCAGCGACGGGCGCCGCGCGGGCTCGCCGTCAGCTGACGGCGCGCCGGGGGTCAGGCGACGGGCGTCCCCTCCGGCTCGTCGCCGGGCGGGAGCGCCCGCTCCGGCGCCGCCGGCATCGGGATGGCGCCGCGCTCCAGCGCCGGCTGCTCGCGGCCGGGGGGCAACGCCTTCCGGGCCGGCCGGCCATGCTCCCGCAGCCCGCTGAAGAAGACGGCGATGCCGGCAAGCAGGAGGCTGAAGGACGCCAGCATGGCAAGGGTGAGGCCCCAGCCGGCCTCGGCGGTGAACGGGCCGAAGCCTGTCGTCTCGACCTGCCCGCGCTCGACCAGGGTGACCACCGCGCCGACCCCACCGCACACGACGGCGGCGGCCCCGCCCGCGAGCGCGTGCCGGCTCGCCGCCCAGTAGACGGCCGCAGCCCCGGCGACTGAGGCGGCGATCACGAGCCAGCCGTCGTTCCCGTCCTCGACGCCGCTGACCGAGGCGACGAAGAAGCCCTCGGTCCACGGCCCGAGCGCGCCGACCACCATCGCGACCGCGCTCGCCGCGGCCCAGACGAACAGGCCGGAACGGGACGGGCTCGACGTCATGCAGGGATCGTACGTGCGCTCCGCCCTCCCGCGCTCGCCCGGGCCGCGCACCTCCGACCGCGGCTGGAGCCGCGAGCCTGTGTCGCGTGCTTGACATTCGAAGTGTCACGCGCGTGAACGACGCAGGGTGGGTCGGTTCCTAGGCTCCCGTCCATGGCAGCGACCCGGAAGGAGCAGCAGATGAACCCCCTGATCACGGACAAGTTCTTGAAGGCCACGTTCCTCGCCGTCGCCGCGCTCGTGCTGGCGGCGCCCGCTGGTGCGCGGCCGATCATCGGCGACAACGAGCTGGGCGACACCGCCGGCACCGTCGTGACGAGCCAGGCCGTCGCGCCGGACGCCGTCGATCGCGCTGTCGCGATCGAGGCCTCGAAGGCCGACGAGGGCGTCGTCGTCCTCCGCAAGAGCGGCACGGTGGTCGTGACCGGCAAGCAGCAGCCGGCCTGGTACACCGCGCTGATGGCCCGCTCGCAGGCGATGAACGAGTTCTACGCCGCCCAGCAGGCCGAGCCGGCGTGGTACACGGCGCTGATGGCCCGCTCCCAGGCGATGAACGAGTTCTACGGGGCCGGTAACGCCGAGCCGCAGTGGCTGACGGCGCTCAATGCCCGCTCCGAGGCGATGAACGAGTTCTACGGCGCCGGCGGCTCGGCCACCGCGATCCATCCCAACGACCGCGCGGTGCCCCGCCCGGTCTCGCAGCAGCCGCTCCTCTCGGCACCCTCGTCGGGCAACGGCACCGAGTGGGGCAACATCG
>DATBMD010000102.1:0-5373 GCA_036555085.1 Gaiellaceae bacterium
CGCGCACCTCGACGACGCCCGGCAGGCCGGCGAGCCCGCCGGCGAGCTGGTCGCCGCGCGCACGGACGTTCTCCAGCAGGTCGTCGTCGATCGCGCGCACGACCGCGGCGGCGGCCGCGCAGGCAACCGGGTTGCCGCCGAACGTCGACCCGTGGTCGCCCGGCCCGAGCCCGTCCGGGGCGGCGTCGGAGGCGAGCAGGGCGCCCACGGGCAGGCCGTTCGCGAGCCCCTTCGCGAGCGTGACGAGGTCCGGCTCGACGCCGACGTGCTCGAACGCGAAGAAGCGGCCGGTTCGCCCCATCCCGACCTGGACCTCGTCGGCGACGAGAAGCGCGCCGATCTCGCGGGCGATCTCGGCCGCCGCCCGCACGAACTCCAGCTCGAGCGCGACCACGCCGCCCTCGCCGAGCAGCGGCTCGAGCATGATCGCGGCGACGTCGCCGCCCGGGCTGACCGCCGCTTCCAGCGATTCGATCTCGTTCGGCCGCGCGAACGCGATGCCCGGCACCAGCGGGCCGAACCCCTCCCACTTGCCGGGCTGGCCGGTCGCGGAGAGCGCGCCGAGCGTGCGGCCGTGAAAGCCGCCGTCCAGCGCCACGATCCCGCCCCGGCCCGTCGCCTTGCGCGCGTACTTGATCGCGGCCTCGTTCGCCTCGGCGCCCGAGTTGCAGAAGAAGGCGCGGGCGCCGTGCATCCGCTCGGAGAGCAGCGCCGCCAGCTCGGTCATCGGCTCCGTCCAGTAGAGGTTCGAGGCGTGCCAGAGCCTGGCGAGCTGCGCCTGCGCGGCCGCGAGCGGCGCGGGGTGCAGGTGCCCGAGGCCGACGACGGCGATGCCGGCGACGAAGTCGAGGTACGAGCGCCCGGCGTCGTCCCAGACGCGGCAGCCCTCGCCGCGCACGATCGTGAGGTTGGCGCGGGCGTACGTCGGCAGCACGCGGTCGCGAAGCGCGCCTCGTGCCACTGTGTCACGAGCGACGCTCAGGCGACCACCTCCGTCTCGCCGATCGCCGCCCGCACGCCGCCGCGGGCGGCGTGGACGGCCGCGACGAGCTTCGGCACGATCCCCCCCTCGAAGGCGCCTGCGCCGAGCAGCCTGTCGGCCTCGTCTGCGGCGAGCGCGCCGACGACGTCGCCGTCGACGAGCACGCCGGGGACGTCGGAGACGAACAGGATCCGGTCGGCGCCGAGCCCGACGGCGAGCGCCGAGGCGGCCTCGTCGGCGTTGACGTTGAGTGGGCCCTCCGCCAGCGGCGCGACGACGGGGATGCGCCCGGTCTCGAGCGCCTCGAGCACCGCCTGCGGCGCACAGGGGCGCGGCTCGCCGACGAGCCCGAGCTCCTCGACGCGTGCGGCGACGAGGCCGATCTCGTCGCCCATCAGCCCGACCGCGCGCGGGCCGATCGCCGCGCAGACGGCCGCGTTCACCTCGGCGAAGGACTCGCGGACGACCGCGAGCACCTCGGGCGTCGTAACCCGCCGGCCGCGCACGAAGCCGGGGACGAGCCCCCGCCGCTCCATCTCGGCGGAGATCTGCGGGCCCGCCCCGTGCACGACGACGACCTCCGTACCGTCCGCGGCGAGCTTCGGCGCGTCGGCCGCCGCCTGCGCGGCCACGCGCCCGCCCACCTTCAGCACCACCCGGCTCACGTCGTGTACTCCGCGTTGATGCGGACGTAGTCGTAGGTCAGGTCGGAGGCGAGGTACGACGCCTGCCCGTCGCCGAGCCCGAGCTCGATCGAGATCCGGCATGAGGGCCCGGCGAGCGTCGGCGTGCTGCCCGTCGGCGCCCCGGCGGCGAAGACGGCGACACCGTCGAACGAGACGCTGAGCCTGCTCGGGTCGAGGCGGGCGAAGCCCCCGTTCCATGGCGCCGAGCCGGCGGCGGCGAGCACCCGGCCCCAGTTCGGGTCGCGGCCGAACGCGGCGGTCTTGACGAGCGGGGACGTCGCCACCCGCCGGGCGACCGCGAGCGCTTCCTCCGAGGAGGAGGCGCCGGTCACGTCGATCTCCAGCAGCACCGTCGCCCCTTCACCGTCCTCGACGATCTGCCGGGCAAGGTCGTGGCAGACCTCGCCGAGCGCGCGTGCGAAGTCGGCATCCCGGTCCGGATCGCGCTCGACTGCCCCGCAGGCGCCGTTCGCGAGCAGGACGACTGCGTCATTGGTGGAGCACTCGCCGTCGACGGAGATCCGGTTGAAGCTCTGCTCCACCGCCGGCCGCAGCAGCTCCAGCGGTTCGCCGGGGACGAGCGGATAGTCGGTGGTGACGACCGCGAGCATCGTCGCCAGGCAGGGATGGATCATCCCGGCGCCCTTCGCCATCCCGCCGACGGTGAAGCCGCTCGTCGAGCGGACGGCCTGCTTCGGCCCGGAGTCGGTCGTGAGGATCGCCGCTGCGGCGTCGCCCCCTCCCTCGGTCGAGAGCGCGTCGGCGGCGGCGTCGACGCCCGGCAGAACCCGCTCCATCGGGAGCGCGACGCCGATCACGCCCGTCGAGAGAACGAGCACCTGCTGGGTCTCCAGGCCCAGGCGCCCGGCAGCGGCAGCCGCGGTCGCCTCTGCATCCGCCTCGCCCCGGGCGCCGGTGGCAGCGTTGGCGATCCCGGCGTTGACCACGACCGCCTGTGGCTCCGCCGCCTCGAGGTGACGGCGCGACACGGTCACGGGCGCCGCCGGAACGCGGTTCGCGGTCCACAGCGCAGCGCCGACCGCCGGCGAAACCGAGCGGACGAGCGCCAGGTCGAGCCCGTCCCGGCGGATGCCCGCAGCGACGCCGCTCGCCTCGAAGCCACGCGCGGCGGTGACCGACACTAGACGCGGACTCCCGCGAGCCTGAGGCCGGTCGCGTCCGCGAACCCGAAGACGCGGTTCACGTTCTGCACGGCCTGCCCGGCCGCGCCCTTGCCGAGATTGTCGATCGCGCAGATGACGATCCACGCGCCCGTCAGCCGATCCTCGTACGCCGCCACCTCAGCGCCGTCCGTTCCCTGGACGCGCGCCAGCTCCGGCGTGACGCCCTCGGGCAGCGCGGTGACGACGTCGCTGCCGGCGTAGGCGGCCTCGAGCAGCGCCCGCAGATCGGCGCCGCGGGAGCGGACGTAGCAGGTCGCGATCAGCCCGCGCCGGATCGGCAGCAGGTGCGGCGTGAAGGCGACCGGGAAGCCGACCAGCTGCGCGATCTCGGGAGCGTGCCGGTGGCTGCCCACGTCGTAGGCGGAGACGTTCTCGAGCACGAACCCGGCGTGCGAGCTCGCCTTCAGGGCCCGCCCGGCCCCGGTCATGCCGGACTTCGCGTCGACGACGACGCCGTCGGGCTCGATCGCGTCTTTCAGCGGGCCGAGCGCCAGCAGCGCCGCCGTCGCGTAACAGCCGGGGTTCGCGACGAGACGGCCGGGCGCGGGTGTCAGCTCCGGCAGCCCGTAGCTCCATTCGCCGAGCTCGTCGGGACGCGGGTGCGCGAAGCCGTACCAGTCGTCGTAGACGGCCGGATCGGCGAACCGATGCCCGCCGGAGAGATCGACGACGACGCCGCGCGAGGGCGGCTCGAGCTGCGCCGCCTCCTCGTGGGAGAGGCAGACGAACGTGACGTCCGCGCCGCAGGCCAGGGCGGCCTCGTTCGTGATGAACTGCGGCACGCGGCGGCCCCCGTTCCGGTTCAGGCGCGGGTCGAGCGCGACCGCGTCCCGGCCGGCGAGGGAGTCGGAGCCGACCGCGTAGAGCTCGAGCTCGGGATGGCCGAGCACGCGGTCGAGGGTCTCCTGGCCCGCGTACCCGGACGCGCCGACGATGCTGGCATAGGCCATCGTTCGCATAGTATGCAGTAGACACGCCTCTTATGCGGCGTCAGGCGGTCAGCCTCCCTTCCAGGCGCTCCTCGACGAGCAGCGCGCGCGGGACGACGCGCCGGAACCGCGCCAGCGAAGCCTCGGGATCCTCGAGCAGCTGTGCCGCCCGCACGGAGCCGGTCGCGCGCAGGTGCCGCTCGAGCAGCCGCAGGAGCCGCTCCTCGTCGTCCGCGGCCGGCTCGACGAGCGCGACGAGCTCGTCGTTCAGGAGCCGCTCGTCGGGCTCGAGCAGGAAGCACTCGCCGCCGGTCATGCCCGCGCCCAGGTTGCGCCCGTGCGGGCCGAGCACCACGACCGTGCCGCGCGTCATGTACTCGCAAGCGTGGTCGCCCACGCCCTCGACGACTGCGGTCGCGCCCGAGTTCCGGACCGCGAAGCGCTCGCCGGCGCTGCCGGCGCAGTACAGCTCGCCGCCGGTGGCGCCGTAGAGGACCGTGTTGCCGAGCAGGCACGGGTCGCCCGCGTCGTCCCGCGGCGGGGCGACGACGATCCGGCCCCCGCTCATCGACTTGCCGACGTAGTCGTTCGCCTCGCCGACGAGGTCGAGCTCGACCCCGGCGGTGAGGAAGGCGCCGAAGCTCTGCCCCGCGGAGCCGGCGAAGCGCGCCCGCACGCGCCCGTGCGGCGCCTGCGCGCCCACGGCGCGCGCGATCTCGCCGCCGAGCCGCGCCCCCACCGTCCGGTGCTCGACGCCGATCGCGTAGCTGGGCTCCACCAGCCGGGTCTCGTCCACGACGGCGCGCCCCTCCTCCCACAGCCTCGTTCCCAGCTCGTCGCGGGGACGGTCGCCCAGCTCGCCCTCGTAGCGCGACGGGCCGTGGCCCGATCGCTCGAGCAGGGGCGCCAGATCGAGCCCGTCGGCCGCAGGGTCGCCCGTCGTGCGCTGGCGCAGGCACTCGACGCGACCGACCGCCTCGTCGAGCGAGCGCAGGCCGAGCGACCCGAGCAGCGCCCGCGCCTCCTCGGCCACGAAGAGAAGGTACGCCTCGACCATCTCCGGCGTCCCCGCGAACTTCGCCCGGAGCTCGGGCCGCTGGCTGGCGATCCCGACGGGGCACGTGTCGAGGTGGCACGAGCGCACGTAGAGGCAGCCCTCCGCAAGCAGGAGCGCGGTCCCGAAGGAGAACTCGTCGGCGCCGAGCAGCGCCGCGACGACCACGTCCCGGCCCGTCTTGAAGCCGCCGTCGACGCGCACGCGCACGCGGCTCCGCAGCCCGTTCGCGACCAGAGCCTGCTGCGTCTCGGCGAGCCCGAGCTCCCAGGGTGCGCCGGCGTGCTTGATCGAGGGCAGCGGGCTTGCGCCGGTGCCCCCGTCGGCTCCCGCGACGTGGACGACGTCGGCGTGCGCCTTGACGACGCCCGCAGCCACGAGGCCGACGCCGCTGACGGACACGAGCTTCACCGACACGTCGGCGCTCGGGTTCACCTGGCGAAGGTCGTAGATCAGCTGCGCGAGGTCCTCGATCGAGTAGATGTCGTGATGCGGCGGCGGCGAGATCAGCGACACGCCGGCCTGCGTGTTCCGGAGC
>DATBMD010000307.1:0-1919 GCA_036555085.1 Gaiellaceae bacterium
GAGGCGATCGACCTTGTTCGTGTTCAGGACGCCGTCCGGCTTCTTCTTCGCGATCTCGCGAAGTTCGTCCTGAAGCGACCGAAGGTGCGCGTTCAGCAGTTCGAACTTCTCGACGCGCTCCGTCGTAGTGGTCGGCCCTTCGGTCATGTCCCGTCAAGTGGTGTACGTCGCGTCATCCGGTTAGCGGCTGACTACGCGGCGTGCTTCCTCGTGGCGAGCGCCTTCGGCTCGGCCTGCTCCTCCTCGCGGTTGTCGATGGTCATGTAGCGGCGCACGACGGCCCAGTCGTCGTTCAGCTCGCAGAGCACGGCGCCCACGAGCCGGATGATGCTCGGCCGGTTCGGGAAGATCCCGACGACGTCGGTGCGCCGGCGGATCTCGCGGTTGAGCCGCTCCTGCGGGTTGTTCGACCAGATCTGCCGCCAGTGTTCTTTCGGGAAGTTCGTGAAGGCGAGGATCTCCTCGGCCTCGGCGAGCATCCGCGCCGCGTCCTTGAAGCGCGGGTGCAGCTGCTCGACCGTGCGCGTGTGCTGCGCGCGGACGGATTCGGCGTCGGGCTGGGCGAAGATCGTCCGTACGAACGTGGCGACGAGCCCGTGCGCCGCCTTCGGCACCTTCGTGAGCAGGTTCCGGACGAAGTGCGTCCGGCAACGCTGCCAGGCGGCTCCGCGCAGCACGGACGCGATCGCGTCCTTCAGCCCGGGGTGGGCGTCGGAGATCACGAGCTCGACGCCCTTGAGCCCTCGAGCTCGCAGGCCGCGCAGGAACGCGAGCCAACCCGCGCCGTCCTCGGCTGTCACGACGTCGAGCCCCAGGATCTCCCGGCGGCCGTCGCTGTTCACGCCGACGCCGACGAGGCAGGCGACGTTCACGATCCGGCCCTCCTCGCGGCACTTCACCTGAAGCGCGTCGACCCAGAGGTACTTGTACGACCCGGAGAGCGGCCGCTCGCGGAAGCTCTTCACGACGCCGTCGAGCTCCTTCGAGAGCTGCGAGACCTGGCTCTTCGAGAGCTTCTCAACCCCGAGCGTCTGCACCAGGTCCTCGACCTTCCGCGTCGAGACGCCGAGCAGGTACGCCTCGGCGACGACCGCCGTGAGCGCCTTCTCGGCGCGCCTGCGGGGCTCGAGCAGCCAGCCCGGAAAGTACGTCCCGTGCCGGAGCTTGGGGATCTGCAGGTCGATCGTGCCGACCCGCGTGTCCCACGGCCGAGAGCGGTAGCCGTTCCTCGCGTTCACTCGCTCGTCGCTGCGCTCGCCATACCCGGCGCCGCAGACCGCGTCGATCTCCGCGCTCATGAGCAGGTTCACCATCTCCGTGAGCATCTTCTTCAGCGGGTCCGGAGCGGTTTCGTCCACCTGCTTGCGCAACCACTCGATAGCGTCGATGCTGGCCGTGGCGGCCATCGTCTCTCTCCTTGTCGGAAATCACCCTGGCAGGGGTTTCCTCAAGGATGACGCGATGACCGCCGTTCTCTAGTTTACGGTCGGTGTTCGTACACCACTCGGCTGGACACTAACGGCCCTTCCGTAACCGCCCGGTAGTGGACGGCTTGCCTTGCGGGCCGGGTTCCATCGACCACTGCGGGCGCGTGAAGTCATCTCTTTGCGTCGGAGCCTTTCGATGCACGCGATGACGGAGTCTCGGTTGTCCGCTGCCTTCATCCAGCGCGGGAGCCTCGCCAGCAGTGTCGCGTTACTGACCACTTCCCCTCGCGCGCGTGCTTCAGGGGCCCGCTCAGCAACCGCCTGGTAACCGGCGGGCGGCTTCGGCGACGACGATCCGTGCGCGGTCTTGACCAGGAGAGCGCGATGCGCTTCTCCCCGCGGGACGCCACCCGTGCGTAGGCACCGTCCGCCGGCGCTCCCGCAGGGCACTTGGCGCATCGTACCGGTCCGCACAACGTCGAAGATCGCATG
>DATBMD010000323.1:0-2149 GCA_036555085.1 Gaiellaceae bacterium
TCTCGAACATCCGCTACGGCGACGCCGGGCGGAAGAACCTGCTCGACGTCTACCGGCACCGGCGCCGCGCACCGGCCGGCCCCGTCCTGATCCACCTGCACGGCGGGCACTTCCGCACAGGCCGCAAGAGCTTCGAAGCCCGACCGCTGCTCCATCGCCTCGCGCGCCACGGCTGGCTCTGCGTCAGCGCCAACTACCGGCTCGCCCCGGCGGCGACGTTCCCCGACTACCTGGTCGACGTCAAGCAGGTGATCGCCTGGGCCCGCGACCACGCGCGAGAGTACGGCGCCGACCCAGCGCGGGTCTTCGTGGCGGGCAGCTCGGCCGGGGCGCACCTCGCCGTCACCGCGGCGCTCACCGCCGGCGACCCGACCTTCCAGCCGGGTTTCGAGGAGGCCGACACGACGGTCGCGGCGGTGATCGGCCTCTACGGCTACTACGGCCCGGTCGACACCGCCCGGCAGCCGCTGCCGTCGTCGCCGGCCGACTACCTCCATCCGGACGCGCCGCCGGTGCTGATCGCCCACGGCGACCAGGACACCTACGTCTCCGCGGAGCACGCACGCAAGTTCGCGGACCGGCTGGGCGGCGTCTCCGCGAGCCCCGCCGTCTATGTCGAGCTGCCGGGCGGCCAGCATTCGTTCGACCTCTTCCACTCGATCCGCTTCGAGACGCTGCTGGACGGCATCGAGGCGTTCGCGGCGTGGGTGCAGGTGCGGGCCGCCGACGAGGACGAGCGGAGCCCGGCCCGGACGCGGGCGGCGTAGCCGAGGGCCCCGAGCCGATTCGTCTATGTTGAGCCGGACGTGGCGGGCCCGACCGTGCGCGACGCCGTCCTCGACGTTCTTCGCGAGCGCCGGCTGACGACGCTGTTCGCGAACCCCGGCTCGACCGAGGTGCCGTTCCTGACCCACCTGCCGCGGGACTTCGAGTTCGTGCTCGCCCTCCACGAGTCGTCCGTGGTCGGGATCGCGACGGGCTGCGCGATCGGGAGGTCGGAGCCCGCGCTCGCCCTGCTCCACACGACCGCCGGGCTCGGGAACGCCGTCGGCGCGCTGGCGACCGCGCGGGTCAATCGCGCACCGCTCGTCGTCCTCGTCGGTCAGCAGGATCGCCGCCACCTCGCGCACCAGCCGTTCCTGGCCGGCAAGCTGCACGGGCTCGCCGGCGAGTATCCCGTCTCGGTCGACCAGCCCGTGCGGGCGCAGGACCTGCCGGGGTCGATCGAGCGAGCGTGGCACGAGGCGACGACCGGCCGGGGGCCGGCCCTGGTCATCGTCCCGATGGACGACTGGGACGCGCCCGCTCTCGACCCCGCCGAGCAGGCGGCGGCGCCGGGCTCGATCCTGCGGGCGGCGGCAGCCGACCAGGCGGCGGTGGACGCGCTCGCGGCGCTGCTCGAGCAGGCCGAGCGCCCGGCGATCGTCGTCGGCGCGGGAGCCGACGAGCCGCGCGCGTGGGCGGCCCTCGTCGAGCTGGCCGAGAAGCTCGACGCGCCCGTGTGGCAGGAGTCCTTCGGCGCGCGCGCCGGGTTCCCGCAGGACCACGCCCGGTTCGCCGGGCACCTGCCGTGGGACCGGACGCAGCTCCGGTCGACGCTGGATCCCTACGACGTCGTGCTCGTCGCCGGCGCGCCCGCGTTCCGGCAGTACGTGTACGCGCCGGGGCCGCTGTACGGAGCGGGCACCCGCGTCGCGGTCGTCACCGACGACCCCGCCGAGGCCCACCGGAGCGCCGCGGAGCTGGTCGTGCTCGCCCCCGTCGCCGCCGTCTGCGAGGGCCTCGCGCAGAGGCTGCAGCCGCGCCGGCCCGCGTCGGCGGCCGCCGAGCGGCGAGCGCTCGCCGCGCCCGTGCGGGGCAACCCGCTCAGCACGGCGTTCGTCTTCACCACGCTGGCCGAGCGGCTGTCGGCCGACGCCGTGGTGATCGAGGAGACGCCCTCGAGCAAGCCCGAGCTGCACGCGCGGATCGCCGCCCGGGCGCCGCTCGGGTACGTAGGCCCCGCGATGGGCGGTCTCGGCTTCGCGATGCCGGCGGCGATCGGGCTCCGCCTGGCCCTCCCCGAGCGCCCGGTCGTCGCCATCGTCGGGGACGGGTCGTCGCTCTACTCGTTCCAGGCGCTCTGGACCGCGGCGCACTACCGCGTCGG
>DATBMD010000039.1:0-9025 GCA_036555085.1 Gaiellaceae bacterium
TAGGCGCTCACGCCCTCCGCCACGACACCGTGGTCGCCCGCGGCGACGAGCACGACCGGCCGCAGGGTCGCCGGCGGCGACTCGGCCCGGATCGCCGCAAGCCGGACGGCGAGGCGCTCCAGGCGGCCGAGGCTCCCGCGCGGCTTCGTCTTGCGGTCGAGCTCGGCCTGCGCGGCCGCGGCCGCCGCCTCGTCGAGCGGCGCGATCTCCGAGGCGAGAGCGGCGATCGATCGAGCCGCAGTGCCCGACGTCACCGCGGCGCCCCCTGCCCTCCGACGAGCGAGGACGCGAGCGCGTCCACGGCGACCAGCGGCAGCGCCCGGCCCGCGACGACGAACGCCGCCTCCGCCGCCGCGTCCACCCAGGCCCGGTTGACCGAGCCGAGCAGGTCTCGATAGGCCCGGCCCAGCGGCGTCGCCGGCACGATGCCGAGCCCGACCTCGTTGGAGACAACGACCGTCAGGCCGGCCCGGGCGGCGGCCCCGCCGGCGGCCGCCCGGGCGGCTGCGAGGACGCCCTCCGGCGAGTCACCCCGCTCGAGCAGGTTGGCGACCCAGAGCGAGAGGCAGTCGACGACGAGCGTCTGCCGCCCCGGGACGCTGGCGATCGCGGCGGCGAGCTCCAAGGGCTCCTCGAGCGTGTCCCAGCCCTCCCCCCGCTCGCCCCGGTGCGAGGCGATGCGCGCGCGCATCTCGTCGTCACGGGCCTCGGCGGTGGCGAGGAAGGCCGGCCGGCCCGCGGCCGCCCCGGCCAGCTCGACCGCGAGCCGCGACTTGCCGCTGCGCGCGCCTCCCAGCAGCACGACGAGCGGCATCAGTTCCGACCGTCCTGGGCCGCCGGCGCACGGCGCGGAACGACCGCGATGCGCCCGTCCAGCTCCACCACCTCGACGGAGGCCTGGTAGTGGCGCGAGAGCCGCTCCTCGGTGAAGACATCGGCCGGCGACCCGTCGGCGACGAGCCGTCCCGCGTCGAGCAGGAGCACGCGGTCGGCGTACTGCCCGGCGACGGTGAGGTCGTGCATCGCCGCCACGAGCGTGAGCCCGGCTTCGCCGCGCAGCCAGTCGAGCAGCTCGAGCGCCTGCTGCTGGTGCCCGATGTCGAGGGCGGAGGTCGGCTCGTCGAGCAGGATCACGCTCGCCTCCTGCGCCAGCGCGCGCGCGACGACGGCACGCTGCTTCTCGCCGCCGCTGAGCGTCCCGAGCTGACGGTCCGCGTACGACAGCAGGTCGAGCCGTTCGAGCGCCCGCGTGGCGGCTGCGACGTCGCCGTGGCTCTCCTGCGCCAGGAAGCCGATGTAGGGCGTGCGTCCGAGCAGCACGTACTCGGCGACGGTGAGCCAGGGGGGCGTCGCGGGATCCTGCGGCACGACGGCGACGAGCCGCGCCAGCTCGCGCCGGTGCAGGTCGGAGAGGCGCCGGCCGTGGAGGCGAATCGCCCCGTCGTGCGAGACGAGGCCGGCGAGCGCGCGCAGGAGAGTCGTCTTGCCGGCGCCGTTCGGCCCGATCACGACCGTCCACTCGCCCGGCGCGACGTCGACCGTGATCTCCTCGACCACCGGCTTGCCCCCCAGCCGGACCGACACTCCCTCGAGCGCGAGCGCGGGCGAGCTCACGGCATCATCCTCCGGCTGGTGCGCAGGATGACGGCGAAGAAGGGCGCACCCAGGAACGCGGTCACGACGCCGATCGGCACCTCGGCGGGTGAGAGCGCGGTCCTCGCGACCGCGTCGACGAGCACGAGGAAGCCGGCGCCGACGACGAACGAGAGCGGGACGAGCATCCGGTAGCTCCCGCCCACGACGAGCCTGATCGCGTGCGGGACGATGATCCCGACGAACCCGATCAGGCCGGTGACGGCGACTGCCGCCGCCGTCCCGACGGTCGCCGCGACGACGAGCGTGAGCCGCACGCGCCTGACGTCGACGCCGAGGCTGGCCGCCTCGTCGTCGCCCAGGCTCAGCACGTCGAGCAGCCGGCGGTGGAGCACGATCACCACGGTCGCGACGAGGAGGTACGGCAGCATCACGACCACGTCCCCCCAGCCGGAGCTGGGGAGGCGGCCCATGATCCACGAATAGACCTCCTGCAGCGTGTCCGCATGCTGCTGCTGGACGAACGACTGCACGGCCGTGAAGAACGCCGCGACCGTCACGCCGGCGAGCAGGAGCGCCGCGGCGCCGCGCTCGCGGCCGGCCGAGCGCCCGAGCGCGTAGGTGGCCGAGACGGCGACCAGCGCGCCGACGAAGGCGGCGGGCGGGACGACCTCGTTGCTCGTCCAGCCGTTCGGGAGGTACGCGACGGCGAGGGTGGCGCCGAGCCCGGCGCCCGCGGCGACGCCGAGCAGGTACGGGTCCGCGAGCGGGTTTCGGAAGACACCCTGGTACGTGGCGCCCGCGACCGCGAGCATGCCGCCGACGAGCGCCCCGAGGACGACGCGCGGGAGCCGCAGGTCCCAGACGACCGCCTCCTCGGTCGGGCTCAGCGGCGAGACGGCCCCGGGCAGGCCGAGGCGGCTGCCGGCCGAGCGCAGAATGTCCCCGATCCCGATGTCGACGGGGCCGACGACGAGGCCGACCGCGAGCGACACGATCAGGAAGGCGGTCGCGAGCGCCCAGACGTGCGCACGGCGGTGCGTGCGCAGCGTCCGGGAGTCCGCGACGGCGTCCACCGGCTAGATGGTTGATGCCATGAGATCGTCTGTCGCGGGGCGCGAGCTGGCCGCTCTGGGGCGCGGCGACAGACCGTTGCCGATGCTGGTGGCATCGGTGACGGGCAGGCGACGCGAAGCGCACGACTCTGCCGGGGCCGCAACGCGGCCGTGGCAGAGTCGAAAGCGGCCAAGACGCGCCAGATCGCGCATCCGCACGCACGAGATCGTGGCATCAACCATCTAGGCCTTCAGGCGCGCGAGCGCGGTCGCGACCGCGCGCACGAAGTTCACGATCCGCGGCCCCCAGCGGGAGGCGATCGAGTCGTCCATGCGGACGATCGACCCCGAGCGCACGGCGGCGATCCGGTCCCAGCCGGGGCGGCCGGCGACCGTGCCGGCGTTCTGGCCGCAGCAGACGGTGTCGGCGAGCACGATCAGGTCGGGGCTCTCCGTGACGACGTACTCGGCGGAGAGCTGCGGGTACCCGGACCCGGTCCCGTCGGCCGCGTCGGCGATGTTGCGGAGCCCGAACAGGCCGTAGACCTGGCCGATGAACGTCGTCGAGGTGGCCGAGAAGAAGTCCGGCGTCAGCTCGTGGTAGTAGGAGAGGCCCGCCGCACGCGGCTTCGCGGGGCGCACGATCGCGCCGATCCGCTTCTTCATGCGCGCGACGAGCGCGGCCGCGGCGCCCGGCCGGCCGGTGACGGCGCCGAGCTGCCGCACCTGCTGGTAGGCCCCCTTGAGCGTCTTCGGCGCGTCGTGCAGCACCACCGGGATCCCGAGCCTGTCGAGCGACTCGACGAGGTCCTTGGGGTCGTAGGCGGCGACCACGAGGTCGGGCCGGTAGCCGGCGATCGCCTCGACGTTCGGCGTGAACCCGGAGAGCGCGGTCTTGGGCGCGGTCTTCGGGAAGTCCGACTGGTCGTCGACGGCGATCACCTGGGGCCCGGCGCCGATCGCGAAGAGGATCTCCGTCGCCGAGGAGGAGAGCGAGACGATCCGGCTGGGCCGCTCGGAGATCGTCACCTTGCCGTTGCCGGCCGTGATCGTGGCCGGAAACGCCGGCGTCGCCGCCCGGACGCCGGCACCTGCCGACGGCAGGACGAGGAGCGCAGCCGCGAGGGCTGCGACGAGGACAGGGGTGAGCCGAAGCACGAATCCTCCTTCCGCGAGGGGTTCGGTCTGGAGCGGGGCAGGTCTTCTGACTCGGGGCTCCCTCTCCCGCCGCCTTCCCGGCCCGGGGCCAGTGGCGCTTCGGCGGGAGAGCGTCTCCCCTCACAGCGGCGGGACCGTCCCGGACTCGCACCGGGTTCCCTCACCGCGCTCCGTTTCTGGCGGCGGAGCCTATCATCGGAGCGTGGCGAGGTCGGCGTTGCGACTCTGGGCCCCCGTCGTTCTCTGGGCCGCGGCGATCTTCGCGTTCTCGTCCGTTCCCGATCTCGGCACGGGCCTCGGCACGTGGGACTTCGTCCTGCGCAAGCTCGCCCACGCGCTCGAGTTCGCCGTGCTGGGGCTGCTGCTGGCGCGCGCGCTGGGCAGGGCCGGCGTCGCGTTCGCGCTCGGGGCGCTCTACGCGGTGAGCGACGAGATCCACCAGTCGTTCGTCCCCGGACGCGCCGCCAGCCTGCGCGACGTGCTCCTGGACTCGGCGGGTGTCGCGGCCGGCGTCCTCTGCTGGCTGCTGGTGACGCAGAGACGGCAGCGAAGGACCGCCTGAGCGCGGTCCCGCGCGGGCGTACAATCGGCGCGATGGAGCGCCGTGACCTCGCCGACCGGCAGTTCGACGCGCTGCTGGAGCGGCTCGACCGCATCGCCGACCAGCTCGAGCGCATCGACGGCCGGCTCGAGCAGCAGGAGGCCGTCCACCAGCTCGGGCGCGAGGTGCGGAGCCTCAACGAGTCGCTGAACGCGCTCGCCTACGCGGCGCTCGGCCAGAGCCCCCAGGTCCGCCGCCGCAGAACAGGCTAGACAGCGTGGGGGAACCCATGGTTCCCCCACGAGCCCCCTCCTTCTCCGCAGCGCACGGATCACTCGCAACGGGCCTCCCGGCCGGCAAAGCCGGCCTCCGGCCACGGGCTCGCCTGCGCACCGGACGCTCGCGGGGCGGGCCTGCGCCGCGGGACGGGCCTCCCGAGCGGCCCGCGCGATTAGGGTCGGAGGCGGTAGATCGTGCCGTTGTGGGAGACGAGGTAGAGCTCGCCCGCCGCGTCCTCCCCGAACGAGCCGAGCCCCTCGACCGAGAACGATTCCCGCCGGGCGTCGGCCGCCCTGCCGTCCTGGAGGCGCAAGCTCCAGATCGTGCCCGAGCAGTAGTCGCCGTAGTAGTAGCGACCGACCGCGCCGGGGACGGCCTTGCCGCGGTAGACGTACCCGCCGGTGACCGAGCAGCCGTCGTCGTGCGAGTACTCGGCGACGGGTGACACGAGCTTCCCCGGGCCCGGCGCCTTCTCCTCGAACGGCGCCGTCCCCTCGAACACGTCCCAGCCGAAGTTGAGCTGCCCCTGCCACGGGAACGCCACCCGGTCGATCTCCTCGATCTCGCCCTGGCCGACGTCGCCGAGCCAGAGATCACCGGTGCCGCGGTCGAACGAGAACCGCCAGGCGTTCCGCAGCCCGAGCGCGGCGATCGTCAGCTTCGTCGGCGAGGCGTCGACGTTGATGCGCAGCAGCTTCCCGAACACCGACCCCGGGTTCTGCGCGCGGTTCTCCGGATCGCCGCCGGAGCCGCCGTCGCCGATCGTCGTGTAGAGCCTGCCGTCGGGGCCGAACACGACGTGGCCGCCGTTGTGGTTGCCGTAGGGGTCGCGCACGGAGAAGATCACGCGCCGTGACGACGGAACGGCCCGCGTCCCCCTGGAGCGGTAGCGGGCGACGACGTTGCGGCCGTCGTTGGACGTGTACGCGACGAAGAAGAGCCGGTTGCGGGCATAGCGCGGGTGGAACGCGAGCCCCAGCAGCCCCTGCTCCCCGCCGGCGGTGATCGCCGGGGCGACGTCGAGGAACACCGTGCGGCGCCCACCCTGGACGCGGATCACCCGGCCACCCTGCTCGACGACGTACAGCGCGCCCGGCTCGCCCGGCGCGTGCGTGAGCAGGACGGGGGTGTCGAAACCGCGCAGCACCGGCCGGATCCCGACCTGGGCGGCCTCTTCCCGACCGAGCGCCGCCGCGGCGAGTACCGCGGCTGCAAGCGTCGCTGGCAGGAGCATGGCGAATGCCCGGCGGCGCACGACGTCACCGTAGCTGACGCGGCGGACCGCGCGTCCCCCGTCGGAGTAGGCTCCCGCGGCGTGAAGGTCTTCGTGATCGGCGCGGGCCAGGTCGGGTCGACGATCGTCGAGGCGCTCCACGACGAGCACGCGGTGACGGTGATCGACCTCGACCGCATGCGCCTGGAACGGCTCGCGTACCGCTACGACGTCGCCACCGTGGAGGGCAACGGGGCGAGCCGCAACGCCCTCGCCGACGCGGGAGTCGCCGAGGCGGACCTCGTCATCGCCTGCACGTCGCGCGACGAGACGAACCTCGTGGCGGGGACGTTCGCCCGGCTCGAGGCGCGGCGGCTGACCACGGTGATCCGGACGACCAACATCGAGTACATCGAGCTGTGGCGGCAGGGCCAGCTCGACGTCGACTTCGTCGTCTCGTCGGAGCTCGAGACCGCGAACGCGATCACGCGCACGATCGGGATCCCCTCGGCTCGCCAGACGGACGTGTTCGCGGAGGGTCAGGTGCAGATCGTCGAGTTCGAGGTCGGGGCGGGAGCGGCGTCGAACGTCGTCGGCCGGCCGCTCCGGGACGCCCGGATCCCCGACGACTCGAAGGTGGCGGGCATCGTCCGCGGCGACGCCGTGATGCTCCCGGGCGGGGACGCGACGATCGAGGTGGGCGACCGGGTCGTGGTGATCGGCTCGCCGCGCGCGGCGCAGGCCTGGAGCCAGGAGCTCGCGCCGGGCGGGACGACGGTCGAGGACGTCGTCGTGTACGGCGGGGGGCGCATCGGCGTCGCGATCGCAGGCCAGCTGCTCGCCCAGAAGATCGCCGTCCGGCTGATCGAGCCGTCCCGCGAGCGGGCGCGCGAGATCGCCGAGATGCTGCCCCAGGCCCGCATCTTCAATGCGGACGGGGTCGATCCCGACTTCTTCGAGCGCGAGCGCATCGGCCAGGCGCAGGCGGCGATCTTCGCGATGGGCAGCGACTCGGAGAACCACTACGCGGCGACGCTGGCGAAGGTGAACGGGGTCGGCTTCACGATCGCGATCGTGGACGACCCCACGGCCCGGGCGGTGTACGAGCACTCGGGGATCGACGTCACCGTCAACCCGCGACAGGTGACGGCGGAGGAGATCGTCCGCTTCGCCTACGACCCGCGCACCCAGCAGGTGGCGATGCTCGAAGGCGACCGCTTCGAGGTGCTGGACATCGTCACGCGCGCCGAGAGCGAGTACATCGGCAAGCGGTTCCGCGACATGCCGATCCGCGGTGCGCTGATCGGAGCCATCGTCCGGGACGGCGAGGCCATCTTCCCGAAGGGCGACGACGTCCTCCAGGCGGGCGACCGGGTGATCCTGTTCACCGAGGCGTCGCGCGTCGCCTCGGTCGAGCGCGCCCTGTGACCGCACGCGCGCCGAGCGTGCCGGCACCGAGAGGACGGCCGCTCGCCGTCGACATCGGCGGCTCGCTCAACCTCGTCGGCACGCTCGTCAAGTATCTCGGCACCGCCGCGCTCTTCCCGACCGTCGTGGCGCTCGGCTACGGCGAGCCGTTCTGGTCGTTCCTCCTCGCCGGCGCGCTCACGACCGGCTTCGGCCTCGTGCTCGAGCGCCTGACGCACGGCGGCGAGCGCATCGGCTTCCGCGAGGGCTACCTCGTCATCTCCGTGACCTGGCTGCTCGCGGCGGTGTTCGGGGCGCTCCCGTACCTGATCGCGGGCGACCCCCAGCTGGGCCGGCCGGTCGACGCCTTCTTCGAGGGGATGTCGGGCTTCACCACCACCGGCGCGACGGTGACGGTCGACGTCGACGCCCTCGACCGGTCTGTCGCGATGTGGCGCGTGTTCACGCAGTGGCTCGGCGGGATGGGGATCGTCGTGCTCGCCGTGGCGGTGCTGCCGCGGCTGCGCGTCGGCGGCCGCCAGCTGTTCGAGGCCGAGCTCCCCGGCCCGGAGGTCGACCAGCTGGCCGCGCGGATCGGGGACACCGCACGGCGCCTGTGGCTCCTCTACGTCGGCCTCACCGGCTCACTGTTTCTGATCCTGTCGTTCTTCGCGCTGTCGGGGATCGACGACCGGATGACGATCTTCGACGCGGCCGGCACCGCCTTTTCGACGATCCCGACCGGCGGCTTCGGGATGGACGCTCGCAGCCTGGAGCCGTTCGCCGCGGCGAGCCAGTGGGTGGTGGCGCTCTTCATGATCACGGCGGGCGTCAACTACGTCCTCCTCTACCGCGCCCTCCTCCGCCGGGAGCACGGCCGCCTGGCCCGGGACGACGAGCTCCGCGTCTACCTGGCCCTGCTCGCCCTCGGCTCGACGCTGCTGCTGATCGAGCTCTGGACGGAGGGGATCGCGACAGGCGAGGCGGCGGTCCGGCATGCGGTCTTCCAGGCATCGTCGGTGATGACGACCACCGGTCTCGTGACGCTCGACTTCGCCGGCTGGCCGACGCTGGCGCTCGTCACGCTGATCGGCCTGATGTTCATCGGCGGCTCGGCCGGCTCCACCTCCGGCTCGATCAAGGTGATCCGGCACCTGATGGTCTGGCGCCTCCTGAGCCGCGAGCTGCGTCAGACGGTCCATCCGGAGGAGGTGATGCCGATCCGCTTCAACCGCTCGATCGTGGACGAGCGAACGCTCCGCGCGATCATCGTCTTCCTCTTCTTCTACATCGGGCTGTTCGCGGCGGGCGCCGTCGTGATCGCGATCGACACCTCGTTCCAGGGCCCGGCGATCGAGCCGCTCGACGCGGTGGCCGCCTCCGCCACGACGATCACGAACGTCGGCCCGGGCGTGGGCCTCGCCGGCCCGATGGGCTCGTTCGAGCCGTTCAGCGACGTCTCGACGATCGTGATGACGCTGCTGATGTGGCTGGGCCGGCTGGAGCTGCTGCCGGTGATCGTGCTCTTCACGCGCCACTACTGGCGCGCCTGAGCCAGGGCGCGCCCGCGAAGGGCGGGGCAGGTCCCGCCCCTACCCACAAACGTGAGGACGCGCCCGCGAAAGGCGGGACAGGTCCCGCCCCTACCCACAAACGTGAGGACACGCCCGCGAAGGGCGGGACAGGTCCCGCCCCTACCCAAGAAACGTGACCACCACCCCCGTAGGGGCGGGTCCTGACCCGCCCCAACGGCCGGCGCACCACCCCCGTAGGGGCGGG
>DATBMD010000115.1:0-1855 GCA_036555085.1 Gaiellaceae bacterium
GCCTACGTCGTCGCGCACGTGTTCGGCTCCGAGGACGACCGCCCGACGCCGAGCGGCGCGGAGGTCGAGGCGGCCCTCGCCGCCTCGCGCCGCGAGCACCGCCGCATCCACGAGGACGCCCTTGTCCTCTGAGCTCGCCGCCCCGCCCCGCACCCAGGAGGTGCAGTGGACCAAGTGCCCCGCCTGCGAGGCCTTCGTCTACTTCAAGCGCCTCCGCCGCAACCTCGGCGTCTGCCCCGAGTGCAACCACCACTTCCGGCTGCCGGTGCGGCAGCGGCTCGCTCAGCTCCTCGACGAGGGGAGCTTCGCCGACCTGGGCGAGGAGATCGAGCCGCTCGACGCGCTCGCCTTCGCCGATTCGAAGCCCTACACGCAGCGGCTCGCCGACGCCCAGCGCAAGACGGGCCGGCGCGAGGGCGTGCTCTACGGCGCCGGCACGCTCGCCGGACATCCGGTCGT
Source organism: Gaiellaceae bacterium (assembly GCA_036555085.1). GTDB lineage: Bacteria > Actinomycetota > Thermoleophilia > Gaiellales > Gaiellaceae > Gaiella. Next base: position 460 of record DATBMD010000115.1, read on the forward strand.
CGTCGCCGCGATCGACTTCGCGTTCATCGGCGGCAGCATGGGCGGCGCCGTGGGCGAGGGCGTCACGCGCGCGGCGGAGCTCGCGCTTGCCGAGCGCAAGCCGCTGATCGTGATCTCGGCCTCCGGCGGCGCCCGCATGCAGGAGGGCTGCGTCTCGCTGATGCAGATGGTCAAGACGAGCCAGGCCGTCGCCCGCCTCGACGAGGAGGGCGTGCTGTTCGTCTCGCTGCTGACCGACCCCACGTACGGGGGCGTCAGCGCCTCCTTCGCGACGCTCGGGGACGTGCTGGTCGCCGAGCCCGGCACGTACGTCGGCTTCGCGGGCCCGAAGGTGATCGAGCAGACGATCCGCCAGCAGCTCCCGGACGGGTTCCAGACCGCCGAGTTCCTGCTCGACCACGGCATGCTCGACCTCGTCGAGCCCCGCGAGAACCTCAAGCACGCGCTCGGGCGGCTGCTCGCGCTCGACGCGCTCGCGGCCGCCTCCGCAGCAGAGGCGCCGGCGGCGCGGGCCGCGCGGCTGCCGGGCGCAGACGGCAGCGAGCCCGTCACCGACCCGGACGCGCTCGGGGCCGGGGAACCGTGGGACACGGTCCAGCTCGCCCGCCACATCGACCGCCCCAACACGCTGGAGTACCTGGGCTTCGCGTTCGACGACTTCCAGGAGCTGCACGGCGACCGGCTGTTCGACGAGGACGCCGCCATCGTCGGCGGCCCGGCCCGGCTCGGCGACCTGGCGGTGATGGTCGTCGGCCACCAGAAGGGCCACTCCACCGGCGAGCTGATGGAGCGGAACTTCGGCATGCCGCAACCGGAGGGCTACCGCAAGGCGCTGCGGCTGATGCGCTTCGCCGAGAAGTTCGGGATGCCGATCGTCACCTTCGTCGACACGCCCGGCGCCTACCCGGGGATCGGGGCCGAGGAGCGCGGCCAGTCGATCGCGATCGCGCGCAGCATCATGGAGATGTCGCGGCTGCGCGTCCCGATCGTGACGATCGTGACCGGCGAGGGCGGCAGCGGCGGCGCGCTCGCGCTCGCGGCGGGCGACCGGGTGCTGATGCTCGAGAACGCCTACTACTCGGTGATCAGCCCCGAGGGCTGCTCGACGATCCTCTTCAAGGACGCGGCGCAGGCACCGCGCGCGGCCGTCGCGCTGCGCATGACGGCGGCCGACCTGCTGCGGCTCGGGATCATGGACGCGGTCGTGCCCGAGCCGGAGGGCGGCGCGCACATGGAGCCGGCCGCCACCGCCGCGAACGTGAGGCGCGCGCTCGTCGAGATGCTTCGCGAGCTGCTGCCGCTGGCGCCCGACGAACTGCTCGAGCGCCGCTACGACCGCTTCCGCCGGTTCGGTGCCCCGGGCCGGCAGCCGATCCTGCCCGCCGTCGAAGGGAGC
>DATBMD010000165.1:0-3491 GCA_036555085.1 Gaiellaceae bacterium
CTCCGCCGACGACTTCCGGGTCCTCTGGGGGCCGTCAGCGGTGAAGTCGCCGGCCTACGGCGAGACGCCGAAGGCGATGGAGGCCGAGGACATCCGCGAGGTGGTCGACTGGTGGGGCCGTTCCGCGGAGCTGACGCGCGAGGGCGGCTTCGACGGCACCGAGGTCCACATCTCCCACAGCTACCTCCTGCACCAGTTCCTGTCGCCGCTCTACAACAAGCGGGAGGACGAGTACGGCGGGTCGTTCGAGAACCGGCTCCGCTTCGCGCGCGAGGTGATCGAGGAGGTCCGCGTGCGGGCCGGCGACGACTGGGTCGTGGGCGTACGGATCAGCCTGAGCGACTTCATCCCCGGTGCGCTCGACATCGAGGACGCGATCCGGGTCGCCCGGCTGCTCGGCGCCGACGGCCGAATCGACTACGTGAACGTGACGGCAGCGGGCTACCACAACATCTTCAGAGCGATCGAGCCGGCGGATGTCCCCGACGGCTATCTGGTCGACCTCACCGCGCAGGTGAAGGCGGCGCTGCCGAGCCTGCCGGTGTTCACCGTCGGCGGGATCAAGGATCCGGCGCTGGCCGAGGAGATTCTCGCGAGCGGCAAGGCGGACATGGTCGCGATGACCCGGGCGCAGATCGCCGACCCCGAGTTCGCCAACAAGGTGCGTGACGGGCGGGAGAGCGAGCTCGTCCACTGCATCCGCGCCAACCAGGGCTGCATCGGCCGCGTCTTCAAGGGGCTCCCGATCGCGTGCACCGTCAACCCGGGCGCCGGGCGGGAGCGGCGCTTCGGTCCCGGCACGCTGTCGGCGACCGACCAGCCGGCGCGCTGGCTCGTGGCCGGCGGCGGCCCGGCGGGGATGAAGGCCGCCGCGGTCCTCGCCGAGCGCGGCCACCAGGTGACCCTCGTCGAGCGCGAGGCGGAGCTGGGCGGGCAGGTCAACCTGATCCTGCGGACGCCCGGCCGCGACGAGCTCGGCTGGATCACGCGCGATCTCGCGGGGCAGCTCGACCGGCACGGGGTGGACGTGCGGCTGGGCACGGAGGCGACGCTCGAGCTCGTCCGCGAGGTCGCTCCGGACGCCGTGGTGGTCGCGACCGGGGCCGTGCCCTCGCGGACCGGTTTCTCCAGCGTGAACCCGCTCGTCGAACGGCTCCCGGGCGTCGACCAGGACAACGTCCTGACCGTCTGGGACGTCCTGCTCGGCCTACGCTCCGTCGGGCGCCGGGTCGTCGTGCTGGACGACGACGGGACCCGGTACGCCGCCGGCGTCACCGAGGTGCTCCTCGATCGCGGCTCGGAGGTGCAGCTCGTCAGCCGCTGGCCGGCCCTCTTCCCGACGACGCTCACGACCCTCGACATGGCCCATCTCTACAGCCGGCTGCTCGGCAAGGGGCTGGAGTACCGCCTGAACGCGTGGGCGGCGAGCATCGAGGGCGACCGCGTGACCGTCTTCAACCTGTATACCGGCGCGCAGGAGACGATCGACGGCGTCGATACCGTCGTGCTCGCGACGGGCCCGCGGGCGAACGACGAGCTGTACCTCGCGCTGAAGGGCGAGCTCGCCGACGTCCACCGGATCGGCGACTGCGTCGCGCCCCGCAAGCTCGACCACGCCATCTACGAGGGCGAGCTTGCCGGCCGCGAGCTCTGGTCTCCCGACGAGCGCTACATCTACGAAGGCGAGCTCGAGCGCATGGAGGCAGTCGCGGTCGAGTAGGCGGATGCGAGCGGCGGCTAGGCGGCGACCTCCTCGTCTCGCTCGTCGGGCTCCCCGGACTCGATGGGGTTGTCGAGCGGGTCCTGGCTCCACTCGAACCAGCCGCCGTCGTAGACGGCGATCTGCTGCCAGCCCATGAGGTGGGCGTAGAACCACGTCTCGCTCGCCCGCCAGCCGGTGCCGCAGTAGAAGGCGACCCACTTGTCGGGGGTGATCCCGGCTTCCTCCCAGTTGGCCGCGATCTCCGGGTACGCGCGCATCGTGTTGTCCACCGTGCGGTAGTGCTGCATGTGGTAGGCGTCCGAGCCGCAGTTGCCCCAGACGTCGCCTGCGATGCGTCCGGCCGGGCCGATGTAGTTGTAGCCGCTGACCTTGCCGATGTGCTCGTTCCACGTTCGGACGCTCACGAGCGCCGCCGTGTCCGGGTGGGCCAGGATCTGCTTGGCCTCGGCGAGGTCGACGATCACCTCGGGCCGCAGCGGGATCGTGGCGCCGAACTCGACTGCCGCCGTGGGCGTGCGGACCGTCGTCTCGAGCGAGCCGCCGTCGCGCACCCAGGCGTCGTAGCCGCCGTCGAGCAACCGGACGTCGTCGACGCCGCAGTAGCGAAGGATCATCGCGGCTCGGGTTGCGGCAATCTGGCCGGCCCGGCGTCCCGGCCACTTCTCGTCGGGGTCGCCCTCCGTATCGCGGCCGTAGAGGATCACCGTGGTGTCGGCGGCGATCCCGAGCGAGCGGAGCGCCGCCTCGAGCTCTTCCGGGGTGCGGCGATTCCAGTCGACCGGGTTCTCGAGCAGATTCGTGTCGAGGTAGAGCGCGCCCGGCAGGTGGCTTTCCTCGTACTCCTCGGGCACTCCGAAGTTGACGTGGAAGAGCAGGAACCGGCCCGCCGGGGCCGCCTCGGGCCTGCCGCCCGCCAGGAGCTCGGAGAGCCACGCCGTGTGCACGAGCCTGTCGAAGCGGGGAAGGCGCTCGATCGGCAGCGTCTCGTCCGCAGCCCACGCCGCCCAGCCGCCGTCGTAGACGCGCACGCGCTCCTGCCCCAGCTCGACGAGGCGGGACCTGGTCGCCCAGACCTCGTCGGGATCGTCTCCGTACAGGACGATCTCGCGGGAATGGGTGACGTCCTTGACGTTGAGCAGCCGCTGGATCTCCGCGCCGTCGATGCGGTCCAGCCAGCCGCTCGGGAACGCCACCGCGCCGGGGATGTGGCCCCCGCGAGCGGCGCCGTGCAGGTTCCAGCCGTTGTAGGCCGCGAGCGGGCGAATGTCGACGATCGTCAGGTCCGGGTCGTCGAGCTGCCGGCGGAGCTCGTCGGTCGAGACGACCCACTCGGCGTTGACCTCGACCAGGTGGGAGCCGGTCACCTCCGTGGCCCCTTCGAACCAGCCGTCGCCGCTCGCGTGCGCACATCAGCCTCGCTTTCCGCCGTAGGGCAATACTTCAATTGCAATAGTAATGACAGAAGCGCGCGCGCCCGTCAAGGCAACAGCGATCCCCGGTCGCAGTACCGTTGGCGATGCTGCGGAGCTGAGCCCTGAGCGTCGCGCGTCTCGCCTACAACGTCGGCTCGACGACCTTGGTGACGACCCAGCGGTGCTTGCCGATCTTGCGGTCGCGGGCGAATCCCAACGAGCGCCGAGCTCTGGGTCGACCTGGTTGAGACCGTGGAATGCAGTATGATAGCTGGCTTGAGCGACGCGGCACGGTCGATCTTGGAGTACAGCCCCTACGACGGGCATATGCAGGTCGAGCCGCACTCGACTTATGC
>DATBMD010000168.1:0-19400 GCA_036555085.1 Gaiellaceae bacterium
GGGGATGCGGGAGGCGCTGCGGCAGGTCCGGCCGACCGAGTTCGAGGACCTGATCGCCCTCGTCGCCCTGTACCGGCCGGGGCCGATGGCGTACATCCCGACCTACGCGGCGCGCAAGAACGGGCGCGAGGTCGTCACGTATCTCGACGAGCGGCTGCAGCCGATCATCGGCACGAGCTTCGGCATCAGCCTGTTTCAGGAACAGACGATGGAGATCGCGAAGCAGCTCGCCGGCTTCACGCCGGCCGAGGCGGACGATCTCCGCAAGGCGATCGGCAAGAAGATCCACTCGCTGATGGCGTCGCTGAAGGAGAAGTTCGTCGACGGCTGCCTGGCGAACGGCGTCACGCCGCAGGTCGCGAAGCAGCTCTGGGAGGACACCGAGAAGTCGCAGGACTACTCGTTCAACAAGTCGCACGCCGCCTGCTACGCGCTGATCGCCTACCGCACGGCGTGGCTGCGCGCGAACCACCCGTGCGAGTACATGGCGGCGCTGATCTCCTCGGTCATGAACACGAAGGACCGGGTGCCCTTCTACGTCAACGCGTGCGACGAGATGGGGATCGAGGTGCTGCCGCCGGACGTCAACTCCTCGGCCACCGACTTCGCGGTCGTCGAGGGCAAGATCCGCTTCGGCCTGACCGCCGTCAAGAACGTCGGGGAGTCGGCGGCGCGGGCGATCGTCGCCGCGCGCCGGGAGGGCGGCCCGTTCGCGTCGATCTGGGACTTCACCGAGCGGGTCGACCCGCAGGTGGCGAACAAGCGCGCGCTCGAGTCGCTCGTCAAGTGCGGCGCGCTCGACTCGACCGGCTCGTCGCGCCTGGGCATGCTCGGCGTCCTCGAGCAGGCGCTCGCGCACGGGCAGAAGCTCGCCTCCGACCGGCTGCTCGGGCAGAGCTCTCTCTTCGACGGCTTCCTCGACGAGTCCGACCCGGTCCTCGAGCGACACCATCCCGCCCTGCCGGCGGCCGAGTTCGAGAAGGCGGAGCTGCTCCGCCTCGAGAAGGAGACGCTCGGCCTGTACGTCTCGGAGCACCCCCTCGCCGGCGTGCGGGAGCAGCTGCGGCGCAAGACCGACGCCACGCTCGCGGAGCTCGAGCGCAGGCGCGACGGCGAGGTCGTGACGATCGCCGGCATCGTCGCGGGGGTCGACCAGCGCACGACCAAGAAGGGCGAGCCGATGGTCTTCCTCGCCCTCGACGACCCGACCGGCTCCGCCGAGGTCGTCGTCTTCAACTCGACCTACCAGGCGGCCCGGGAGCTGTGCGTCGCCGACAGGATCCTGGTGGTCAAGGGTCGCGTCGACCACAAGCAGCAGGGGGAGACGAAGCTGATCGCGATGGAGGTGACCGCGTTCGAGGCGGTCGCGGAGCGGCGCGACGTCCGCTTCCGGATCGACGCGACCCGCGCGCGCGCCGGGATCATCCGCGAGCTCGCGCTGCTCGTGAAGGACTTCCCGGGCGACTCGCCCGTCTACGTCTCGCTGGAGACGTCGATCGGGCCGAAGACGCTCGCGCTCGGCCCGGGCTACCGCGTGCGCCCCGACTCGGACTTCCTCGCCGAGGCGAAAGCGCTGCTGGGCGAGGCCTCGGTCCTGTAGCGCCCGGCGGCGGTCGCGTTTTGACACTCCGCTTCCGCCCGTTGTAGCGTCGCGCCCGATGGCGCCGGAGACGATCGCGCCCGCCGACGGGCTGCTCGAGCGGACCCAGACGGTGCTGCCGCTGCTGGCGGACAACGCAGCGCGGACCGAGCAGCTGCGGCGGGTCGCGCCGGAGAACATGGAGGCGCTGACGGACGCCGGCGTCTTCCGGATGACCGTCGGGAAGCACTTCGGCGGCTACGAGAGCGACCTGCTCACCCAGTACGAGGTGCTGAGCGCGATCTCGAGCGCCTGCCCGTCGACCGGCTGGGTCGCGACGATCCTGACGGCGATGCTCTGGAACACGGGCATGTTCCCCGACGAGGCGCAGGACGAGGTCTTCTCCGACCCCCGCGTGCGCGTCGCCTCGGTCTTCGCGCCCGGGGGGCAGGCCGTCCGCTCGGACGGCGGGGTGGTCGTCAGCGGCCGCTGGCCGTTCAACACCGGCTGCCACCACTCGCAGTGGGCGATCCTGACGGCGCTGCTCGACGACGGCGAGGGCCCGGCGCCGGCGAGCGTGCTGATCCCCTACGACGAGCTCGAGATCCTCGACGACTGGAACGCGACCGGGATGGCCGGCACGGGGAGCAACACGACGGTCGCGCAGGACGTCTTCGTGCCGGAGCACCGGATCCTGCCGATCGCACGGCAGCTGACCCTCGACCTGCCGTCCGTGCGCCACGCCGATAACCCGTACTTCCACAAGCCGCTCGTCGCGTTCCTGATCGCCCAGGCGGCGGGGGCGCCGGTCGGGACGGCGCGCGGAGCCTTCGACGCGTTCACGCGCCGCCTTCCCGGCCGCGCGATCACGTACACGACCTACGACAACCAGTCAGCCGCGCCCGTCACCCACATCGAGCTCGGCGAGGCGGCGATGAAGATCGAGTCGGCGGACGCGCACGCGCGGCGCGCCAACAAGCTCGTGAACAACGTCGGCTCGAGCATGTCGCTCGAGGAGCGGGCCCGCGTGCGCGCCCACGCCGCCTACGCGACGCGGCTCGCCCGCGAGGCCGTGGCGGTGCTCTTCGAGGCGAGCGGGGCGTCGGCGATCCAGCTGGACGTGCCGATCCAGCGCTACCAGCGCGACATCCAGGCGCTCGCGAACCACGCGTTCCTGACGGCGCCCACCGCGCTCGAGCTCTACGGCCGGGTGCTGGTCGGGCTCGAGCCGAACACGGTCTTCGTCTGATCCGCCGCTAGCCGCTCTCCAAAGCTTGCACCGGAAACCAGTAGGGGCCGGACCTGTCCGGCCCGCTAGCCCGCGAGCCCCTTCTCGCGCAGCTCCGCGCGCGCCCGCTCGCTCTTCTCGAGGCCGTCGAGGCCCATCCCGTGGAGGACCTCCGGCGCCTTCGTGAACTGCACCTCGCGGTAGTCGACGACCTGGAGCACGTTCCCCCACGGGTCGCGGACGTCGTTGCCCGACACGTCCGCGCCCGCAGCCCGCGCCGCCGCGAGCACCGCCGCCTGGTCGTCGACCACGATCCCGACGTGGCGGTGGTCGTCGGGCTCGGGCCGGCCGACCGCGAGCGCCACGAACTGGTCGCCCAGGTCGACGAACGCCATCCGGCTGGAGCGGCCGCGCAGCCGGGGCGGGCCGAACACCCGCTCCCAGAACACGAGCGCCTCGTCGATCGAGCCGACCTCGAGCGCCACGTGGTTGATGCCGACGGCCAGGGCCACCGCCGACGACTCTAGCGCCCGCGGCCGCGGCGGAGTTCTCCACAGCCTGTGGAGAGCGAGCGTGCGGGCACCCGTGCGCGGTGCGCGCACGGGCGGAGAGGAGAGCCAGGGGATGGCAGTTCTACGCCGTCTCTGGCTTCAAGCGCTCGGCGACGCTCGCGAGCACCTTCAACGCGATCGACGGGGAGCGCTTGATGAGACCGCTGAAGGCGCGGTCGGTGACGACGAGCAGTCGGACGGGCGAGGTCGTCGTCACGGTCGCCGTCCGCGGGACGTCCGACACGAGCGCGATCTCGCCGATCCAGTCGCCGCCGCCAAGCGTGCTGACCCGGCGGCCGTCCTTCGTCACCGCGACGGTCCCGTCGACGATGACGAAGAACTCGCGACCTCGCTCGCCCTCCTTGATCAGGACCGTCCCCTCGGACAGGTCGAGCTCGTCGGCGAGCGCCGCAACCTCCTGCAGCTCCCGCTTCGAGCAGCCCGAGAACAGCGGCACCCGGGCGAGCAGGTCCATCTTCGCGTCCTTCCGGAGTCGCACGCCGCGATCCTAAAGGGGGTGTGGAGAAAAGGGAAGTTGAAGCGGGGGGTCTCGCGGGTCCATGCTCACGCCTGACGTGTCGGTCGAGACGACGACGGGAGCTGCGGTGCTCGCCCGGGTGGGCTTCCTCGCCCACGCCTCGCCCGAGACGCTCGCCGAGCTGGCGGCGCGGGTTCGCCGCGTCACCGTGCACGCGGGCGACTGGCTCTTCCGCGCCGGTGAAGAGGCGGAAGCGCTCTACGTCGTCGGGACGGGCCGGCTGCGCGTCGTCGCGGAGGACGGCGGCGCCGGACGCGTGCTGCAGGAGGTCGGCCCGGGCGGCGTCCTCGGCGAGCTCGCGCTCCTGACGGGCTCGGCGCGGTCGGCGTCCGTGCAGGCGGTCCGCGACAGCGAGCTGTACGAGCTCGCGGCCGATGCCTTCGCGGGCGTTCTGCGCGCCGACCCCGAGCTGGGTCTCTCCGTCGCCCGCGAGCTCGCGCGCCAGCTGCAGGCGGTCGCCGGCCGGGAGGCGCCGCCGGTGCGGCCGGCCGTGATCGCGGTCAGGGCCGTGACGGCGGGCGGCGACGTCGACGGCGTCGCGCGACTCGTGGCCGCGGCGCTCGAGCGCTTCGGGCCGGTCGCCCTGCTCGACGGGAGCGAGGGCGATCGTGCCGACCGTGCCGCGATGGTCGACCGGGCGGAGCGCGAGCACGCGCACCTCGTGCTCGCGGATCGAGGGGACGACGGCGGCTGGTCCGCCTTCACGCTGCGGCAGGCGGATCGAGCGCTCCTGGTCGCCCGCGCCGGCGCCGCGCTGGCGCAGGCGCCGCCGGCGGGGCTCGACCTGGTCGTCGTCGGGGACTTCCCGACCGCGTCGCTCGAGCGGCTGCTCGACGACGTGCGCCCGCGGGCGCACCATCTCGTCGGCGAGGGCGACGCGGTCGCGGTCGCCCGGCTCGCACGCCGGATCGTCGGCCGCTCGCTCGGGGTCGTCTGCTCCGGCGGCGGCGCCCGCGGGCTCGCCCACATCGGCGTCCTGGACGTGCTCGAGGAGGAGGGCTTCGACGTCGACCGTCTCGGCGGGTGCAGCATGGGCGCGTTGATCGCCGGCATGGCCGCGTCGGGGTGGAGCGCCGGCGATATCCACGACCGCTGCCACGAGGAGCTCGTGCGGCGCTCGCCGTTCAACGACTACACGATCCCCCGCGTCGCCTTGATTCGCTCCCGGAAGGCCGGGAGGATGCTCGAGCGCCTGTTCGGCGACGGGCGCGTCGAGGAGTTGCCGCTGCCGCTGTTCACGGTCAGCGCCGACCTGCTGTCGAGCAGGCAGGTGGTCTTCCGGCGCGGGCCGCTGGCCGATGCGGTCGGGACCAGCATGTGCATTCCCGGCATCGCGCCGCCGGTTCCGATGCTCGGCGCGCTCCTCGTCGACGGCGGCGTCCTCAACAACCTGCCCGTCGACGAGATGGCGGCGGCGGGCGAGGGCCCGATCGTCGCCGTCGACGTGATCCGCAGGATGCAGGTCGGCGAGGACGAGGAAGAGCCGCGCCTGCCGTCGATCGTCGAGACGCTCGCCCGCGCGACCGTGCTGGCGAGCGTCGAGCGTGCTGAGCGCAACCGCGGGCTCGCCGATCTCGTCGTCACGCCCGAGGTCCAGCACGTGCCGCTACGCAGCTTCGGGCAGCTGGACGAAGCCGTGGCCGCGGGCAGGGAGGCGGCGCGGGCGGCGCTCGAGGACGGCGGCCGCGAAGCGCTCGTCGCGGCGCTCGAGAGCCCGGCCGCGGCGTGAGCCGGAACCGGCGGGCCGCCGGTGGTGTAGAGGCGGTAGTGGCGAGCCGGCCACCACCATCCGAGACCGAGCTCGTGGAGCGCGCCCGCCGTGGTGACGGGGACGCGTTCGCCGCGCTCGTTCGCGCCAACCAGGAGATCGCCTTCCGCACCGCCTACCTGATCACCCGGAACGCCGCCGACGCCGAGGACGCCGCGCAGGAGGCCTTCGTCAAGGCCTACCGCGCGCTGCACCGGTTCCGCCGGGGAGCTCCGCTGCGGCCCTGGCTGCTGCGCATCGTGGCGAACGAGGCCCGCAACAGGCGCCGGTCCGCCGGCCGCCGGGACGCGCTCGCGCTGCGCGCGGCGGCGGAAGCTCCCTCGGGGGACGCGGCTCCGTCCCCCGAGGGACGGGCGATCGCCGCCGACGAGCGGCGGCGCCTCCTCTCGCTCGTCGAGGCGCTGCCCGAGGACCAGCGCCTCGTCGTGACCTGCCGGACGTTCCTCGACCTCTCCGAGCAGGAGACCGCCTCGGTGCTCGGCGTCCGCCCGGGCACCGTCAAGTCGCGCTTCTCGCGGGCGCTCGACCGGCTGAGGGAGGCAGATGCCTGAGCTCGAGACACGGCTGCGGGCGCTCGCCGGCGAGCTGGCGTTCCCGGACACCCCGGCGCTCGCGGACGTGGTGGCGCTCCGGCTCGCCGAGCCGACGCCGCAGCGGCGCCGCTGGGCGCTCCGGCTCGCCGTCGCGCTCGCCGTGCTCGTGGCGGCGATCGGCGCGACGCTTGCGCTCTCTCCCGGCGCTCGCAGCGCCTTCCTCGAGTGGCTCGGGATCCGCTCGGCCGTGGTCGTCCGCGTCGAGGAGCTGCCGCCCGTGACGCCCGCCGACTCGCTCGAGTTCCTCGGCGAGCAGGTCTCCCTCGAGGAGGCGCGGCGACGCGCCGGCTTCGAGCCGCTCCAGCTGGAGGGCGCCGGCCCGCCCGACGCCGTCTACGTCAAGGAGCCGGGCATGATCTCGTTCGTCTACGGCCGCGACCTGGATGTGCGCCTGATCCTGTCTCAGGTCAACGGCGCCATCGACCGCGGGTTCGTCTTCAAGAAGGTCGGCGCCGGCGGCACCCTGGTCGAGGAGCTGACCGTCGACGGTGGCCGCGGGCTCCTGCTCACCGGCGAGCCCCACGGCTTCGCCTACGTCGCGCCCGACGGCAGCTTCCACGACGAGCGGCTCTACCTCGCCCGCGACGTCCTCCTCTGGGAGCGCGGGCCGTTGACGCTGCGGCTCGAAGGCGAGCTGACGCGCGACGAGGCTCTCGCCCTCGCCGGGCGCGTGGGCTGACCGGGAACCCCGGCGGCCCGCCGGACGTAGTAGCGGTGACCCGAAAAGGAGGTTCGTGATGGGACGACTGCTCGCTGTGTTCGCGATCGCGCTCGCGCTGCCGGCTTCGGCGCTCGCAGGCGGCTTCGCGACCGTCCAACTCTCGACGCTGCCCGCGGGGACGCCGCCGGGCGGCACCTGGTCGCCCGAGCTCACCGTGCTCCAGCACGGCGTCACGCCCCTCGACGGCCTGGCGCCGACCGTGCGTCTGTACGACTCCGCGGGCGCGGCCACCGAGTTCGACGCCATCCCGACGGGCCAGCCCGGCGTCTACACCGCCGACGTCGTGTTCCCCGCCGAGGGCACCTGGCGCTACGAGGTCTTCGACGGCTTCTCGCAGACGCACACGTACGCGCCCGTCACGATCACGGGCGGCACGGCGTCCGACTCCTTCCCCGTGGTACCCGTCGCCGCGGGAGCCGTCGCGGCCGTGCTGCTCGCGGCGATGGCGTTCCTGCTCGTGCGCCGGCGGCGCGGCGGCATGCCCCCCGTCGCCGAGGGAACGTCGTGAGACGGCTGGCGCTGGTCGCCGCCGCCGCGGCGCTCGCGCTCCCGGCCGTCGCGTGGGCTGGCGGCTGGGCGACGGTGAAGCTCAGCTCGGCGCCCACGGGCGCCGTCGCCGGCGCTCCGTGGAAGGTCCGCATCACCGTGCTCCAGCACGGCGTCACGCCGCTCGACGACGTGAAGCCGTTCGTGCGCATCCGCAAGGGTCAGCTCACGAAGACGTTCCCGGCCCGGCCGACCGCAGCCACGGGCGTCTATGCGGCGCGGGTCGTGTTCCCCGGGCCGGGCGTCTGGCGCTACTCGGTCTGGGACGGGTTCGTCGCCTACGGTGGCGCGCGCACCCACGCATACGCGCCCGTCAGGGTCGCCGCCGCCCCGGGCGCCTAGCTACAGCCGGCTCCACCGCTTCGGCGGGCGCCCCACTGGCGCCCGCCGCGGCCTGCCCAGAAATCCTCACCCGAGATTTACGGAACGTTCATCCCAACCCCCTAGAAAGGGGGGATCCAGAAGGCGTGATCGGACGAATATCCGGGTACACGGCGTATCGAGAAGGTGACGATGTCTGCGGCGGATCTTGAGACCAGAATCGAGTCCGAGCTCGAGCTCGTCGAGCAGTGGCGACTCGAGGCGCTCGGCCGGGCGGGCTACGACCGCGAGGCGGCGGCGGTGCTCGCGGCGTCCCACGAGGTCGACCTGCACCGCGCCATCGAACTGCTCGAGCGCGGCTGCTCCGTCGATCTCGCGCTCCAGATCCTGCTCTGACGCCACCGGCCGGCGTCGCCTCCCGGCCGGCGGAGCCGGCCGGCGGAGCCGGCTCGCCCCGCTGAGCGCACGCGACTCTCCGGGTCTGTGCTCTCGCACTATCCCCTCCGGCCGCGCACGCTCAGCGAGCCGCCGGAGCCGTCAGAGGGCCGTGCCCCTGGCGATTCCGCAAGAATCCCCGCAGCATGGCTGCGGTGGCGTCGATTCCCTCGCCCGGCTCGGGCGCGCTCGACCTGGGCCCGTTCACGATCCACATGTACGGGCTCACGCTCCTGCTCGCGATCGTCGCCGCGACGTACATCACCGGCCGCCGCTGGGTCAAGCGGGGCGGCGACTGGGACCTGATCTTCCGCTGTGCGGTCTGGGGCGTCGCGTTCGGGATCGTCGGCGCCCGGCTCTACCACCTGGTGACGAGCTGGGACGAGGTGCCCGACGAGTGGTGGGGGCCGTTCGCGATCTGGAAGGGCGGGCTCGGGATCTGGGGCGGCATCGCGTTCGGCTGCATCGCGGGCGCGATCGTCGCGAAGCGGGCCGGCGCCGACATCTGGCTGCTCGCCGACTGCCTCGCTCCGGGGCTGCTCGTCGCGCAGGGTATCGGCCGCTTCGGCAACTGGTGGAACCAGGAGCTCTTCGGCAGGCCGACCGACCTGCCGTGGGGCCTCGAGATCGACCTCGAGAACCGGCCGCTCGAGTACCTCGAGTCGGAGACGTTCCATCCCGCGTTCCTGTACGAGGCGCTCTGGTGCTGGGGGCTGGCGCTCCTGCTCCTGCTGCTCGAGCGGCGCCGGTCGATCCGTCCGCCGGGCCTGTTCGCGCTCTACGTTACGCTCTACTGCGTCGGGCGGCTGTGGATCGAGCTGTTGCGCGTCGACCCCGCCCACGAGATCCTGGGGCTGCGGGTCAACGTCTGGGTGTCCATCCTCGGGATCGTGGCCGGGGCGGTCTGGTTCGTCCTCACGCAGCGGCGCGGTCGCCCGCGCGAGCCCTCCCGCCCGAAGGCGCAGCCGCCCGCACCCGGCCGGTCGATGGCGGTGCCGAAGAGCCGCGTCCGCCCCGACCGGTAGGGTCCGCGGGCGTGGCGAGCGCAGTCCGGGACCTCGAGCTGGACCTCGACTCCTTCGAAGGCCCGTTCGACCTCCTCCTGACGCTGCTGCTGAAGGACGCATTGGAGCCGAAGGAGATCGACATTGCCGCCATCGTCGTGGCCTTCGTGGAGCGTCTCGCCGAGCGCGAGGAGCTGGACCTCGACGCCTGCGGCGAGTTCCTCGTCCTCGTCGCCGCGCTGCTCGAGCTGAAGGCCCGCCAGCTCTTCCCGGACGAGGAGGCGGAGCTCGCCGAGCTCGAGCCGGAGGAGGCCGCCGAGGAGCTCGCCCGCCGGCTCGCCGAGTACCGCCGGATGAAAGAGGCCGCCGCCTGGCTCGCCGAGCGGCTCGCGGCCGAGCGCGACCGCTTCTTCCGGATCGGCCCGGCGCCGTTCGCCCCCGCCCCGGAGCGCCGGCTGGCGCCGCAGGACGCGGCCGCGCTCGCGGCGGCGCTGCGAGGGTTGGCGGTCGAGCCGCCGAAGGTATCCCTCTCCCACATGGCGCTTCGGTTCCCACCGGTCTCGCAGTTCCTCCAGCGCTTCCGCGCGGTGCTCGCCCGCCGCCGCCGGTTCGACTTCGACGCCGAGGTCGCCGGCCTCTCCCGCGTTGAGCAGGCGGTCGCGTTCCTGGCGCTGCTCGAGCTGCGCAAGACGGGTGAGATCGCGCTGTCGCAGGCCGCCCCGTTCGCGCCGATCAGAGTCGCCCGCGCCAACGACGAAAGGATGCTCGAGTGGACCGCCCGCTCCGCCTGATCTCCTCCAATCCCGTCGACGCGCTCGCGCGCACGCTCGAAGCGCTGCTCGTGGTCGCCTCGGCGCCGCTGCCCGTCGCGGAGCTGGCGACCGCGGCCGACGAGGACGAGGAGCGCGTCGAGACCGCGCTCGGCCTCCTGCGCGAGCGCTACCGCGAGGGCCGGAGCGGCATCGTGCTCGAGCAGGCCGCCGGCGGCTGGGCGTTCCGCGCCTCGCGCGACGCGGCCGACGCCTGCGCCCGCCTCTTCGAGCGGCCCGTCGAGCGGGGCCTGTCGCAGGCCGCGCTCGAGACGCTCGCGATCGTCGCGTACCTGGGGCCGGTCTCGCGCCCGGAGATCGCTCGCATTCGCGGCGTCGCCGCCGACTCGGCGGTTGCCTCGCTCGTCGAGCGCGGCCTGATCGCCGAGGCCGGCCGCGAGAGCGGCCCCGGGGGCGCCGTCCGCTACCGCGTGACGTCGCTGTTCGAGCGGGTCTTCGGCCTCGACAGCCTCGCCGCGCTGCCGCGGCTCGACGACCTCGGCGGCGACCCCGCGGAGATCCGGCAGCGCCTGATCGCGGTCGCCGAAGCGCGCGCCTCGTAGTGCGGATCGCGATCGCGCTGTTCGACGGGGCGGAGGAGCTCGACTGGGCCGGCCCCTGGGAGGTGCTCGCGGCCTGGGCGCAGGGCTGGCCCGACGACGGCGTCGAGGTCTTCACCGTCGCGCGCGAGGACGGAGTGGTCACCTGCGCGAAGGGCCTGCGGGTCCTTCCCGATCAGACGTGGGCTTCGGCGCCGCCGCTCGACGTGCTCGTCTACCCGGGCGGCGCCGGGACGCGCCGCGAGCTCGCCGACGAGGTCGTGCTCGACTGGCTGCGCGGGCTGCGGGCGGCCGACACGCTGATGACGAGCGTCTGCACCGGAGCGCTCGTCTACGCGGCCGCCGGCCTGCTCGACGGCCGGCCCGCGACCACCTGGTGGGGCGCGCTCGACCGGCTCGGCGAGCTGGGCGACGGGATCGAGGTGCGCCCGGACGACCGCTGGGTCGACAGCGGCGAGGTCGTCACCGCCGCGGGCGTCTCGGCGGGGATCGACATGGCGCTGCACCTGGTCGCCCGCCTGCACTCGGTCGAGCGCGCGCGCGAGGTGCGCCGCTACATCCAGTACGACCCCGAGCCGCCGGTCTGAGCGCGGCCGGCCGTGGCCGCGGCCGAACCGCCTGACGATCAGGCGAGACGCACCTCGAAGACGACGACGCGGCTGAAGCTCGTCCCGTCGATCTGGACGCCGTAGCAGCCCGGCGCGCGCACGCGAACGGCAGAGGGCCGTCCGCGGCTGCCCGCTGGCTGGCCGTCCCACGAGACCGTCTCGCTCTCGTCGATGCGCAGCTCGGGGGCCGGGAGCCGACCGCCGTCGAAGCGCATCCACTCGTGGCCGTCGAGGCGCCGGCCGCGAATCAGCACCGGCCCGCGGTACGCAGGTGTGACGTACCAGAACACCTTCTGGCCGTGCCACGGTCCGCCGAACTGGGTGTCGGCCGGCGCGTTCAGGAAGTGGTAGCTCCCGAGGCCCGGGTAGACCGGGCCAGGCCCGATGCCCGAGCCGCCGAAGATTCGCACGGCCGGCCAGTCCACGGACGCGTCCACCGTGCTCCGTGGGCACGGTGCGCCCTGCGCCGGTCGCGGGAGGTGGAGCGGCCGCCGCAGCGGCGACCACGGATCCGGCGGAGCGGAGAGCCGCGTGGGCACGCCCAGCCGCGCGAGGATCGAGAGCGCCCGACCCGGCACCACGCGCGGCCAGCGACCCACCCAGGGCAGGTCGATGGCGGCGACGCGGCCGTCCCACGCCGGGTAGAAGAACCCGTGCTGATCGGCCTGCCGGGGCCGTAGCGCCGCGGGCGACTTCCCCGCGGCGAGGTACTCGTTCCAGCGCGGGCCCCAGAAGAGCGCCAGCAGGAGCCGGGGCCGATTGCGTACCACCGCTCGCGGCAGCGGGCGAGCAGGGGCAACCACGCTGACGACCGACGAGATGCGGCTCCAGTCGGAGACGACCAACTGGCGGTCGAGCACGCCGCCGCTGAAGATCAGGATCCTTGGCGCTGCTGCGTGGGCCGGTCCCGTTCCGAGGGCGGCGGCGACCGCGGCTGCGACGAGGAGGACGAGAAGGGCGCGCATCGTCGATTACATCTACGACCGTCGGTCGATTGAGGTTCCCTTGCGCCGGGCTCGCGAGCTCAGGAGTCGCTCTTCGAGCGCCCGAAGAACTGCCGGCCGAGCGAGCCGCCTGCCTCGACCTCCTCGTCGCCCCGCAGGACGCGCCAGAGCCGATACGCCACCGTCGCGAGGCCCAGGAGGAGCAGCGCTGCCACGACGATCGCCGCGATCGTCATCCCGGTCACGCCCTCCAGTGTAGACCGCGGCCCCCGGGGTTACGGCTCGCAGTCGACGGCGACCGCGAGCGCCGCGCAGACGTCTCGTATCCGGTCGTCGGCGAGCCGGCCCAGCCGCTCCGTCAGCACGCCGAGGGAGACGCTCTCGACCGAGTCGAGGTTGACCGCGCACCGGCGCGGCACCGGGTCGTCGCCGGGCTCGAGCGGGACCTCGCTCGGAAGCCCGCGGACGGTGGTCGTGCACGGCGCGACGAGCGTCCGCCGCAGCCGCGGGATGGCGGCGTCACGGGAGAGCACGACCACCGGACGCCTGGGGATCTCCGGCAGCTCGCACCACCACAGCTCTCCCCGGGCGGGCAGCCCGTTCACGACCGCGCGGCGGCGTCCCGGAACGAGGCCAGGTCGCCCCACTCGTCGGCCTCGTCCAGCGGGTGGTCGCCGTAGACGGCGTAGGCAGCGTCGATCTCGGCCGCACGGCGCCGCGCGAGCAGCGCCGACAGCGCCTCGTCGAGCAGGGCCGCGTCGTTCAGCCCCGCGCGCGCCCGCCGCGCTTCGGCGAGCAGCCGCTCGTCGACCGTCGTGCTGATCCTTCGCCTCGCCATGGCATGATAATGCCATAAAGATGCCATAGCCGCTACGCCGTCCGGCGGCGCAGCGTCGTGGCGCCGAGCACGAGCGCGAGCGCGATGCAGCCGACGACGACCGCGACGTCGAGCCAGAGGCGCCCGCCGATCTCGTCCGCGGCCACCCGCACGAGCGCGTCGTAGGCGTACGTGAGCGGCAGCAGGGCGGAGAGGAGCTCGAGGGCGCGCGGCATCTGCTCGCGCGGGACGAGGAGACCGCAGAGCAGGATCTGCGGGAGGACGAAGGCGGGCATGAACTGGACCGCCTGGAACTCCGTCGTCGCGAAGGCGCTGAGGAAGAGCCCGAGCGCCATCCCGAGCACGGCGTTCGCGACGGCGAGGCAGACGACCGCCCAGACCGGCCCGGACGTGTCGATCCCGAGCAGGCCGAACCCGACCGCGCTCGTGATGCCCGCCTGGACGGCCGCGACGAGCGCGAACGCGAGCCCGTAGCCGGCGAGGAGGTCGAGCTTCGCCAGCGGCATCGACATCAGCCGCTCGAGCGTCCCCGTCGTGCGCTCGCGCAGCATCGCGATCGAGGTGACGAGGAACATCGTCACGAACGGGAAGAGGCCGACCAGCGGCACGCCGACCCGCTCGAACGTCTGCGGCTGCGCCTCGAACAGGTAGTCGAGCAGCGCGAGCAGCGCGGGCGGCACGACGAGCAGCAGCGCGATCGTGCGCCGGTCGCGGCGCAGCTGGCGCAGGACGCGCGTCGCGGTCGCGAGCGTGATGCGGGCGCTCACGACTCGCCGGCGAGCACGAGGAACGCCCGCTCGAGGTCGCCGGCGCCGCTGCGGGCGAGCAGCTCCTGGGGCGTCCCCGAGGCCACGATCCGCCCGTCGCGCAGCAGCACGAGATCGTCGCAGCGCGCCGCCTCGTCCATCACGTGGGTCGAGACGAGCAGCGTGACGCCGCGGCCCGCGAGCTCGTGGAAGCTCGACCAGAGATCGCGGCGCAGGACGGGATCGAGGCCGACGGTTGGCTCGTCGAGGACGAGCAGCTCCGGCTGGCCGAGCAGCGCCGCCGCGAGCGATGCGCGCGATTGCTCGCCGCCGGACAGCGTCCCGACCACCTGGAGCAGCTGCGGCCGCAGCCCGACCGTCGCGACCGCGTCGTCGACGTGCTCGCCGGGGACGCCGAGGACGCTGGCGAAGTACCGCAGGTTCTCGCGCACGGTCAGGTCGCCGTATACCGACGGCGCCTGCGTCACGTAGCCGACGCGACGGCGAAGCTCGGGCGAGCCGGCGGGCAGTCCCAGGACGCTCACCGCGCCGCGCTCGACGATCTGGACGCCGACGATCGCCCGCAGCAACGTCGTCTTGCCGGACCCGCTCGGCCCGAGCAGGCCCGTGACCCGGCCCGGACGGATCTCGAGCGAGACGTCCGGCAGGACCGGCCTGCCCCCGCGGCTGACGAGCAGCCCGCGCACGACGACGGCCGCCCGGCCGCCGCCCGGCGTCACAGCTGCCAGTCGCCGCGGCGCAGCACCGGGACGTGCTCGCCGGCGGCGGTGATCCCGTCGACCTCGAGCTCCGGGCTGCCGGCCATCAGGTCGACGTGGATCGCGCTGCGGTTCATTCGCTCGCGGTCGGCCTCGTCGTCCACGCCCATCGACAGGCCGTCCCCCAGCGCGAGATGGCTGGCGGCGTTCTCGTCGAGCAGCGTGTCGTAGAAGACGGTGCCGAGCGGCCCGATCCGGCCGTGGCCGTCCACGAGCGCGAGCTCCCCGAGCCGTGAGGCGCCCTCGTCCTTCGCCGCGGCAACGCGCAGCGTCTCGGCGTTCCGCTCGGCGTCGATGCGCACGGCGCGGCCCTCGACGAACTCGATCCGGATGCCCTCGATCAGCTGGCCGTAGAGCTCGCGCGGCATCGTCATGGTGACGACGCCGTCCGCGCGTGCCGGATCGGGGGTGGTGAAGACCTCCTCCGTCGGCAGGTTCGGGTGATGCGTGAGACCGTCCACGGTCTCGAACACGGCTGCGCCCCAGACCGAGGAGGGCAGCAGGCCGATGGTCAGGTCGGTACCGGGCCCGTGCAGCCGGATCGCGTCGAAGCGGCGCTCGGTCAGCTTCGCGGCCGCGGCGCCGAGCGCGCCCATGCGCAGGTCCCAGGCCGCCTCGGGGTCGGGCTCGTCGAGCCGGCAGACGTGCGCGACGTCGGCCCACAATCGCTCGAGCGCCTCGTCCGGCGCCAGCCCCGGGTGGACGAGCGCTGCCCAGGCCGCGGTCGGCACCGGGATCGCCGACCAGTTCGTCGTGCGGCCGTTGACGACCTCGCCGACCTCGGCGAGCCAGGGCAGCAGGTCGCGGCCCGCCCGCGCCGGGTCGACCCCGTCGAGCGCCCCCGGCGCCTGCGGCCCGGAGAACGAGATCCGCGCCGCGCGCTCGTCCGACAGCCAGAGCAGGCGGTCGCGGAGCCACGGCGGCACGAAGTCGAGGCTCTCCTCCGGCGCGTGCAGGAGCCGTTCGCGCTTGAGCAGGTCGTCGAAGACGACGACGTCGACCCAACGCGCCCCCCGCTGATAGGCCGCCCGCGCGATCTCGCGCGCGACCCCCTCCTTGCCGACGTAGCTCGTCAGGCCGACGATCTGGCCCGGCTGCACGTTGGCGCCGAAGCCGACCACCAGCTCGGCGAGCCGGCGGAAGCGATCGTCCGGGGCTAGATCTGCCATCGGCCTTCGCGGAGCACGGGCACGGCCTCTCCCTCCGTCGTGATCCCGTCCACGTCGAGCTCCGGGCTGCCGATCATGAAGTCGACGTGGATCGAGCTGTGGTTGATGCGGGCGATATCCGCCTCGTCCTCGACCCCGCGCTCGTACGCGTGGCCGATCGCGATGTGGCTCGCGGCGTTCTCGTCGAGCAGCGTGTCGTAGAAGACCGTGCCGAGCGGGCCGATCCTGCCCTCGCCGTCGACGAGCGCGAGCTCGCCCAGGCGAGAGGCCCCCTCGTCGCGCGCGGCAGCGGCGCGGAGGGCGTCGGCTCCCTCGTCGGCGTCGATCTTGACGGCCCGGCCGCCGGCGAACTCGACCCGGAGCCCGCGCACGATCGAGCCGTACAGCTCCAGCGGCATCGTCGCCGTCACGCGCCCGTCGACCCGGGTCGGGTCGGGCGTCGTGAACGTCTCCTCGGTCGGCAGGTTCGCGTGATGGTGGATCCCGTCGACGGTCTCCGCTCCTCCCGCGAGCCAGACCGAGGAGGGGAATAGCCCCACGGTGAGGTCGGTGCCGGGCCCGTGCAGCCGGATCGCGTCGAAGCGCCGTGCGGTCAGCCTGTCAGCGTTCGCCTTCAGCGTCGCGCTGCGCTCGTCCCAGGCGGCGCCCGGATCGGGCCGCTCGAGCCGGCAGACGTGGACGATCGCCTCCCAGAGCCGGTCGAGCGCCTCCTCGGCCTCGAGCTCCGGGTAGACCCTGACGGCCCACGGCGCCGTCGGCGCCGGGACGATCGTCCAGTTCGTCGTGCGGGCGTTCACGACGGGCCCCACCTCGGGCAGCCACGGCAGCAGGTCCCGGCCGGCGCGTGCCGGGTCGAGCCCTTCCAGCGCCGTCGGCGCGTGCGGGCCGCTGAGCGAGACCCGGGCGGCGTGCTCCTCCGACAGCCAGAGCAGGCGCTCACGCATCCAGGGCGGCACGAAGTCGAGCGTCTCCTCGGCGGCGTGCGCGATCCGCTCGCGCTTCAGCCACTGGTCGAAGGTGACGACGTCGACCCAGCGGGCGCCGCGCTGGTATCCCTTGCGGGCGATCACCCGCGTCAGCTCCTCCTTGCCGACGTAGCTCGAGATCGCGAGGACCTGGCCGGGCTGGACGTTCGCCCCGTAGATCGCGAGCTCCGCGAGCCTGTCCGTCGCCTCCGCCCGGTCGACCACGACGGGCACCCTAGCGAGGCGACAATGCGGCCGTGCGGCTGAACGCCTTCCTGGCCCGCGCCGGCGTCGCCTCACGCCGCGGCGCCGACGAGCTGATCAAGGAGGGTCGCGTCCGCGTCAACGGCGAGGTCGGCGCGCTGAGCACGTTCGTCACCGACCGCGACGAGGTCGAGGTCGACGGTCGCCGTGTGGCGAAGCAGCGGCTGGCCCACGTGCTGCTCCACAAGCCGGCCGGGGTCGTCACGACCGCGCGCGACCCGCAGGGCCGGCCGACCGTGGTCGGGCTCGTCGGCCACCAGACCCGCATCGTCCCGGTCGGGCGGCTCGACGCCGACACCACGGGAGCCCTGCTGCTGACCAACGACGGGCAGCTCGCCCACCGGCTCGCGCATCCGCGCTACGAGGTGGAGAAGGTCTACGTCGCCGACGTCGAGGGCGAGCCCTCGGAGGTCGTCCTGCGCGTGCTCGCGAACGGGGTCGAGCTCGAGGACGGCCGCACGGCGCCGGCCCGCGTCCGCCGGCTCGCCGCGTCACGCGTCGAGCTCGTCCTGCACGAGGGCCGCAACCGGCAGGTGCGCCGGATGTGCGAGGCGGTCGGCCACCCCGTCCGGCGGCTCCACCGCAGCCGCTACGCCGGGCTCACGCTCGGCCGGATGCGGCCCGGCGAGTGGCGCGAGCTGACGGCCGACGAGGTGGCCGCGCTGCGCAGGCTCGTTGGCCTCGCGTGACGGTTCTAACCGTTATACTGACCATATGATCAGAAAGATGACCGCAACCGAGACGAAGGCGAAGATCCTCGCCCTCCTCGACGAGGTCGCGGCAGGCGACGAGGTCGAGATCACGAAGCACGGCCGCACCGTGGCGCGCCTCGTACCGGCCACCGGCTCCCATGCGCTGAAGGGAAGCGTGAGCGGCGTGGCGATCACGGCCGCCGAGGACGAGGACCTCTTCACGACCGGAGCGGCCTGGGAGCTCGCCTGACCGCGGTTCTGCTCGACAGCCACGTCGTGCATTGGTGGTCCGCCGAGCCGGAACGGATCAGCGGTGAGGCGACGAAGGCGCTGAGCGAGGCCGGCGAGCTCGCGGTCGCGGCGATCTCGTGGTTCGAGCTGGCCTGGCTCGCCGAGCACGAGCGGATCGTTCTCAGCATCCCCATCCGCTCGTGGCTCGAGCATCTCTCCGCTCGCATTCGGACGATTCCGCTGACACCGGCGATCGCGGACACCGCCGTCTCCCTGCCGTCTTCCTTTCCCGGTGACCCCGCCGACCGGCTGATCTACGCAACCGCGGTCGAGCACGGATTGCGGCTCGTCACCAAGGATCGCAAGCTGCGAGCCCACCGCCACCCGAGACCGCTCGCGGTCTGGTAGCCGTGCCCTCCGACGCCGGCCGCGACGAGCAGCGTCCGCCTCATTTGTCCAGCCGCACGAAGCCCATCGCGTCGTACATCCGCTCGAGCGTGGGCGCGGCCGCCTCACGTGCCCGTTCGGCGCCGGCGCCGAGCAGCCGGCGGAGCTCGGCGGGGTCGGCGCGCAGCTCGAGGTAGCGCTCGCGCACCGGGGTGAGCAGCGCCGCCACCGCCTCGCCGACGTCGTCCTTGAACTGCCCGTAGCCGGCGTGCTCGTAGGCCACCTCGATCTCGCCGGGCGTCTTGGCGGTCGCGACGCTGAGGATGTCGATCAGGTTCGTGATCCCGGCCTTGTCGTCGCCGCGCCGCACCTCGCGGCCGGAGTCGGTGACCGCGCTCTTGAACTTCCTGCGGACGGCGTCGGGCTCGTCGAGCAGTCGCACGGTGCCGGCGTCGGTGCCGCCGGTGGTCGACATCTTCCGCGTCGGCTCCTGCAGGTCCATGATCCGCGCGCCCACCTCCGGGTAGACGCCCCGCGGCACGACGAACGTCTCCCCGTAGCGGGCGTTGAACCGCTCGGCGATGTCACGCGAGAGCTCCAGGTGCTGCCGCTGGTCGTCGCCGATCGGGACGATGTCGGTCTGGTAGAGGAGGATGTCGCCCGCCATCAGCACCGGGTAGGTGAAGAGGCCGGACGAGATGAACTCGTGCCGGTCGGACTTGTCCTTGAACTGGGTCATGCGCCCGAGCTGCCCGTAGCTCGTGACCGCGCCCAGCAGCCACGCCGCCTCGGCGTGCGCGGTCACGTGGCTCTGCGCGAAGACCGTCGAGCGGTCGGGGTCGAGGCCGGTCGCGAAGAGCATCGCGGCCAGGTCGAGCGTCTTCTCGCGGAAGTCGTCGGGGTCGTACTCGACCGTGATCGAGTGCAGGTCGACGATGCAGAAGAACGCCTCGCCGCGCTCCTGCGTCGCCGCGTACTGGCGGAAGCCGCCGATCAGGTTGCCGAGATGCTTGTCGCCCGTGGGCTGGATGCCGGAGAAGACGCGCATGGACGTCGGATTCTGCCCGAGGAGCCGCAACTAGGATGAGGTGACATGGCCGTGACGCCCGAGCCCACCTGGACCC
>DATBMD010000187.1:0-16043 GCA_036555085.1 Gaiellaceae bacterium
CTGGTCGGCGAGGGCGCCGGGCTGGTCAACGTCCCGCGGCTGAAGGGCGTGCACTTCGCGGTCGAGTCCGGCCGTCTCGCCGCCGAGGCCGCGTTCCGCGCGCTGCAGCGGGGCGAGCTTCCCGGGCGGGTCGGCGCGCTCGACTCCTACGACGCGGCGCTCCGGGAGAGCTACGTCTGGCAGGACCTGCGGGAGGTGCGCAACATGCGCCAGGTCTTCGACAAGGGCTTCGTCGGCGGCGGCGTGCGCGCGAGCATGATGACCGTCTCGAAGGGGCGCTTCCCGCCGAAGGACTACGACGCGGAGCCGAACGCCGCCACGAGCCTGATCCGCACGGGCCGCGCCGGCGAGTATCCGCCCGCCGACGGCTCGCTCACGTTCGACAAGCTCTCGTCCGTCTACGCGTCCGGCAACAGGACCCGGGACGACCAGCCGGGCCACATCCGCATCCGGCGCCGCGTGCCGCCGGACCTCGCGGAGATGTGGACCTGGATGTGCCCGGCGCAGGTGTACGAGGTCGGCGAGGACGAGGGTGATGGGACCGTCCAGGTGAAGCTGACACCCTCGAACTGCGTCCAGTGCGGCGCGATCAGCGCCAAGGGCGGCCGCCTGACGCCGCCCGAGGGCGGCTCGGGGCCGGAGTACACGCTCACCTGACGTGGGCGCGCCCGGCCAGCAGGGCGACGTTCGCTGCGACGTGGCCGTGATCGGCGGCGGGCTGCTCGGGCTCGCGACCGCGCGGGCGCTGACCGCGCGCCGGCCGGAGCTGCGCGTGGTCGTGCTCGAGGCGGAGCCTGCGATCGCCCTCCATCAGTCGGGCCGCTCGAGCGGCGTCATCCACCGCGGCCTCTACTACGCGCCCGGGTCGCTGAAGGCGCGGCTCTGCGTGGCGGGCGCCGAGGCGCTCGTCCGCTACTGCGACGAGCGGTCGATCGAGTACCGGCTGTGCGGGAAGGTTGTCGTGGCCACGAACGAGGCGGAGCTCGTCCGTCTCGGCGAGCTGCACCGGCGCGGGCTCGCCAACGGCGTTCCCGGGCTTGCCCTGATCGGCCCGGAGCGGCTGCGCGAGCTCGAGCCGCACGCCGCCGGCCTGGCGGCCCTGCACTCACCCGAGACCGGCATCGTCGACTTCGGTCGCGTGGCGGCCGCCTACGCGGCCGACCTCGCCGCCGCGGGCGGCGACGTCCTGACCGGTCGCGAGGTGGGGCGGATCGAGCGCCGCGCCGGCTCGGTGCTGCTCGGGACGGGCGCGGGCGACGTCGAGGCGAGGCACGTGGTCGCGTGCGCCGGCGTGAACGCGGACCGGCTGGCCGCCCTCGACGGCGGCGCCCCCGAGCCGAGGATCGTCCCGTTCCGCGGGGACTACTGGGTGCTCCGGGAGCACGCGCGCCACCTCGCGAACGCGCTCGTCTATCCGGTGCCCGACCCGACCTTCCCGTTCCTCGGCGTGCACACGACGCTGCGGCTGGACGGGTCGATGTGGCTGGGGCCGAACGCGGTGCTTGCCTTCGCCCGCGACGGCTACGGCCGCTGGCGCGTGCGGCCGCGCGACCTCTGGGACGCGCTGTCGGCGCCCGGCTTCCGCAGGCTCGCCCGCCGGCACTGGCGCGTCGGCGCGCTGGAGACGGCGCGCGACTGGTCGCGGCGGCTGCTGGTACGGGAGGCGCGCAGGCTCCTGCCCGAGCTGCGGGCGGGCGACGTCGCGGCGGGGCCGGCCGGGATCCGGGCGCAGGCGCTCAAACCGGACGGCAGCCTGGTCGACGACTTCGTCTTCGAGGGCGACGAGCGGGTCCTGCACGTGCGCAACGCGCCGTCCCCGGGCGCGACCTCGTCGCTCGCGATCGGCGACGAGATCGCCGCCATGGCGGCACGCGCGTTCGGCCTCGCGGCGAGCTAGTGCGGCGTCTCGTGATGATTCATCGGTTTCTCGATCGCCAAGGACGCTGTCCACGCGCCGACTAGCGGGCCGGACAGGTCCGGCCCCTACTGACGCAGCCTAGGGAGCGTCGGCGCCCGACGTGCGGGCGGCCCACGCGTCGGCCATCGCGACGCGATCCTCGAGCGTGGGGTGGGAGCCGAGGAACGCCTGGCTCCAGGCGGGCGGGCTCGGGTCGCCGAGCGACGTGCTCGCGAAGCCGACGAACAGCTCGCGTGCGCCCCTGGGGTCGCGCGTCGTCTGCAGCGCCTTCCAGTCCGCCTCCGCCTCCATGCGCCGCGAGACCCACGCCTGCGCGGGGGCCAGCGCCAGCTGGAGCACGGCGACGACGAGCAGCGCCAGCGGCACCGCCTCGGCGCGCGCCATCCCGCCGCGGCGCCGTGTCAGCCGCATCAGCACCCAGGCGCACGGGAGCGCGAAGAGCGCGAACCAGGCGATCCCCTTCAGCAGGTGCTTGCCCGAGTGGTGCCCGATCTCGTGCGCGAGGACCACGTCCACGGCACCGTCCGAGAACCGGCCGTCGAGCAGCGTGTCCCAGAGGACGACGAGCTTCGACGGGCCGAAGCCGATCGCGTAGGCGTTGGCGAGCGGCGTCTGGTCGCTCACCACCTCCTCGCGGTACGTGATCCCGTCGACTCCCTGCCGCCGCTCGAAGGTCTCGGCCGTCGACCGGAGCTCTGCGCTCAGCGGCTCCGTGTCGAGCTCGATCAGGTACGGCGAGGCGAACGTCAGCAGGGCTCCGATCGCGGCGACCGCGACCGCCGCCGGCAGCCACCAGCGGTCGCCGAGCCACCGTGCGAGGCCCATCACGATCAGGATCGCGAGGCAGATCCAGAGGAAGGTGGCGCCGAGCTCGAAGTAGCTCCCGAAGGCCCATTCGAGATAGCCGCCCTCGAAGAGGTCGTGGCGGCGGGCCCACCAGAAGGAGACGAGGTCGAACGGGAGCTGGCTCAGCCAGACGCAGGCCAGCCCGAGCATCCCGAGCAGCATGCCGGTCGCGATCGGGCCGCCGGCGGACTCTCTGGCGAAGGCGGCGCCGCGCTTCGCGTAGAGCCAGAGCGTCGCGAGCAGCGCCACCACGGAGAGCGGCCAGAGCACGAGGTAGAGGCGCTCGTAGTCCTCGGCCCGGTCGACGACCTCCGCGCCGAACACGGCGTCGACGTCGACCGGGGGCAGCTGCAGCCCGTCGGGGACGACGCTCGGCAGCAGCAGCCAGGCGACCACCACCCACGCCGCGGCGGCGACGACGGCCACGAGAACGGCGACGGGGCGCGTCATGCGGCGGACGGCTCCGGCTCGGGTGGCAGCGCGAACGGTGACTCCTCCTCGACGGGCTCGGGCGGCGCGGCGACGGCGGGGCACGAGTACGGGTACCGCGGCGTCAGCAGCGCCAGGTACGCGTAGGCCTGGGCCTGGTAGCGGGT
Organism: Gaiellaceae bacterium; assembly: GCA_036555085.1. Lineage (GTDB taxonomy): Bacteria > Actinomycetota > Thermoleophilia > Gaiellales > Gaiellaceae > Gaiella. Next base: position 3,361 of record DATBMD010000187.1, read on the forward strand.
GCTCGTCGCGCCGATGTCCCGGAGCCCGTGGGGCATCCGGCCGAGGACGAGTGCCGCCAGCCAGCCGAGCACGGCCACGACGAAGAGCACCGCGCTCAGCGCGCCGGCGATCATGAGCGCCGGGATCGCGAGCACTCCGCGGAAGAGCACCGACCACCGTCCCTGCTGCATCGCCGGGTCGATCTCGATGTCGACCGGATACCGGCCGGGGGCGCCGGTGAACCCGGGGAAGGGGCCGCCGACCAGCGTCAGGAAGAGCGTCAGGTGCGACCAGTAGCGCACGTAGGCGGCCAGGAACCGGTGCAGCGCCTGCGGCAGCCGGCCGGTCACGAGCGTCGCGACCCAGCCGATCACGACGGCGACCGTCGCCGGCACGGACCAGAGCGACACCCAGACGAGGTGCGGGAAGGCGAGCAGGAGCCGGAACAGGGTGACGAAGCGGGAGCGGCGAAGCTCGTCGGCGAGCGACAGGCGCACGGGGTGCGCCGGCAGCGCCTGCGCGGGCCGGACGCGCGCCGGGCTCGAGTCGGGATACCGGTCGGTGAGGAGCAGCACGTAGCCGGTCGTCTGCGCGCCGTAGCCGATCGCGTAGGTGCCGAGGTCCCGCAGCCCCTCCGGCATCCGCGCGCGAACGAGGGCGGCGAACCAGCCGAGGAACGCGACCGTCGCGAGGACGGTGAGCACGTACCCGTTGAAGGCGCCGGCCGAGCCCGGGCCCGACAGCGCGGACGCCAGCAGCAGCGCCGGCAGCGCGAGCACGATCCGGAAGAGCGCCTTCAGACGGCTCTGACGGGTAGGGCCCTCGATCTCGAGGTCGACCGGGTACGTGCCCGGGTCGCCCGCGAAGCCCGGGAACGGGTTCGCGGCGAGGAACACGTAGGCGTTGACGTGCGTCGCGTAGCGGAGGAACCTGGCGACGAAGTCGTGCAGCCCGCGCGGCGACCGGGCGGTGAAGAGGATCGCGAACCACATCACGACCGCGACCAGCAACGCGAGCAGGCCCCAGATCGACACCCAGAGCAGGTGCGGGATCGCGAGCAGCAGCCGGAAGCAGACCGTGGCGCGGCTGCGGCCGAGGTCGTCCGAGACGACCAGCCGGATCGGAGGCGTTCCGTCGATCTCGGCCGGTGACTCCATGGGGCGATTCTGACCGGCGAGTAGGATCGCGCCGGTGGGCGACGGGCAGGCCGTGACTCGAGACGACGTCCTGCGGGCCGCCGAGGTGATCCGCGGCCGGGTGCACCGGACGCCGACGCTGTCGTCGGCGAGCCTCGGGCCGGGACGGTGGCTGAAGGCGGAGCTGCTGCAGCGCACCGGCTCGTTCAAGCCGCGCGGCGTCCTCAACCGCCTCTCGACGCTGGCGGCCGACGAGCGCGAGCGAGGCGTGATCGGCGTCTCGGCCGGCAACCACGCGCAGGCGCTCGCCTGGGCGGCGCGCGAGGAGGGCATCGACGCGCTCGTCGTCATGTGGACGGGCGCCAGCGAGGCGAAGATCGCTGCGACACGCGGCTACGGCGCCGCGGTCGACCTGGCCGCCTCGGGGCCCGGCGAGGCCTTCGACCGGCTCGCGGAGCTGCGCGAGGAGAGCGGACGCGTGCTCGTGCACCCCTTCGACGACCCGCTCGTGCTCGCGGGCCAGGGCACGGTCGGCCTGGAGATCCTCGAGGACGTTCCCGAGGTCGACACGATCGTCGTCGGGGCCGGGGGAGGGGGGCTCGTATCCGGCATTGCCGTCGCATGCGTCCCGGCGGGCGTGCGGGTCGTCGCGGTCGAGCCGGAGCTCTCGCCGGCGCTCCACGACGGCGTCGCCGCCGGCCGCTCGGTGCCGGTGGAGCCGACGTCGGTGGCGGACGGCCTCAATGCGCCCTTCGCCGGCGAGCACGCCGTCGCGCTCTGCCGGGCGCTCGGAGTGGAGGTCGTGCTCGTCACCGAGGCGGAGATCGAAGCGGCGATGCGGTTCCTCTACACGCGTGCGAAGCTCGCCGCCGAGCCGGCCGGCGCCGCCGCCGCGGCCGCCGTGCTCGCCGGCAAAGTCGAGGGGGAACGGGTCGCCGCCGTCGTCTCCGGCGGCAACGTCGACCCCGAAACGGCCTCTGCTATTCTGGCCGGACGATGAAGGCCGACATCCATCCCGAGTACGTCCTGGCGCACGTGACGTGCTCCTGCGGGAACGAGTTCACGACTCGCTCGACCAAGCCGGAGCTGCACGTCGAGATCTGTTCCGCGTGCCATCCGTTCTACACCGGCAAGCAGAAGCTGGTCGACACGGGCGGGCGCGTCGAACGCTTCCAGCGGCGGCTCGAGAAGGCGAAGTCGGCCGCGGGCTCCTAGCCCGCGCCTCACTCACGGCCGTGCGCGCGCGCTTCGCCAGGGTCTCCGGGCTGCTGGTCGCGAGCGTCTCGTACGGCGGCCAGGCGGTCCTCGAGGGCGTGATGATGCGCGGGCCGTCCACGTGGACGGTCGCCGTGCGCAAGCCGAACGGCCAGATCGCCGAGGTCTCGAAGGACATCACGTCGCCGATGCAGCGCCGGCGGATCTGGCGCCTGCCCGTGATCCGCGGCGTCGTCGCCCTCGGCGAGTCGCTCGCGATCGGCTTCCGCGCGCTCGCCATCTCCGCGAACTACGCCGCCCAGGATCCCGAGAGCGACGAGGAGGTCGCGACGGAGATCTCGCGGGGCGCGATCATCTTTTCGTTCACGCTCGCGATCGGCTTCGCCCTGATGCTGTTCAAGGTCGGGCCGGCGCTGCTCACCAGCTGGCTGCCGATCGACGACACCGGCTGGTTCGTCGTCGTCGAGGGCCTGATCCGCGTCGCGGTCTTCATCGCCTACATCGGGCTGATCGGCCTGCTGCCGGACCTGAAGCGCGTCTTCCAGTACCACGGCGCCGAGCACAAGGCCATCAACGCGCTGGAGTCCGGCGCCGAGCTCGAGCCCGAGCGTGTGCAGAAGTTCAGTTTGATCCACCCGCGTTGCGGAACAGCGTTCTTGCTCTGGGTGATGGTGATCGGCATCTTCGTCTTCGCGTTCATCGGGCAGCCGGTCTGGTACTGGCTGATCGCCAGCCGGATCCTGCTGCTGCCCGTGATCGCGGGGCTCGCCTACGAGCTGATCCGCTTCGCCGGCAAGCACCGGCACAACCCGGTGCTGATGGCGCTTCTCGCGCCCGGGCTGTGGCTGCAGCGGCTGACGACCCGCGAGCCGAGCCTCGACCAGGTCGAGGTCTCGATCCGGGCGCTCCAGGCCGTGCGCCGCCGCGAGGAGGCCGAATCGCCGGAGCAGCGCCGCGCCGAGGAGCGCGTCGAGGTGATGGCCTAGCAATGCCCCGCATCGTCCGTGAGGCCGAGGCGACCTGGGAGGGGACCGTCGCGCGCGGCGAGGGGACGCTGACCGCCGCCTCGTCGGGCGCGTTCTCCGGCCTCCCGATCACGCTCGCCAGCCGGATCGGCGACCCGGAGGGGAAGACCAGCCCCGAGGAGCTTCTCGCCGCCGCGCACGCCGGCTGCTTCGTCACCTCGCTCGGCAGCGAGCTCGCGCGCGCCGGGACCCCGCCCGAGCGCCTCGACGTCCGCTGCCGGGTGACGATGGACGAGGTGGAGGGCCAGGGGCACCGGATCGTCCAGTCCGCGATCGAGGCGCGCGGCGTCGTTCCCGGCGCCGACACCGCCTCGTTCGCCCAGGCCGCCGAGGCGGCCGACGCCGGCTGTCCGTTCTCCGCGCTCGTCAAGGCGAGCGCGACCGTCACGATCACCGCGACGCTGGAAGGAGGCTCGTGAGATGGCAACCGACCGCACTGCACAGGTGACCTGGAGCGGCTCCCTCATGGAGGGCTCCGGGCGGATCGAGAGCGTCGGCACCGGCGCCTTCGGGCCGCTGGACGTCGACTGGCCGGCCCGCGCCGAGGAGCAGGGCGCGAAGACGAGCCCGGAGGAGCTGATCGCCGCCGCGCACGCCGCCTGCTTCGCGATGGCGCTCTCGCACGGGCTCGCGCAGGCGGGCACCCCGCCCGAACGGCTCGAGACGTCGGCGACGGTGACGTTCCAGCCGGGCGAGGGGATCACGAGGATCGCGCTCGGCGTCGTCGCGACCGTCCCGGGCCTCGACGAGGCGGGCTTTGCGGAGGCCGCCGCGGGGGCGAAGGCCGGCTGCCCGGTCTCGCAGGCGCTCGCGGGGGTTCCCGAGATCACGCTGGACGCGCGGCTCGCGTAGGGGGCTACGATCCCGCGGTGGCCGGGATCGAACGCCTCCTCGACGAGCTGGAGCGCTCGTACGGAGAGCTGCAGCAGCGGCTGTCCGACCCTGCCGTCTACAACGACCACCGCGAGGCGGCGGAGGCGGGGCGGCGGCTGAAGGAGCTCGAGGGCCCGTGGAAGCTCGCGCAGGAGTGGCGGTCGGCGAGCGCCGACTCCGAGGCGGCGCGCGCCGATCCCGAGCTGCGCGACTTGGTGCCGGAGGCCGAGGAGCGGCTGGCACGGCTCGAGGAGGAGCTTCGCCTCGCGCTCGTCGAGCGCGACCCCGCCGACGGCAAGGACGTGATCGTCGAGGTCCGCCAGGGCGTGGGCGGGGACGAGGCGGCGCTCTGGGCCGGCGACGTGCAGCGGATGCTCGCGCGCTACGCCGAGCGGCGCGGCTTCCGCACGGAGGTGCTCTCGGCCAGCGAGAACGAGTCGGGCGGCTTCAAGGAGGTCGTCTTCGCGGTCAAGGGAGACGGGGCGTTCTCGGTCTTCAAGTACGAGGGCGGCACCCATCGCGTGCAGCGCGTCCCCCAGACCGAGTCGCAGGGCCGGATCCACACGTCGACCGCGACCGTCGCCGTGATGCCCGAGGCAGAGGAGGTCGACGTCGACGTCGAGGAGAAAGACCTGAAGATCGACGTCTACCGGTCGACCGGTCCCGGGGGCCAGAGCGTCAACACGACGGACTCCGCGGTCCGCATCACACATCTGCCGACCGGGATCGTCGTCTCGATGCAGGACGAGAAGTCCCAGCTCCAGAACCGGCAGAAGGCGATGCGGGTCCTCCGCGCCCGCCTCTACGAGGCCGAGCGCGAGCGGCAGCTGGCCGCGGTCGCCGCCGCGCGCAACTCGCAGATCGGAACGGGCGAGCGCGCCGAGAAGATCCGCACCTACAACTTCCCCGAGAACCGGATCACCGACCACCGGATCAAGCTGACCGTGCACCGGCTCGACCAGATCCTCGACGGCGACCTCGGGGAGTTCAGCGAGGCGCTGCAGGCCGAGGACCGGCGGCGTGCGCTCGAGTCCAACGGAGGGTAGGCCGCTCACGCTCGGCGAGGTGCTCCGGCGCTCGACCGAGCACCTCGGCGCGAAGGGCTCGCGGACGCCCCGGCTCGACGCGGAGCTGCTGCTCGGGAAGTCGCTCGGGCTGACGCGCGTCGAGCTCTACATGCATCTCGACCGGCCGTTGACCGAGGACGAGCGATCGGCGGCGCGGGAGCTCGTAGCGCGGCGGGCGCGCGGCGAGCCGGTGCAGTACGTGCTCGGCGAATGGGGGTTCCGGCGCCTGCTGCTGAAGGTCGACCCGCGCGCGCTGATCCCCAGGCCCGAGACGGAGGTCGTCGTCGAGCGCTGCCTCGCGCTCCTGGCGGGGATCGAGGCGCCGCGGGTGCTCGACGTGGGCACGGGCTCCGGCGCGATCGCGCTCGCGATCGCCGACGAATGCCCCGTCGCGCAGGTGACCGGGCTGGACGCGTCACCCGACGCGCTCCTGCTCGCACGGGAGAACGCCGCGTCGACGGGCATCGGCGTCGAGCTCGTCCAGGGCGACCTCTTCGACGGCCTGCCGGGGAGCGACTGGGACCTCGTCGTCTCCAACCCGCCCTACGTCCGGCCGGCGGAGCTCGCGACGCTGGAGCCGCAGGTCCGCGAGTGGGAGCCGCACGCGGCGCTCGTCGGCGAGGGAGCGACCGAGGCGGTCGCCCGTTCGGCAGCCGCCGTGCTCGGCCCGGGCGGGGCCCTCGTGCTCGAGGTCGCCGAGGGCACGTCCGTGGAGGTCGCGGGCCTGCTCGAGAGGCTCGGGTTCCGCGAGGTCAGGACGACGCAGGACCTCGCCGGCCGCGACCGTGTCGTCGAAGGCAGGCGATGAGCGGCTCCGGCGTCGACGCCGCCGTCGCGGCGCTGCGTCGGGGCGAGCTCGCCGTGATCCCGACCGAGACCGTCTACGGTCTGGCGGCGATGCCCTACCGGCGCGAGCCGGTCGAGCGGCTCTACGCGCTCAAGGGCCGGGACGCCGCCCAGCCGAGCGCGCTCGTCGTCTCCGGCGTCGAGCTCCTGCTCGAGCACGTGCCCGAGCTGGACGGCCGCGCCGTCGCGATCGCGCGGGCGCTCCTGCCCGGGCCGTTCACCCTCGTGCTGCCCAACCCCGGCCGCCGCTTTCCCTGGCTGGCGGGCGCCGTTCCCGACGCGATCGGCGTGCGGGTGCCGGCGGTCGCCGGCCCGGGCGCGGAGGTCCTGGCGCAGGTCGGCGCCCTCGCGGCGACGAGCGCGAACCTGCCGGGCGGGCCCGAGCCCCGCCGGCTCGCAGACGTGCCCGCCGAGCTGACGGCCGGCTGCGCGGCCGCCGTCGACGGCGGCGAGCTGCCGGGGGTGCCCTCGACGGTGCTCGACTTCACCGGCCCCGAGCCGCGCGTCGTGCGCGAGGGCGCGGCGCCGTCGGCCGAGGCGATCCGCCGCGTCGCGGCCGCACTGGCCTAGTAGGGGCCGGACCTGTCCGGCCCGCTTGCCCGCGAGTGCGGCGCGTGGACAGAGTCGTTGGCGATCCAGAAACCGGTGAATCATTTGCGAGACGCCGCACTCGCGATTCACAGAATCCTTACGAGGAGGCGACTGCACCCTTACCGAACAGGTCTAGCGTCGGTCCAATGGTGCTTCGTCGGCGCAGAGCGATCGGAATCGTCGTGGCCGCGTCAGCCGCGGCCATGCTGACGCTCCCGCACGCCGCCACCGCCGCCGTTCCGGGGGCGATCACCGGCTCGGTCGGCGCCGTCGGCGGGACGAGCGCGAAGCTGAACGGCACCGTCAATCCCGGCGGCCAGGCCACCACCTGGCAGTTCGAGTACGGCACGAGCACGTCGTACGGGACGAAGACCGCGTCCAAGAGCGCGGGCTCGGGCACGGCCAACGTCGACGTCACGGCCGACCTGACCGGCCTGACGCCGGGGACGACCTACCACTACCGGCTCGTCGCGACGAACGCCGCCGGCACCGCGCGCGGGGCGGACGGCATCTTCACGACCACGCGGCCGCCGGTGGCGACCACCGCGACCGCGTCGGGCATCGGCCCGACCGCGGCGACCGCGAACGGGACGGTCGACCCGAACGGCGCCGAGACCACCTGGCACGTCGAGTACGGAACGACCACCTCGTACGGGCTGCAGACGGCCGACAAGAGCGCCGGCTCCGGCACCTCGGCGACGCCGGTGTCCGTCCAGCTGACCGGGCTGACGGCGGGCACGACCTACCACTACCGCGTCGTCGCCACGAGCGACGGGGGCACCGATCGCGGCGCCGACATCGCCTTCGTGTCCGCTGCGGCGCCGACGGCCGCGACGTCGCCGCCCACGCTCGTCGGCCCGACGTCGGCGCGGCTGCACGGCTCGCTCAACCCGGGCGGCCGGTCGACGACCTGGTGGTTCGAGTACGGCACGACCACCCGGTACGGCTCCCGGACCGCGAGCAAGAACGCCGGCTCGGGCGGCAAGGACGTCTCCGTGCAGGCCGCGATCACGAAGCTCAAGCCCGGCACGGCCTACCACTACCGGCTCGTCGTCCGCAACAACCTCGGCACGGCCACCGGCGCGGACGCCGCCTTCACCACCGACCCGTACGCGGCCGTGGTCACGGCCGCCGTCACCTCCGTCGGCTCGACCACAGCCGTCCTCAACGGCGTCGTCGACCCGAAGGGCCGCGCGACGAACTGGTGGTTCGAGTACGGGACCTCGACCAGGTACGGCACGAAGACGCCCGTGCGCAACGCCGGCTCCGGCACGTCCGCCGTCCCCGTCGCGACGCCCGTGACCGGGCTCCAGCCCGGCGTTCGCTACCACGCGCGGCTCGTGGCGCAGAGCTCCGTCGGGACCTTCCGCGGGGCGAACGTCTCCTTCCGGACCGGCTCGCTGCCGTCGGTGGCGACCGGCCCTCTGACGGCGCTCGGGCCCTCGAGCGCGACCGTCACCGGCACGGTCAATCCCGTCGGCCGCGAGACGACCGTCTGGTTCGAGTACGGCCGCACCACCGCCTACGGCTTCCGGACGACGGCGCGGGACGTCGGCGCGGGCACCGCCGACGTGCCCGTCTCGATCGCGCTCACCGGCCTGCGTGCCGGGCTGCGCTACCACTACCGGCTCGTCGCGCGATCCGCCGGCGGCACCAACGCCGGCCGCGACTCCTCCTTCGCGACCCACGCGCTCCCGCGCGGCGGCGACGGCGGCTCGATCCGCTGCACGATGTACGGGACACCCGGCCCCGACCGGCTCCGCGGCGGTCCCGGGCGCGACGTCATCTGCGGCCTCGGCGGCAACGACCGGATCAGCGGCGGCGGCGGCAACGACGTCCTCCACGGCGGCCCGGGCGCCGATCTCCTCCTCGGCGGCGCGGGCAACGACGTGCTGATCGGCGGCCTCGGCCGGGACGAGCTCGGCGGCGGCGCCGGCAACGACCGGCTCGACGGCGGCGGCGGCGGCGACGCGCTTCTCGGCGGCGCCGGAGCCGACACGATCGGCGGCGGCGCCGGCAACGACTCGATCGTCGGCGGCACGGGTCGCGACCGGCTCCGCGGTGGGCTCGGGGCCGACCGCTTCTTCGCCCGGGACGGCAGGCGCGACACCGTGTTGGGCGGCGGCGGCCGCGACCGCGTCACCGCCGACCGCTTCGACGTCGTCGTGTCCGCACGCCGCGTCGGCTGAGCCTGCCCCGGGCGCGGCCCGGCGCCCGTCGATCGATCATCTAGCATCCCGGCGATGGCCCTGGCCGCCGAGTCGCTCGACGCGCTCCGTACCGCGGGGCTCGCCGCGAACGACCCTGCGATCGCCGCCCTGCTCGGCCGCGAGCTCGAGCGGCAGCGCGGGCAGATCGAGCTGATCGCGTCGGAGAACTTCACCTGGCCCGCCGTCCTGGAGGCGGTCGGGAGCGTCGCCACCAACAAGTACGCCGAGGGGTACCCGGGACGGCGCTACTACGGCGGTTGCGAGGTGGTCGACGAGATCGAGCAGCTCGCGATCGACCGCGCGACGGAGCTGTTCGGCGCCGACCACGCCAACGTCCAGCCCCATGCCGGCGCCCAGGCGAACATGGCGGTCTACCTGGCGGTGCTGCAGCCGGGCGACACGATCCTCTCGCTGCGGCTCGACCACGGCGGGCACCTGACGCACGGCCTCAAGGTCAACTTCTCGGGACGCCTGTACACGATCGTCCACTACGGCGTCTCCAGGGAGACGATGGTCGTCGACTACGACGAGGTGCTGGCGCTCGCCCGCGAGCATCGCCCACGGCTGATCGTGTGCGGCGGCTCCGCCTACCCCCGCACCGTCGAGGCGGCGCGCTTCCGGGAGATCGCCGACGACGTCGGAGCGCTCCTGATGTGCGACATGGCGCACTTCGCGGGCCTCGTCGCCGCCGGGCTCCACCCGAGCCCGGTCGAGCACAGCGACTTCGTCACCTCGACGACGCACAAGACGCTCGCCGGACCCCGCTCCGGCTTCGTCCTCTGTCGAGCCGAGCACGCGGAGGCGCTCGACCGGGCCGTGTTCCCGGGGATGCAGGGCGGGCCGCTCCAGCACGTGATCGCCGCTAAGGCGACGTGCTTCAAGCTCGCGGCGACGGAGGCCTTTCGCGAGTACCAGGCACAGGTGCGCGCGAACGCGGACGCGCTCGCCGCGGAGCTGACGGCCGGCGGGCTCGACGTGCTCACCGGCGGCACGGACACCCACCTGCTCCAGCTCGACCTGCGCCGCACCGACTGGACGGGCAAGGACGCCGAGGAACGGCTCGACAGCGTCCGCCTGACCGTGAACCGCAACACCGTCCCGTTCGACGAGCGGCCGCCGACGGTCGCCTCGGGCGTCCGGATCGGCACGCCCGCGGCGACGATGCGCGGCTTCGACGAGGAGGACTTCCGCGAGGTCGGCCGGATCGTCTGCGCCGCCCTCGGCGACGGCGCCGACGTCGATGCGCTCGCCGCACGAAGCGCCGAGCTCTGCGAACGGCGCCCGCTCTACCCCGGCTTCGGCGGCTACACGGCGTATCTCGCGGGAGTCGAGGGGACCTAAGAGGAGAACAGCCATGCTCGAGGAGCACTCCGTCAGCACCGCCGGGACGGCAACGGTCACGGAGGTGCTGCACCCGCTCGTCCAGCACAAGCTCGGCCTGCTGCGGGACGTGACCACGACGACCCAGATGTTCCGTCAGCTCGTCAACGAGCTGACCCTGCTCCTGACGTACGAGGCGACGAAGGACCTCGCCGACGAGGAAGTCGAGATCGAGACGCCGCTCGAGTGGACGACGGCGCGCCGGATCTCGGGCAAGAAGGTCGCGATCTGCCCGATCCTGCGCGCGGGCATCGGGATGCTCGACGGGGTGCTGTCGCTCGTCCCGGGCGCACGCGTCGGCTTCATCGGCCTCTACCGCAACGAGGAGACGCTGGAGCCCGTCGAGTACTACGTCAAGCTGCCGAACGACGTCGCCGACCGGGACGTGATCCTGCTCGACCCGATGCTCGCCACCGGCAACTCGACCGCCGCCGCGGTGGCGAGGCTCAAGGCGGCCGGCGCGACGTCGATCCGGCTGATCGCCCTGATCGCGGCCCCGGAGGGCATCGCGCGGATCCACCGCGACCACCCCGACGTGTCGATCGTGGTCGCGTCGGTCGACCGCGAGCTGAACGAGAAGGGCTATATCGTGCCGGGCCTCGGCGATGCAGGCGACCGCCTGTACGGGACGAAGTAGCAGCGGATGCTCGACGAGCTCCGCAGCAACCCGGAGGTCCTCTACGGAGCTGCGATCGCCCTGCTCGTCGTCGCGCTGCTGACGCCCGCGGTCGGCGGCATGGCGCGGCTGCTCGGCGTCGTCGACCGGCCGGACGGGCGCCGCCTCAACCGTCGCCCCGTCCCGCGCCTGGGCGGGCTCGCCATCTTCCTCGGGATCCTTGTTCCCGCCCTGGCCTTCCTCGACCTGACCTCGGAGATCCGCGGCATCCTGCTGGGCGCCTCCGTCGCCTGCGTCGTCGGGGCGATCGACGACTTCACGGGCCTGTCGCCGCCGGCGAAGCTCGGCGGGCAGGTGCTCGCGGCGGCGATCCCCACCGCGTTCGGCGTCTGGATCGACCACTTCACGTTCCCGTTCGTCGGCGTCGTCGACCTGTCGGCCTGGATCGGCGTGCCGCTGACCGTGGTCTGGATCGTCGCCGTGATGAACATGGTCAATTTCCTCGACGGGATGGACGGGCTCGCCGCGGGCGTCTGCGCGATCTCCGGCGTCACCTTCTCCGTGCTCGCGCTCTCGCTCGGCAAGGTCGACGCGGCGATCCTCTCGGCGGTGGTCGCGGGGGCGTGCATCGGCTTCCTGCGCCACAACTTCTTCCCGGCGCGGATCTTCATGGGCGACTCCGGCGCGCTCGTGCTCGGTTTCGTGCTCGCGACCGTCTCGATCGCCGGCCTGCTGAAGACCGCGTCGACCGTTGTCCTCTTCCTGCCGCTCGTCGTGCTCGCCGTGCCGATCATCGACACGTCCTTCGTCGTCGCCAAGCGGTTGAAGTACCGCCGTCCGATCCACGGCGCCGACCAATCGCACCTGCACCACCGCTTCGTCAGCATCGGCTTCTCGCAGCGGCGCGCGGCGGTGACGATGTGGGCCTGGACCGCCACGCTCGGCGCCGCCGCCCTGGCGACGCGGTTCGTCCCGTTCCGCGAGGGCGGCAGCTGGCATCCGTGGGAGACGCTCGCCGTCGTCGGGATCGCGCTCGTGGCGCTCGCGTTCTCCCTCTACGTCGTGTACCTGCTCGAGATCGTCAAGCTGGCGAACCCCCGCATCCGGCGCCGCGAGCGCGAGCTGCCCGCCGGTCAGGCCGAGGAGCGGCGCACGGCGTGAGCTCCGTCCTGCCCGGTGGGACGGTGACGTTCGTCTTCACCGACATCGAGGGGTCGACGGAGCTGCTGAAGCGTCTCGGCGACGGCTACGCCGCCGTTGCGGCGGAGCACCGGCGGGTCGTCCGCGAGGCGTTCGGCGCGCGCGGCGGGCAGGAGGTCGACACCCAGGGCGACGCGTTCTTCTTCTGCTTCGCGCGCGCGCAGGACGCCGTCGCGGCCGCGGTCGCCGCCCAGCGGGCGCTGGCCGCGACGGCATGGCCGGACGGGGTCGACGTGCTCGTCCGCATGAGCCTCCACACCGGCGAGGCAGTCGTCGGCGAGGAGGGCTACGTCGGCATCGACGTCGTCCGGGCGGCTCGCATCTGCGCGGCGGGCCACGGCGGCCAGGTGCTGCTCTCGGCGACGACCGCCGCGATCGTCGCAGGCAGGCTCCCTGACGGCGTCTCCGAGCTCGAGCTCGGCGAGGTGCGCCTGAAGGACCTGGATGCCGCCGAGCGGGTCTACCAGCTGGAGATCGACGGGCTGGCGCGGAGCTTCCCGCCGCTACGCACGCACGGCGAGGAGCCGCTCGACTTCGATGCCCG
>DATBMD010000219.1:0-12525 GCA_036555085.1 Gaiellaceae bacterium
CGAGCTCTCGGGCTTCGTGCACGCCTGCGGGCTCGTCCGCCCGACCGGGCTCGAGGGGCTGGAGCCGAAATCGGTCAAGAAGAAGCTGAAGCAGCCGTCGTTCGCCGCCGGCGTGCACCGGGACGAGGTCTACGCCGGCGCTGAGCTGCTCGAGCTCGAGCTGGACGAGCACATCCGCAACGTGATCGCCGCGCTCCAGCCGATCGCCGGCGAGCTCGGCCTGCCCGCCGGGGTCGACGCTAGGAGCTGACCGAGATCAGCGCGTCGACGAGCCGCTCGAGATCGCCTTCGCTCGTCCACCAGCCGCAGCTCGCGCGCACCAGCCCGGTCCCGGGAACGTCCCGCACGACGACCCGCGCGCGCTCGAGCCGCTTCGACGTCGCCTCCGCGTCCTCGCCCCCGGGCGGGCGGAACGAGACCAGCGTGGCGTCTCCCGGCATCACCTCGACGTGCGGTGCGAGCAGGTCGCGGCAGCGGGCCGCCACTGCCGCTGCGCGCTCGTACCGCCAGTCGGGCGCGAGGTCGATCGCCGCCTCGAGCCCGGCGACGGCGCCGACCGGCATCCAGTTCGGCTCGAACCTCGCCGCGCCGGGGCGCGGGACGAAGCTGCCGTCGCGCTCGCTGCTGAGCTTCGAGAGGAAGCTCGGTCGCGCGATCCGGAGGCGTTCCGGGTCGGCGACGATCAGCGCTCCCGTCGCGTCGGGGCCGCACAGCCATTTCTGCCCCGAGATCGTGAGGAAGTCGAGCCCGCCCGCCTCGACCGAGATCGCGCCGACGGACTGGGCGCCGTCGACGAGCACGGGCAGCCCCGACCGCTCGCGCAGCTCGCGCACCGGCAGCACGGCGCCCGTCGTCCAGAGCACCTGGGAGATCGCGAGCAGGCGCGTTCGCGTGCCGACCGCGGCGAGAATCGCGTCGGGCTCGGGCGCGGTGACGACGATCCGCGCTCCCGACGCGTGCAGCGGGCCGAGCAGGCCGAAGTGCTCGGAATCGGTCGTCACGACCTCGTCCTCTGGGCCGAGCCCGAGCCCGGCGAGGACGATGTTGCAGCCGTCGGTGGTCGAGGCGGTGAGCGCCACTTGCTCGGGCTCCGCGCCGACCAGCGCGGCGACCCGCGCCCGGAGCCGGTCGCGCGCCTCGAGCGCGTACTCGAACCACGCGGTGCCGACGCGGCCCTGCTCCAGGTCGCGGCGCACCTCCCGCTCGACGGCCTCGACGACCGGGCGCGCGAGCGGGCCGAACGTGCCGGCGTTCAGGTACGCCACGTGCTCGAGCACCGGGAAGGCGCTGCGCGCCTCCTCGAAGGTCATCCGACGGTCACCTCGACCGGGGCGTGATCCGAGAGCACGACGCCATTCTGCAGCCGCCGGTCGCGCGGCCACGCCGCGACCTTGCTCGCCGGCAGCCCCCGGACGAGCACGTGGTCGATTCCCGTGCCCGGGCTCGTGAAGCGGGGCAGCCGGACGTCCGCGAGGTTGAAGTCCCCGGCCAGGACGAGCGGCTCCTCCGGCCCGGCCAGCCGCTCGAGGAAGCCGAGCGCGCGCTCCACCTCCGCGCGCCTGGCCTCCGGCGGGCCGTCGTGGGAGGCGTGGAGGTTCCCCACGACGACCGAGCCGGCGACCCGTGCCGCGTGGCAGGTCCGTCGCTCGCGGCCGGGCTCGCTGATCTGCTCGTCGCCGAGGTCGACCAGCTCGAGGCCCCGGTCGACGAGGATCGCGTTCGCCTGCCCCGCCAGGCCCGACCGGAAGAAGCCGTGGTGCCGGCGCGTGACCCAGCCGGCGAGGCCGCCCGGGAGCACGAGCGGACGGCGCGCGATCGAGCGGACGGCCCCCATCCCGCTCCAGTCGTCGATCAGCGGCAGCGCCCAGACCGGCAGCTCCTGCAGGCAGAGGACGCTCGGGCGGTCCGCGCTCGCGAGCTCGACCATCTGCCTCAGATACCCCCGGCGCCGTGGCGGGTCGGCGTTACCGTGGAAGACGTTCCAGGTGCGAACGAGGAGCGCCAACGCCGCCTCTACTCTACGAGCGATGCGGGTCGTCGTCGCCGACCCACCGGCCTACACGCCGCCCTACGACCGCGAGCTGGCGGCCGCGCTCGCTCGCGCGGGGGCCGAGGTGGAGCTCGTCACCTCGCGCTTCCGCTACGGCGACGTCGCGGCGCCGAACGGCTTCGAGGTCCGGGAGATCTTCTACCCGCTCTCGTCGCGGCTCCATCGCAGCCGGGTGAGGCTGGCCGTCAAGGCGCTGGAGCACCCGCTCGGCCTGGCGCGTCTGGCCCTCTCCGCCGCGGACGTCGTCCACCTGCAGTGGCTCTCGGCGCCCGAGCTCGACCGCTGGCTGCTGCGCACCCGGGCTCCCGCTGTCCTCACGGCGCACGATCTCCTGCCCCGGCGGACGGCCACGCGCTCGCGCCTCTGGCAACGGCTCTTCGCGCGCTTCGACCGGATCGTCGTCCACAGCGAGAACGGCCGGCGCACGCTGGTGTCGTTCGGCGTGCCGGAGCAGGCGCTGCGCGTGATCCCGCACCCCGTCTTCCGCAGCGATCCGCAGCGGCGCGACGACGGGCGGACGGCGCTCGCGCTCGGCGCGATCCGCCCGTACAAGGGCCTCGGGGACGCGGTCGAGGCGGTTGGCCGCGTGCCGGAGGTGCGCTTGCTCGTCGCAGGCGATCCCCGGGAGCCGCTCGACGCGTACCGACTCGTGGCCGGCGAGCGGGCAGAGTGGCGGCTCGGCTACCTCTCGCAGGCCGAGCTCGAGCGGGCGCTGGGCGAGGCGACGGTCGCGCTCTTCCCCTACCGGGCCGAGCTCGACCAGAGCGGCGCGCTCCTGCAGGCGCTCGGGGCCGGCGTCCCGGCCGTCGTCTACGACGTCGGCGGCCTCGGCGAGGTCGTGCGCGCGTACGGCGCGGGCCGCGTGGTGCCGGCCGGCGACGTCGCGGCGCTCGCCGGCGCGCTCGAAGAGCTGCTCGGCGACGGCGCGGCGCTCGCCGCCGCGCGCGCGGGAGCGGAGCGCGCGCGGGCGGAGCTGACGTGGGATGCCGCCGCGGCAGCACACCTGGCCCTCTACGAGGAGCTCCTGTGATCCGCCGGCGCCGCAGCCGGTTCGACGACCTCGTCGCGCGTCAGCTCGAGCTGTTCGCCGCCGACGAGCGCGCGCTGCTGGCCGAGATCGCGAACGCGGATGCCGCCTGGACGCGCGCCGGCCGCGACGAGGCCGAGGAGGCCTACGGCGACTACCAGCTCGCCGTCGACGCCGCGAGCGACCGGCTGCTCGAGATCCGCGAAGCGTACGCGTCGACGCTCGACGAGCCGGCCGACGGCGAATACCGCGCCGCGTTCTCGCGCGCCGTCGGCAAGCGCTTCCGGCGGCTGCCCACGCTCCTCTCCGACCTGGATGCCTGAGCCGTGTCAACCTCGCGATTCACGTTCTTGACCCGCGCCGGCCGCGTCAGCGGCCGCTTCAGGGGTTGTCGCGATCCCGAATCTGCTTCCGCAGATTCGGGATCTGCGGAAGGGCAAGCATGAGCGCTCCGCTGGAGGACTACGGACTGATCGGCGATCTGCAAACTGCCGGGCTCGTCTCGCGCGACGGCTCGATCGACTGGCTGTGCTTCCCGCGCTTCGACTCGGGCGCCTGCTTCGCCGCTCTGCTCGGGACGCAGGAGAACGGGCACTGGTCGATCCGGCCCGCCGGGCGCTACCGGTCGCCCCGGCGCTGCTATCGCGGCGACTCGCTGATCCTCGAGACGGAGTTCGAGACGGACGAGGGCGCCGTGCGGCTGATCGACCTCATGCCCCCGCGCGGGCACACGCCCGACGTCGTCCGGATCGTCGAGGGCCTGCGCGGCCGCGTCGAGATGGAGCTCGACCTCGTCGTTCGGTTCGACTACGGGCAGGTCGTGCCGTGGGTGCGCAGGATCGACGGCGTCCGGCTCGCCGTCGCCGGCCCCGACGCGCTCCGTATCGACACGCCCGTCGACCTGGAGGGACGGGACTTCCACACGCTCGGCCGCTTCGCGGTGGAGCCCGGCGACCGGGCCCCGTTCGTCCTCACCTGGTTCCCCTCCCACGAGCCCGTGCCGGCGCCGGTGGACGCCGAGAAGGCACTGCGCGACACCGAGGACTTCTGGCGGGACTGGTCGGCGGTGTGCGCGCAGCACGGCGTCTGGAGCGAGCCGGTCCGGCGCTCGCTGATCACCCTGAAGGCGCTGACGTACGCGCCGACCGGGGGGATCGTGGCTGCGCCGACGACGTCGCTCCCGGAGGCGATCGGAGGCGTCCGCAACTGGGACTACCGCTTCTGCTGGGTGCGCGACGCGACGCTGACGCTGCTCAGCTTTCTCCGGGCCGGCTACGTCGAGGAGGCCCGCGCGTGGCGGGACTGGTTCCTGCGCGCGATCGCCGGGAACCCCTACGACCTCAGCATCATGTACGGGCTCGCGGGCGAGCGGCGCCTCCCCGAGCTGGAGCTCGACTGGCTGGACGGCTACCAGGGCTCGCGCCCCGTTCGGATCGGCAACGGCGCCTACGGCCAGCGCCAGCTGGACATCTACGGCGAGGTCGGCGACGCGCTGTTCCAGGCCCGGCTGGCAGGCATCGAGGCCTCCGAGGACGCTTGGCGCATGAACGTCAAGCTGCTCGAGTTCCTGGAGGACCGCTGGCGCGAGCCCGACCAGGGGATCTGGGAGGTGCGCGGCCCGAGGCGCCATTTCACGCACTCGAAGGTGATGGCCTGGGTGGCCTTCGACCGCGCCGTCCGATCGATCGAGCAGTTCGGCAAGGAGGCCGCCCCGGCCGACCGCTGGCGCGCCCTGCGGGCGGAGATCCACGCGGAGGTGCTGCGCGAGGGCTACAACGAGAGGCTGGGCTCGTTCGTCCAGTCGTACGGCTCCGATCGCCTCGACGCCTCGCTGCTGATGATCCCGCTCGTCGGCTTCCTTCCCGCGACCGACCGCCACGTTGTCGGGACGGTCGCCGCGATCCAGCGCGAGCTCGTGCGCGACGGCCTGGTCGAGCGCTACCGGGCCGACGAGGACAACGTCGCGGTCGACGGGCTGCCGCCGGGCGAAGGCACGTTCCTGCCCTGCTCCTTCTGGCTCGTGCAGGTGCTCGCGCTGCAGGGCCGGTCGGCCGAGGCGAAGACGCTGTTCGAGCAGCTGCTCGCGCTCAGGAACGACCTGGGGCTGCTCGCGGAGGAGTACGACGTCGCGCTGGGGCGGCAGGTCGGCAACTTCCCGCAGGCGTTCACTCACCTGGCGCTCGTCGACGCCGCCTACACGCTCGCCGAGGGCGCGGCGACGCGGCGGCGGGAATGAGCCGGCCCGAGCTCATCCGGCTCGTGGAGACGCCTCACGGCCCGGCGAGCGCTCACCTCCGGCTCGTCGACGAGCCGCGGGCCGGGCTCGTCCTCGGCCACGGCGCCGGCGGGGGCGTCGCGGCGCGCGACCTGGTCGCCGCGGCGGCGGTCGCACAGTCCGAGGGGATCGCAGTCGTGCTCGCCGAGCAGCCGTACCGCGTCGCCGGGCGGCGCTCCCCGGCCCCTGCGCGCCAGCTCGACGCCGCCTGGACGGCGGTGATCGAGCATCTGCGCGCAGGCGAGCTCCGTGGGCTCCCGCTCGTCGTGGGCGGCCGCTCGCTGGGCGCCCGGGTCGCCTGCCGCTGCGCCGCCGCCACGAGTGCCGCCGGCGTCCTCTGCCTGGCGTTCCCGCTGCAGCCGCCCCGCCGGTCCGGCGCGGAGCCCGCCCCGAGCCGTCTCCCCGAGCTGGACGCGGTCGCCGTGCCGACGCTGGTGGTGCAGGGCGAGCGCGACCCGTTCGGGATGCCGCCGCCCGCCGCGCACCGCACGGTCGTGTCCGTCGCCGGGGACCACAGCCTGAGGTCCGACCTGCCCGCCGTGGCGGCGGCCGTGCAGGCCTGGCTTCGGGACGTGCTCGCGCGGGCACGCACGGGCTGAGCTCAGCGATGCCCGAAGTGGTGCGGCGGCGGGAGCGCCGCGGCGACGTCAGCTTCGGCTACGCGGCGCGCCAGCGGGCCGAGCGACTCGAGCGCGGAGACGACGATGTTGCGGTTCTCCTCCACCCGCTCGTAGCGACCCCGGGCGAGGAGCAGCGGCTCGCCCCGCACGAGCGCGCGGTGGGCCTCGTAGACCCGAGACGGCACGATCAGGTTAACCTGCGCGTGCTCGTCCTCGAGCAGCATGAAGACGATGCCGTTCGCGGTCGCCGGGCGCTGCCGGGCGACGGCCAGGCCGGCGAAGGCGACCGGGCTCCCGTGTCGGGCCTCCTGCAGCTCCACGCTCGCGAGCGTGCCGGCGGGCAGGTGCGGCCGCAGGAGCTCGAGCGGGTGGACGCCGACCGACAGGCCCGTGCGGCGGTAGTCGGCGAGCATCCGCTCCCAGCGCGTCAGGTCGGGGAGGTCTGGCGTCTCTGCGGTCGGCTCGAGCGCGAGCGCCAGCTGCTTCGCCTCCCCCTGCGTGCCGGGGACGCTCTGCGGCCGGACGGCGAGCCCGAGCTCCCAGAGCAGGTCGCGCCGCCTGGCGCCGAAGCGGTCGCAGGCGCCGCCGCCGACGAGCGCCTCGAGCGCGTCGCGCGACAGCGACGAGCGCTGCGCGAGGTCGGCGACGTCCCGGAAGGGCCCGTGCTCCTCGCGCTCCGCGACGAGCGCGCGCGCGTCGTCCTCGCCCACCGACTGGACGTACGCGAGGCCGATGCGGACCGCGTGCGGGAGCCCGCCATGTAACTGATCGTCACAAGGCTCCAGGGTGCAGCCGGCGCCGCTCAGGCCGACGTCCGGCGGCAGCACCTCCACCCCGCGCCGCTGCGCGTCGCGGACGAGGCTCGCCGGCGGGTAGAAGCCCATCGGCTGCTGGTTCAGGAGCCCGCAGAGGAACTCGGCCGGGTAGTGGTGGCGCAGCCAGGCGGACTGGTAGGCGAGCAGGCCGAAGGCGGCCGCGTGCGACTTCGGGAAGCCGAAGCCGGAGAAGCCGACGAGCTTGTCGTAGACGAGGTTCGCGGTCTCCTCGGCGACGCCGTTCGCCGCCGCGCCCTCGACGAAGCGGGCGCGATGCGCCTCGAGTGCGGCGTGGCTGCGCTTGCGGCTCATCGCGCGGCGCAGCCCCTCCGCCTCTCCGACGGTGAAGCCGGCGAGCGCGATCGCCACGTCGAGCACCTGGTCCTGGAAGACGACGACGCCGAGGGTCGAGCGCAGCGGCTCGCGCAGGAGCGGGTGGTCGACGGGCCACTCGAACGACGGGTCCTCGCGCAGGCGCCGCCGGTGCTCGATGTAGGGGTGCACCGCCTTCCCCTGGATCGGCCCGGGCCGGACGAGCGCGACCTGCACTGTCAGGTCGTCGATCGTCTCCGGCTTCGTCCGCAGCAGGCTCTGCATCTGCGCCCGGCTCTCGATCTGGAACGTCCCCACGGTGTCGGCGGCCTGGATCTCGGCGAAGACGTCGCGGTCGTCGAGCGGGATCCGCGAGAGATCGATCGGCTCGCCGTAGAGGCGCGCGATCTGGTCGACGCAGTCCTCGACGCAGGAGAGCATCCCGAGCCCGAGCAGGTCGATCTTGAGGAAGCCCGCGTCCGAGCACGAGTCCTTGTCCCACTGGCAGAGCTGCCGTCCGGCCATCGCAGCCGGCTGCACGGGGACGAGCTCCACGAGCGGCCGCGAGGAGATCACCATCCCGCCCGGGTGCTGCGAGACGTGCCGCGGCAGGCCCGCGATCTCCCCGGTCAGCACCTGGAAGGCGCGCCAGCGGCGCGAGAGCAGCTTCTGCTCTGCGTCGGGCAGCGCGGCCACCTCCTCGGCGACGCGGGCGGCGTTCCAGCCGTCGGTGAGGCGGGCGAGCCGCTCGAGCTCGGCGTGCGGCAGGCCGAGCGCCTTGCCGACGTCGCGGATGGCGCCGCGCGAGCGGTACGTCGCGAAGCTCGCCACGAGCGCGGCGTGCTCGCGGCCGTAGCGTTCGGTGACCGCGACGATCAGCTGCTCGCGGATGTCGCGTGGGAAGTCGAGGTCGATGTCCGGGACGGAGGCGAGCTCGCGGTTGAGAAAGCGCCCGAGCGAGAGGTCGTTCGCCACCGGGTCGACGTGCGAGAGGCCCGTCAGGTAGCAGACGATCGAGCCGACCGAGCTGCCGCGGCCGCGGCCGGGAGGCAGGAAGCGGCGCGGCGAGCCCCGCCCGCGCACCTCGAGGGCGATCTCCCGGGCGAGCTCGAGCACCTCCCAGTGGAGCAGGAAGAACCCCGCCAGGCCGAGCTCGTCGATCAGCGCCAGCTCGTCCTCCAACCGCGCGCGAGCCCGGCCAAGTGACACTGTGTCACGAGGCGGGTAACGATCCTCGAGCGCGTGGCGGCAGACCGCGGCGAGCTGGGCGACCGCCGGCTCAGTGCCGTCGGAGAAGTCGGGGTAGCGGTAGCCGAGCTCCTGGGTCAGGTCGAACTCGAGCCGCTCGGCGAGCGTGACGGTGCGCGCGACCGCGGTGCGGTCGACCTCCTCGAAGCGCCCGGCGACGTCGCCGGGCGGGCGCAGGACGCTCTCGCGGTTGCCGCGCCGCTCGCGCTCGCAGCCGTCGAGCGACGAGCGGCAGCGGATCGCGACGAGCACGTCCTGGAGCAGCGCGCGGCGCGGGTGGTGCGCGTGCACGTTCCCCGTCGCGACCGTCTCGACGCCGAGGTGCGCGGCCAGGTCGCGGAGGGCCGCGTTCCGGCGGGTGTCGCCGCGCTCGAACGGACGCTGCAGCTCGACGTAGAAGCGGTCGCGCCCGAACGACCGCGCGAGCCGGGCGGCGGCGTTGGGGTCGCGGACGGCGAGCCCGTCGCGGGCGCAGCCGGACAGGCAGACGAGCCCTTCGTCGAGCTCCTCGACGAGCCGCTGGTCGACGGCGGGCGGCAGCGGCTCGCGGTCCTCCCGGCCCGGCCGGCGGGTGCCCGCGTGCGACGCCGTGAGGATCCGGCACAGGTTGGCGTAGCCGCGGCTCGACTCGCAGAGCAGCGTGACGTGGGCGCCGCCGTGGAGCGTCACCTCGGCGCCGGTGATCGGCCGGAGCCCGAGGTGCCTGGCCGCGTGCGCGAACTCCAGCGAGCCGTAGACGCCGTCGTGGTCGGTGAGCGCGAGCGCCTCGTACCCGACCTCGGCCGCCCGGACGGCGAGCTCCTCCGGCTGCGACGCTCCGTCGAGAAACGAGTAGGCCGAGTGGCAGTGCAGCTCGACATACGTGGGGGAACCCATGGTTCCCCCACGGACCCCCTCCTTCTTGCCGTGGCAGGGAAGCACTCCCTACGGGCCTCCCGGCCGGCAAAGCCGGCCTCCGGCCGCGAGCCGCAATGCACAGAAGCCACGCTTCGACAGGACGCTCATACTTCGGCCTCGTGAGCGACGCCGTCGTCATCCCGCCGGGCGCGGGCGACGTGATCACCGACCGGGCCGGGCGGCGGGTCGAGATCCTCTCCGACCACGATCTGGCGCACGTGACCTGGTCGCGGTACGAGGCGGCCGAGCGCGGGCCCGACCCCCACGTGCACCGCCGCCACGCCGACGCGTTCTTCGTGCTCACGGGAACGCTGACGGCGAGGGTCGGCGCGGACGGGCGTCGCGTGGATGCCGCCGCCGGCACGCTCGTCGTGGTGCCGCCGCTGGTGATCCACTCGTTCTCGAACGAGGGGCCGGGCCGGCTGTGCTTCCTGAACGTCCACGCGCCCGGCGGCGGCTTCGCCCGGTACATGCGCGGGGTGCGTGACGGGCGCAGGGTCGCCTACGACATCGACGATCCGCCCGCGGACGGTGGGCGCGATCCGGGCAGCGTGGTCGCCGGGCAGGCGGAGGTCGTGGCGGATCGGGACGGGCTGTACGTCGCGCTGCTCGCGGACGTCGACGAGCTCGCCGTCGCGGAGGTGCGCAGCGCCCCCGACGGCGCCGCCGCGCCGGCGCACGTCCATCGAGAGCACGCGGAGGGGTTCTGGGTCCTCGAGGGCGAGCTGACCTTCACGCTCGCCGGGGACGAGCTCCAGGCGGGACCGGGGACGTGGGTGCTCGTGTCGCCCGGCACCGCGCATACGTTCGCGGTGACCGGCCCGGGGACGGCTCGCTTCCTGGACCTGCACGCGCCGAGCCGCGGCTTCGCCGCTTTCGTCCGGGCCCTCCACGCCGCCCGCGACGAGGACGAGCTGCAGGCGGCGCGCGCGCGGTTCGACCAGGTCCTCGCGCCACCGGCCGGCGCTCCCTCCCGGCCGGCAAAGCCGGCCTCCGGGAGCGCCTGACGCCGCTCGCGGCACCGGGCTCTCCGGGGCCGTATTACCCATACTGTCCCCTCCGGCCCAGCACCGCGAGCGACGCCCCGGAGACACGAGGATTGGGAGGTCACGTCCTAGCGCATGGACCCCCGCGAGCGGTTCGACGACATCTGCGACGCGCTCACTGCGTGGCACCCGAGCGCCCGCCGCTCGAAGGTGTTCGGGATGCCGTGCGTGAAGCGCGCCGGGCGGGTCGTGTTCGGCCTGTCGCGCACCGGGATGGTGTTCAAGCTGACGGATCCGGAGGCGCACGCCGGAGCGCTCGCGGTGCCGGGAGCGCACCTGTTCGACCCGTCCGGGCGCGGTGAGCCGTTCCGCCAGTGGGTCGTCGTCCCGCCGGAGCAAGCGGACGAGTGGGAGGCGCTCGCCTACGAGGCGCTGCAGCAGGATCACTCGCTGCGGCCCTCGTAGGCTAGGGGCGAGGGCGAGGCAGGCCTCGCCCCTACGCACGCTGCGTGTACCAACAACAGGCCTCCTCGTCGCGATAGACGCAGACGTTCTGGCCGGACTCGAGCACGACCTCGAAGTAGCGCCGGTCGACGGGCTCGTCCGTCCACCAGCGGTCGACGACGCGCCACTCTTCGCGGACGAGCGCGACGGCCTGCCGGTTGACGACCCGCGGCGTCCCCCCGAACCGCGTCTCCACGAGCGCGGGGCGGGGCGCGTTCAGACGTCCTAGCGTGGGGGAACCCATGGTTCCCCCACGTGCCCCCTCCTTTCCGGCTGCGCAGAGGACACCACCCTGTTGGCCTCCCGGCCGGCCAAGCCGGCCTTCGGCCGCCACTGCCCGCCCGTGGGAGAGACGTCTCTACACATCTCGTGGGACGACGAGCGCTCGTGCTTCCGGTATCCGCGACCACGGCGCCACCTCCACGACGGCGCAGACCGAGCCGGTGCCGGTGCTCGCCTTCACCTGGCGCAGCCCCTCGCGCAGACGCGTGCCGAGCTCCTGGCCCTCCGGCTCGACGAGGGCGAGCTGGTTTCCCGAGTGCTCGGCCAGCTCGACCGCCTCCAGTCGCAGCTCGACGACCGGAGCGGGGATCTCCACGAGCTTCGGGGCGAGTGCCGCGCGCAGGCGGCCCGGCTCGGCGGTCGCCTCCCGCAGCGCGGCGGTGCGCCGCCAGGAGCCGCCGCCGATGAGCCTCGCCGAGAGCGCCACCTTCCGGAACGGCCTCCCGGCCCGCTCCGGCCGGTCGAGCAGCCGGTCGAGCAGCGCCCGGAGCGCTCTGGTGAGCGTGATGTGGTTGCCGACCGCCTCGGGGAAGGCGAGCACCTCGGCGAGCTCCACCGCGGGAGCCCGCCCTCGCACGCGGCGGCGCTCCCCGCCCCGCGCGAGCCTCCACGCGTCCCGCCCCTCCGGCCCGAGCCGCTCCGCGACCGCCCCGCCCGGGAGCCGGGCGAGGTCGCCGAGCCGGCGCACGCCGAGACCCTCGAGCTCGGCGTAGCGATCCGGCGGCAGCGGCAGCAGCGAGAGCGGCAGTGGCGCGAGGAAGTCGCGCTCCGCCTCCCCCTGGACGATCAATGCCTGCCCGGGGCGCGCGACGCTCGCCGCCGCGAGGGCGGCGAACCGGCGCTGCCCTGCGCCCACGCGTGGATCCCAGGCAGTCCCGACGGCGGCGAGCGCACGCTGGAGCGCCGCCTCCACGCCCCCGTAGAGCCGCTCGACCCCCCTGGTCTCGAAGACGACGACGCCGGGCTCGCCGGGCTCGACGGCGAAGCCCGCGTCCTCCAGCCGCCGCAGCGTTCCCTCCCACTCCCGCTCCACGCCCGCCGGGTCGGGCTCGACGAGCACGAGCCCCGGGCACGTCGCGAGCGCCTCCCCCAGCCGCATGCCCGGCCGCACCCCGGCGGCCTCGGCGGCGGCGGTCACGGGCCCGACGAGCTGCTCCGTCCCGGCCGGCGGCGCGAGCGCGGCGGGCTCGAGCGCAAGGCGCGGACGGGTGCGCAGCGCGGCCCTCAGCTCGAAGCCCGGGATGAGCAAGCAGGCGATCATGGGAACATATGTTCTATACGAACGCACGTTCCCCTGTCAAGCCAGAGGCACCACCGTATCTTCTTGCACGCCCACTCCGGCGGAGGGACAATCGTCGTTCAGCCGAGACTGGTCCCGCGTGGTCATGACCGCGTCCCGATCGGCCGGCTCCGACTTCGGCCACCACAGATCCAGGGAGGGATCATGGCCCAGGGAGTAGAGGAGATCGCGGCGCAGGCGTCGCAGGCCGACGCACGGGCGCGCGAGGT
>DATBMD010000258.1:0-3606 GCA_036555085.1 Gaiellaceae bacterium
GACGAGTGGAACGCCGGCATCACGTGGCTCGACGAGCCGCTGCGCGGCGCGGCCGGGGGGCCGCTCGCGGGGCGGACGCTGCTCGTCAAGGACCTGATCGACACGGCGGGGATCCGGACGACCTACGGGTCGCGCCTCTACGCGGACCACGTGCCGGCGAGGCACGCGGCGGTCGTCGAGCGCGTCCTCGACGCGGGCGCCGTCGTCGTCGGCAAGGGGCATCTGCCCGAGTTCGCCTGGAGCGTCCTCGGCCAGAGCCAGTTCTACGGCACCTGTCACAACCCGGCCCGGCCCGGGCGGACGACGGGCGGCTCGAGCTCCGGGAACGCCGCCGCGCTCGCGGCGGGCCTCGTCGAGCTCGGGATCGGGACGGACACCGGCTGCTCGGTGCGCCTGCCCGCCGCCGCCTGCAATGTGGTCGGCCTGAAGACGTCCTGGGGGCTGGTGCCGACGGAGGGCGTCTTCCCGCTCGTGCCGCTGCTCGACACGGTCGGGCCGATGGCGCGGTCGGTCGCCGACGTGGCGCTGCTCTGGTCCGTGCTGGCGGCCCGGCCGGTGCCCGCGCCCCGGCTCGACGGGCTGACGGTGGGGCTGCTGCGGCAGTCGCCGGAGATCGGCGACGGCCGCGAGACGGAGCGCAGCGACGCCGCCGAGGCGTGGGTCGCAGACCTCGAGCGGCTCGGCGCGCGCGTCGTCGAGGCCAGCGTGCCCGGCGCGACCGCGAACACGTGGCCCCAGTTCCAGCACGAGGCGCTGCGCTCGCACGCGGCGACGTTCCCCAGCCGCGCCGGAGAGTACGGGGACGTCATGCGGACGAAGCTCGACGCGGCGGCGCGGGTCGGCGCGGAGGAGGTCGACGCCGCCTATCGCGCGCTCGAGGAGTGGCGGCGCTTCGAGCCGGAGGTCGACCTCTACGTCAGCCCCTGCTACGCGATCGACCTGCCGCCCGAGGGCGCGAACGAGCTGGAGATCAGGCTGCCGCTCTCGTCGTTCCTGCGCTGGGTCAACCTCGTCGGCTGGGCGGGTCTCGCGATCGGGAACATGCAGCTCGTCGCGCCCGCCGACGAGACCGTGCTCGCGGCCGGGCTCGCCTGGGAGCGCGAGCTGGGCGGGCCGGCGCCGGTCACCTGACGGCTGTGGAAAACGCCGCGGGCGGCCGTTCGGGGCCGGGGGCGGCGCCCTTGTCCTTTCTCGACAGTTTCGGTCGCGGCGCAGCGCGGCCCTGTTTCGCGCAATCGAGCGGTTTGCGCGCTGCGGACGTGTCCCTGCGGGACACGTCCGGGGTCTGACCCTGGACACGTCCCGAACGGACGGTGCGAACCGTGCCGAAAGTGTGCCAATCGATCCACAGCGAACCGAGGTGAGGAGTCGCCGCGCCGGCGGCGAAGGCCGCCCATCCGTGCGAGGCCGCGGCGCTACTCGCCCGTGAACTCGGGCGTCCGCTTCTCGGCGAACGCCTCGACGCCCTCACGGAAGTCGCGCGTCTGGCGCAGGAGCCCGTACGCGAGCCCCTCGAGCTCGAGGCCGACGTGGAGCGGCGCGTCGTAGGCCGAGTTCAGCACGCGCTTCGCCATCCGCTGCGCGAGGGGCGAGTGCCGGGCGAGCTCCGCAAGCAGCGCACCCGCGGCGGCGTCGAGCTCGCCGGCGGGGACGACCTCCGTGACGAGCCCGAGCGCGAGCGCCTCCTCGGCCCCCACGCGCCGTCCCCGCATGACGATGTCCTTCGCGCGGCCGAGCCCGACCAGGCGCGCGAGCCGCTGCGTCCCGCCCGAGCCCGGGATCATCCCGATCGTCGCCTCCGGTAGCCCGAGCTGCAGGTCGTCGGCGGCGAGCCGGAAGTCGCACGCGAGCGCGAGCTCCAGGCCGACGCCGAGCACGTACCCCCGCAGCTTCGCGATCACCGGCTTCGAGCAGCGCTCCGGGGCGGCGATGTTGCGTGCCAGCTGCGAGAGCTCCCAGGGGCTGCGCTCGAGGAAGCCGGGGATGTCGCCGCCGGCCGTGAAGGCCCCGCCGGCGCCCTCGAGGACGACGAAGCGCACCGCGTCGTCGCCGTCGAGCTCCTCGAAGACGGCGGCCAGCTGCCCGCGCGCGGCCATCGAGACGCGGTTGAGCTTGCCGGGGACGTCGAGCGTGATCGTCGCCACGGCGAGCGCCGGGTCGCGCTCGACCCGGAACCCGTCGTGCTCCGCCGTGGCCGTCATGCAAGCTCCTTCCCGTCGGTGTCGTCTCGAAGCAGACGACGAAGGATCTTGCCGGATGCGCTCTTCGGCAGCTCGCCCACGAAGCGGTACTCGCGCGGGCGCTTGAAGCGCGCCAGCGGGGACGCGAGGCAGTGCGCGTCCAGCTCGTCGGGCGTCGCCTCGCCGACGACGATCGCCACGACCCGCTGCCCCCAGCGGTCGTCCGGGGCGCCGATCACCGCCGCCTCGCGCACCCCGGGGTGCGAGGCGAGCACGTCCTCCACCTCGAGCGGGTGCACGTTCTCGCCGCCGGAGACGATCATGTCGTCGACGCGGCCGTCGATCCAGAGGTCGCCGTCGCCGTCGAGGTGGCCGGTGTCGCCCGTGTGGTACCAGCCGTCGCGGATCGCCCTGGCGTCGGCGTCCGGCCGCTGCCAGTAGCCCTCGAACGCCTCGTCGGACGACAGGTGGGCGCAGATCTCGCCGTTCGGCTCGAGCCGGAGCCGCGCGTTGACGGCCGGGCGGCCGGCGCACCCGGGCTTCCCGAGCTGGTCGCGGCCGATCGTGAACGTGTAGATCTCGGTCGAGCCGTAGTGGTTGACGAAGACGTCGGGCGCGAAGACCTCGGCGCAGCGCCTGACGAGGGTCGACGTCATCGCGGCACCCGCGTAGCCGAGCGCGCGCACCGACGAGACGTCGTGCTCGGCGAGCGCCGGGTGGTGGACGAGGTCGTGGAAGAGCGTGGGGGCCAGGTAGAGCGAGCTGATCCGCTCGGCCTCGATCAGGCGCAGCGCCTCGCCCGCGTTCCAGCGCGCCTGCGGCACGTAGCAGCCGCCGACGAGGTGCATTGCGAGCAGCGAGTGGATCCCCATCGTGTGGTACAGCGGCATCACGCCGAGCGTCCGGTCGCCCCAGAGGTAACCGTGCTGGAGCGCCTGCGACCAGCCGCCGGCCCGGTCGGCGGCGTGCGAGCGGGGGACGCCCTTCGGCCGCCCGGTGGTACCCGACGTGTAGAGGACGAGGCCGGTCTCGCGGCCGTCGCGCGCGAGCGCGCCGGCGTGCTCCGGCCCGTCGGGGAGCGCATCGCCCTCGCGCACGACCACGCGGGCGCCGCAGTCGCCGACGCAGTAGCCGAGCTCCTCCTCCGAGAGCCGCCACGAGAGCGGCACCGGGACGGCGCCGGCCCACCAGCACGCCCAGAGCAGGAGCGGCGTCTCGAGCCGGTTGTCGAGGACGATCGCGACCCGCTCGCCGGGCTCGACTCCGAGCCCGCCTGCGATCCGCCGCACGCGGGGCAGCAGCTCGCCGGAGCCGAGCCCCGGGAAGGCCTCCAGCTCCGGGTGCCGCTCGCAGGCGGCGAGCAGGGACTGCGCAAGGTTCAACCGCGGGCCGCCTCCTCGATCGCGTCGACGATCGGCGCGTAACC
>DATBMD010000274.1:0-1725 GCA_036555085.1 Gaiellaceae bacterium
ACGACGCCGCGCGCGGAGGCAGCGTCCGCACCGAACGTCTGCCACGTCCCGAGCCCGACGACGGGGCCGAGGCGGCGGCGCTCCACCGTTCAGGCGGTCTCGCGCGCGGCGTCGACGAGAGCGAGCGTGACCTCGACCATCCCCTCGAGGTCGACGACCGCGATGCGCTCGTCGGGCGTGTGGATGTCGGTCATCCCGTTCGCAAGGTTCACGCAGCGAAGCCCGCGCGCGTTGAAGACGTTCGCGTCGGCGCCGCCGCCCGAGAGCGTGGTCGACGGCTCGAACCCGGTGCGCCGCAGCGCCTCGGCGGCGAGCCGGACGGGCAGGTCGTCCGGGCGGAACCGGTAGCCACGGTACTGCTCCGAGACCTCCGTCTCGACCGTGCAGTCGGAGACGGTCGCCGCGAACGCGAACGCGTCGAGCATCTCCTGCACCGTCTCCGTCAGCCGCCGCTCGTCGTGCGAGCGCGCCTCCGCCTTGAGGGTGCACCACTCAGGGACGATGTTGCGCGCGATCCCGCCCTCGATCGTGCCGATGTTCGCGGTCGTCAGCTCGTCGAGACGGCCGAGCCTGAGATCGGCGATCGCGCGGGCCGCGGCGACGATCGCGGAGCGGCCTTCCTCCGGGTACATGCCGGCGTGCGAGGCACGGCCGTGGAAGCGCGCCTCGAGGGTGTGCGCGAACGGGGCGCCGAGGATGATCTCCCCGATCGGCGCGGCCTGGTCGAAGACGTAGCCGACGCGTGCCTCCAGCCTGCCCTCGTCGAACGCCCCGGCGCCCTGCAGGCCCACCTCCTCCTTGGGCGTGAAGACGAGCTCGATGCCGGCGTGCGGGCGCCCCTCGGCCAGCACCTGGCGCGCCGCGGCGAGCATCGCGACGACGGCGGCCTTGTTGTCGGCGCCGAGAATCGTTCCCGCGGCGTTCCGGACGACCCCGTCGTCGCCCACGACGGGCTCGATCGGGCCGGTCGGGGGCACCGTGTCGAGATGCGCGCAGAGGAAGATCGGCGTGCCGGGCGCCGTCGCCGGCAGACGGGCGTAGACGTTCCCCGCCGTCGAGCGGATGCGGGCGCCCGCGTCGTCCTCGTCCGGCTCCAGCCCGAGCAGGCGCAGATAGCCGAGCACGCGGTCGGCGACGGGCCGCTCCGCCCCCGGCGGGCTCGAGATCGCGCACAGCTCGAGGAACAGGTCGAGGATCGACGGCGGCGCCACGGAGCGGAATCCTAGAAGCCCGCCGCGGCCGTCAGCCCGGCAGGTCCTCGGGCGCGCGGCCGAACGTCGGCTCCGGGAAGCGCGCGTACGCTTCTTTCCCCGACGTCGTTTCCTGCTCCACGGCCGCGCCGTGCCGCACCGCGACCTCCTCGACCGGGTACCGCAGGCCGCTCTCGGGCCGCTGCCCGATCATCAGGATCGCGCACGGCCCGTCGCCCGCGCCGACGAAGACGTGTTCGGTCCAGGGCGGGCAGTGGACGAAGTCCCAGGCGCGGAGCCGCCGCTCCTCGCCCTCGACCAGCAGCAGGCACTCGCCGGCGAGCACGAGGAAGTCCTCCTGCGCGCCCTCGCCGTGGTACATGCAGTTCGGCTGCCCCGGCTGCAGCACCTGGATGTTGACGCCGAGGGCGGGGAACGGCGTCTCGCCCTCGAAGACGCACGCCGAGCCCAGCTCGTCCGAGTGCTCCCAGCGCGCGTCGCGCGCGTTGACCACGAACCAGCCCTCGCCCTCGGG
>DATBMD010000161.1:0-7819 GCA_036555085.1 Gaiellaceae bacterium
CGACCACGGTTTCCGGCTCCGCGAGGCGCTCGCGCGCGCTCGCGCCGCCAGGGCCGAGCGACGCTCGGTGCAGGCCGACGACGTGCTCGCCTGGGCGCTCGCCCGCAACGGCCGCTGCGTCGAGGCGCTCCAGTGGTCGAACCGCGCGCTCCGGCTCGGGACGCAGGACGCCTCGATGTTCTTCCACCGCGGCGCGATCGAGCGCTGCCTCGGCCGGCCCGCCGCGGCGCGGCGCTGGTTCCGCCGCGCGCTCGCGCTCAACCCGCACTTCTCCCTTATCCACGCTCCGATCGCCCGGGAGGCCCTCCGATGAAGAAGCTGCTCGTCGCCGCCGTCGCGGTGGCCGCGCTCGCGATCCCTGCCCTCGCGGCCGCGCATCCGCTCGGCAACTTCACGACGAACCGGCACGCGGAGGTCGTCCTCTCGGGCGATCGGGTCTACCTCCACTACGTGCTCGACCTGGCGGAGATCCCGACCTTCCAGGCCCGGGGGGAGCTGAGCCGGCTCGGCCGCGCCGAGTACGGCCGCCGGCTCGTGGAGCGGATCCGCGCAGGCGTCCGGCTGTCCGTCGACGGCGCACCTCGGTCCCTGGCGCCGCTCGAGCGCACGCTCGTCTTCGAGCCGGGCGCGGGAGGCCTCCAGACCTCGCGGCTCGAGGCGGTCTTCGACGCCGGTACCGCAGGCTCCGCCCTGGTGCTTCGCGACGAGACGTTCGGGGATCGGCTCGGCTGGCGCGAGATCGTCGTGCGGGCAGAGCGCGGCGCGAGGGTCCTGTCCTCGTCGGTGCCTGCGGCCAGCACGAGCGATCGCCTGCGCGCGTACCCGGAGGGGAGGCTGCAGAGCCCGCTCGCCGTGACAGCCGCCGAGGCGCGCGCCGAGCCCGGCCGTCAGGCCGGGGCCGCGCCGGCGCTCGGCGCGGGCGCCGCGCCGGAGCCGAAGGCGCACGACGGGTTCGCCTCGCTGATCGAGCGGGAGCTGAGCGCCGGCTTCGTCCTGGTAGCCCTCGGGCTCGCGCTCTTCTGGGGCGCGGCGCACGCTCTGACTCCGGGCCATGGCAAGGCGATCGTCGCCGCCTACCTGGTCGGCACGCGCGGGAGGGCCCGCGACGCGCTCGCGCTCGGCGGCATCGTCACCGTCACCCACACGATCGGGGTCTTCACGCTCGGGGCGGTGACCCTGCTGCTCTCCGAGCTGATCGTGCCGGAGGACCTCTACCCGTGGCTGAACCTCGTCTCGGCCGTGCTCGTCCTGGCCGTCGGCGTCGCGGTGCTGCGCCGGCGGGTTCTGGCAGCGCGCGCGCCGGAGATCGCGCACGACCACCACCACCACCACCACCACGATCACGACCACCACGACGACCACGCGGGGATGAGCGCCGAGGAGCATGCGCGCGCGCACCTGCCGCAGACGGGAGCCGGCTGGCGCGGCCTCCTTGCCGTCGGCATCTCGGGCGGCCTCCTGCCGTGCCCGACCGCGCTCGTCGTCCTGCTCGCGGCGATCTCGCTGCAGCGGGTCGCGTTCGGGATGGTGCTGATCGTCGCCTTCAGCGTCGGCCTCGCAGCCGTCGTCTCGGCGATCGGCCTGCTCGCGATCGGCGCCCGCAGGACGTTCTCGCGGCTGAGCTTCGACGGCCCGATCGTCCGCGCGCTGCCCGCCGTGAGCGCGCTGGCCGTGCTCGGCATCGGCGTGGCGATGACCGTGCGCGCCCTGCCGGGCGTCGTCTGAGCGGATCGCAGATGCGATCGAACCGCAACAACGGCTCGGTCGAATAGGAGGCGACGACGACGCTCGCCGCCTCGAGGAGGGTAAAACGATGCTCGAAACCGTTGCGCTGCACATTCCCGACGGCTTCCTCTCGAACTGGGTGGCGGCCCTCTGCTGGCTTCCGGCTCTGGCGGCCGTCGCCTACGGGCTGAGGCGGTCGACCGCGACTCTCGACGAGCGGAAGATCCCGCTGCTCGGGGTCACCGCCGCCTTCGTCTTCGCGGCCCAGATGCTGAACTTCCCGATCGCGGGCGGCACCAGCGGCCACTTCCTCGGCGCCGCGCTCGCGGCGATCCTGCTCGGGCCGTGGATCGCGTGCGTCGCGACGGCGGTCGTGATCACGATCCAGGCGTTCCTGTTCGCGGACGGCGGCATCACCGCGCTGGGGGCGAACGTGCTCAACATGGGCGTGATCGGCGCGCTGCTGGTCGGCTTCCTGATGCTGCGGTCGCGCGACGTGCTCCCGAAGAGCCGCGGCGTGCTGCTCGGGATCACCGCTGCCGGCGCCTGGCTGGCAGTGATGGCGGGCGCCCTCGCCACCTCGGTCCAGCTCGCGCTGTCCGACACCGTCCCTCTAGCCACGGTGCTGCCGGCGATGCTCGGCGTGCACGCGCTGATCGGGATCGGCGAGGCCGTGATCACGGTCGGCGCGGTCGCCGCCGTGCTCGCGACGCGGCCGGACCTGATCGCCGTGCGCGACCTGACGCCGTCAGAGCTGCGCGCCCCGTCTCCCACCCTGCATCCGGAAGGAGCCTGAGATGCGCAGAGTCTCGATCACTGCCTTCACGATCCTCGCGCTGGCGCTGGCGGTCGGGCTCGCGGTGGCGGTCTCGCCGTACGCCTCGGCGTCCCCCGACGGCCTCGAGTCGGTGGCCGAGCAGCACGGGTTCCTGGAGCGAGGGACGCTGCACTCGCTCCAGGACGACTCGCCGCTTCCCGACTACGCGTTCCCGGGGATCGAGAACGCGCGCATCGCCACCGGCGTCGCCGGGTTCGCCGGGACGCTGCTCGTCTTCGGCATCGCCTTCGCCCTCGGCGCGCTGTTCCGGCGAGGCACGCCGGCGCGAGCGTGAGCGCGTTCTGCAATCAGGCGATCGAGCTGACGGGCCTCGCCGGCGACCGCGCGAGCTCCGTCCACAGGCTCGACCCGCGCGCGAAGCTCGTCGGCTTCCTCGGGATCACGCTCGTCGCCGTCTCCACGCCGCTCGCCGCCTGGCCGGCCTGGGTCGCGTGCGCTCTCGCCCTGGCGGCCGTCGCGACGGTCGCCCGGGTCGGCCCGGGCGTGATCTGGCGTCGGGCGCGCCTGATCCTGCCGCCCGTCCTCTTCGTGGCGGTCTTCCTGCCCTTCGTGCGAGGCGGCGAGAGCGTCGACGTCGGGCCGCTGTCGCTCTCGGTCGCCGGCCTGGAGACCCTCCTGAGCGTGTCGGCGAAGGCGACGATCGGCGTCGTGGGCGCGGTACTGCTCGGCGCGACGACCACGTTCCCGTCCGTCCTACAGGCGCTCGAGTCGTTGCGTGTGCCGCGGCTGTTCACGCTGATCGCCGCGTTCACCTACCGTTACCTCTTCGTCGTGCTGGAGGAGGTGCAGCGGATGCGCGCCGCGCTCGCCTCGCGCGGCTACCGGCCGCGGCACGCCCTGCAGGCGGCGGCGATCGGCCGGGTGGCGACGGCGCTCTTCCTCCGGAGCTATGCCCGGGGCGAGCGCGTCTATCTCGCCATGCTCGCCCGCGGCTACTCCGGGACCATGCACCGGCTCGAGCCGCTGGCGTTCCGCGGCGCGGACGCGGCGTTCCTCGCCGCGCTGGCCGCCGTCCTCGTTCCCGTCCGCATCGTCGCGGGGCTCTCGTGAGCTGCGCGGTCTCGGCACGCGGCCTGGCGTATCGCTACCCGAACGGGCAGCCGGCCCTGGCCGGGGTCGACCTCCAGGTGGAGCACGGCGAGCGGCTCGCCCTGCTCGGTCCGAATGGCGCCGGCAAGACGACGCTCGTCTTCCACCTCAACGGCCTGCTCGTCGGCGAGGGCACGCTCGAGGTGGCGGGGCTCGAGGTCGGCAAGGACACGCTCCATGAGGTGCGCGCGCGGGTGGGGGTCGTGTTCCAGGATCCCGACGACCAGCTCTTCATGCCGACGGTCCGCGAGGACGTGGCCTTTGGCCCGCTCAACCAGGGGCTCGACCGCGCAGAGGTCGGCGCGCGCGTCGAGGAGGCGCTCGCGACGGTGCGCATGCGGCACGCGCTCGAGCGAGCGCCTCATCAGCTCTCGATGGGCGAGCGCCGCCGGGTCGCGATCGCCACCGTGCTCGCCATGCACCCCCGGCTGCTCGTCCTCGACGAGCCGTCCGCGAACCTCGATCCGCGCTCGCGGCGGGAGCTGATCGACGTGCTCGCGTCGATCGAGCGGACGATGCTCGTCGTCACGCACGATCTTCCGTTCGCCGCCGAGCTCTGCGAGCGCGCGGTGATCCTCGCGGGAGGCCGGATCGTCGCCGACGACGCCTGCGAGGCGATCCTGTCGGACGCCGGCGCGCTCGCGCGCCACGACCTCGAGCTCCCTGCGGGGTTCGACGTCACGCTCGTGGAGCGGCGACGCCGCCCGCGAGAAACGACACCGGCCCTGGCAGCTGCCTGAGAAGGACGACGATGAGCAGCCAGCACTCGCACGACGGCACGCACACCCACGCCCAGGTTCACGCCGGCAGCGCGGGTCATGTGCACTCCCAGGCGGGCCACGAGCACGATCACCCGCACCCCGGCACGGCCCGCTCGCATTCCCGCCGCGTGGACGAGCCGGCGAAGCGCCGCGGCTTCCTCGCGCGCTTCTTCGGCGCCCGCTGAGCCGACCGGTCGATCGGCGCCGCAGCGTGACGGCATACTCGGGTGGTGAAGAGCCGGCGCAGCGTCCTGCGAGAGCGCGACGTCGCCCTGCTCGCCGGCGCGATCGGCATCTCGACGCTCGGCGACTGGTTGGCGAACATCGCTCTTCTGCTCGCGATCAAGGAGATGACCGACTCCGGGATCGCGGTGGCGCTCCTCCTGATCTGCCTCTGGGCGCCGTCGGTCGTCCTCGCCGGGCACGTCGGCCTGCTCGTCGACCGCTTCGAGACGACGCGGCTGCTCGTCTTCCTCGGGGTCGCGCAGGCCGCGGTCGCGACGGCACTCGCGCTGGTCGAGACTGCGTCGGCCCTGCTCGTCCTGACTGCGTTTCTCGGCGTGGGCTTCGCCGTCTCGCAGGCCGCCGAGTTCGCGCTCGTCCCCGCCGTCGCCGACGCCAGCCGCGTTCAGGAGGTCAACGGCCACGTCGAGACGGCGCGCTACCTCGGGTTCGGCGCCGGCCCGCTGCTCGGCGGGTTCCTGACCTCGGTCGGCGGCATGGAGATCGCGATGCTCGTGAATGCCGGCACGTTCCTCGTCGTCGCGGCCGCCGCGCTCGCGCTTCGCGCCCGGCGGCCTGCCGCCCGCCTCGAGGCGGGCGAGCCGCGCCCCCGGGCCCGCGACGGGGTGGTGCTGCTCTTCGGCGACCGGCTCCTGGCCCTCGCGATGACGGTCGCCTTCGTCTCGCTGCTCTTCATGTCGGCGTCGATCCCCGCGGACGTCTTCTTCGCACAGGACGTGCTCGGCGTGGGGGACGTCGCGTTCGCCCTCGTCTACACCGCCTGGACGATCGGGATGATCTTCGGCGCGCTATTCGTCGCCCAACGGATCCCGGCCCGCGCCCTGGTAGCGGCGGCGTTCGTGGCGGTCGCCGTTCAGGGCCTCGGAAAGGCGGTTCCGCCGATCTTCCTCCTCTACGGCGTCATGCTCGCCGGCTACCTCGTCGGCGGGGTCGGTCACGGCGTCAAGAACGTCGCCTTCCGGACGATGATCCACCAGCGCGTGCCGGCCGCCGCGCACGGACGCGCCTTCGCCGCCTACAACGGCCTTCGGAACGGGGCCGAGCTCGCCGCGCTGGCTGCCGGCGGCATTCTGGTGACGACGGTCGGCGCGCGCGGGACGCTCTGGCTCGCAGGCGGCGTCTCCGCGCTCGCCGGGATCGCCGGCCTGGTGGCCCTCCGTCGGGTGCCGCGGCGCGAGCCGGAGCCCGCGTCGGCCGCATCTACAATCGGCTCCCCGTGAGCACAGCCGTTCGCGAGCGCCTCGAGCGCAACGCCGTGCACGTCCTGCCCGAGGGCGGCCTCGAGGCGAAGCTGCGCCTCGGCCGCCCGCTGCGTGTCAAGCTCGGCATCGACGTCACCGCACCGGACGTGACGCTCGGCAACGGCATCCCGCTCCAGCGAATGGCCGCGTTCCAGCGCGAGGGCCACGTGGGCGTGCTCATCGTCGGGGACTACACCACCCGGATCGGCGACCCGTCGGGCCGCTCCGCCGCGCGGCCGATCCTCTCGGACGCCGACATCCAGCAGAACGCGCAGCGCTTCGTCGACCAGGCGAGCACGATCATCGACCCCGGCCGCACGGAGGTCCGCTTCAACGGCGAGTGGCTGGCCGGGCTCGACTTCGCGGAGATCCTGCGCCTGACCCGGACGACGACGCTCGCGCAGATTCTCGAGCGCGACGACTTTGCCAAGCGGTACGCGGCGAGGGCGCCGATCTCGGTCTCGGAGCTGCTCTACCCGCTCATGCAGGCCTATGACTCGGTGGCCGTCCAGGCGGACGTGGAGCTGGGCGGCACGGATCAGCTCTACAACCTGCTGACCGGGCGGGAGGTGATGGCCGCCTACGGGCTCGACCCGCAGGTGGCGCTGACCGTCGAGTACCTCGTCAGCTGGGACGGCGCGGGGATGAGCGCCTCTCGCGGGAACTACATCGGCCTGAAGGAGGCCCCCGAGGAGCAGTTCGGCAAGACGATGCGCATCCCCGACAACTTGCTGGAGCAGTGGTATCGCCTCGTCATGGAGCGGGACCAGCTCGCTTCCGATCCGCTCGAGGCGAAGCTCGAGCTCGCCCGCTTCATCGTCGAGCGCTCGCACGGGCCCGAGGCGGCCGGGCTGGCCGAGGCGCATTTCACCCGCGTCGTCCGCGAGGGTTCAGCGCCGGACGAGATCCCGGAGCACCTCCTGCCCGACGCCGAGCCCGTGCACCTGCCGACCCTGCTCGGCGCCGCGTTCGGCCTCTCGACGAGCGAGGCACGCCGGCTGATCGCGCAGGGAGCGGTGCGCGTCGACGGCGAGGTCGTGCGTGAGCTCGACCATCCGCGCGAGGCGCTCGCGGATGCGGTCGTTCAGGCCGGCAAACGGCGCTTCGTGCGGCTCCGCGCCGCCGCTTGACACCCCGACCCCGCTTGCTACTATTCATCGGCCGCCCGGTTGGGCCGGCGTAGAAACGTCCCTGAACCTCGACACTGGAGCGCCTTCTAGCGGACTCGGATACGACAAGATCCGAATTCACGAGAGGCCTCTGGCGCGAGTCGGAGGCTTTTTTACGCCGGCGCAGAGCGGCGCAGGACCTTGAAAACTCAACAGCGTGCGTTTACGTCGAGACCTCGCGCGATCTCGCTCGGCCCTCGGGCCGACGGAGCTCTCGCGAGGAATCTCCCGTCACCTCGTGCCCTTCGGGTGCTCGAGGCGACACTTTGAGCTCAAGCTCGAAAGGGAGGACACAGCTTTGCTTCCTCGCCGCTTCGGCGGCCGCAGGAAGCAAACCAGTTCTTCACGGAGAGTTTGATCCTGGCTCAGGACGAACGCTGGCGGCGCGCTTAACACATGCAAGTCGAGCGAGAACCAGGGACTTCGGTCCCTGGGGACAGCGGCGAACGGGTGAGTAACACGTGGGTAATCTGCCCTCGGTACTGGGATAGCCCGGGGAAACCCGGATTAATACCGGATGGCCTTTCGAGCTCTCGGGCACGAAAGAAAAGGTAGCTTCGGCCTCCGACCGAGGATGAGCCCGCGGCGGATTAGCTTGTTGGTGGGGTAATGGCCCACCAAGGCGACGATCCGTAGCTGGTCTGAGAGGACGATCAGCCACACTGGGACTGAGACACGGCCCAGACTCCTACGGGAGGCAGCAGTGGGGAATCTTGCGCAATGGGCGAAAGCCTGACGCAGCGACGCCGCGTG
>DATBMD010000322.1:0-4181 GCA_036555085.1 Gaiellaceae bacterium
CGCGCCGTGTAGGGGCCGGACCTGTCCGGCCCGCGGAGCGGATGGTGATGGCGCCGCACCGTGGATGGTGATGGCGCCGCGCCGCGTAGGGGCCGGACCTGTCCGGCCCGCGGAGCGGATGGCGCCGCGCCGTGGTTGGTGACGGGCGTCGCGTCGTGTAGGGGCCGGACCTGTCCGGCCCGCGGAGCGGGTGATGGCGCCGCGCCGTGGATGGTGACGGCGCCGCGCCGTGTAGGGGCCGGACCTGTCCGGCCCGCGGAGCGGATGGTGATGGCGCCGCGCCGTGGTTGTTGACGGGCGTCGCGTGGTGTAGGGGCCGGACCTGTCCGGCCCGCGGAGCGGGTGGTGATGGCGCCGCGCCGTGGTTGGTGACGGGCGTCGCGCGGTGTAGGGGCCGGACCTGTCCGGCCCGTACGGAGGTGTCGGCGCCTGCGACGACTCTGCGGCGGCGCGTCCATCTACCATCCACGGCTCGTGGCGGTGGACGTCGAGAGCGCGCGGCGGGACTGGGAGGAGGGCTATCGCCGGCTCCGGGAGGAGTCCCGCGATCCCGCGGCAAGCGACCGTCTCCACCGGCAGGTGGCCGTGGTCATCGACGAGCTCCGGAAGCGGGTGGGCGGCTCGTTCACGCTCGCCGAGCTCGCGCAGGCATACGCCGACTCCGACCGCTGGGCGCTCGAGGCGGTCGCCGAGCGGGAGCCGGCACCGGGCTGGCCGGCGACGGTCACCGTCGCCGGCGACGCCGCGTTCCACCTCTACGCACGCGGCGCGATCGACTACGAGCCGTGACGATGCTCGACGACCCGCCGCGGCGCGCGCGCCGGCGCCCACCACCCCGGCGGCGCACCTGGCCGCGCGTGCTCGCGATCCTCGCCGGCGTCCTGCTCGCGTTCGCGCTCGGCCTCTCGCTCGGCAAGGCCCTCGACGACGGCCCGCAGCCGGGCGTGACGGTGACCTCCGTGCGGACGCTCGAGCCGCTGCCGCAGGAACCGGCCACGACGCCGTAGCCAGATAGCTACAGCTCGTCTGACGCCTGCAGCAGGCCGGCGACGATGACGCCGATCGCGGCGACGAGGCTGATCCAGATCCCGATCCCGCGGCCCGCGAAGTAGTTGAAGTCGTCGGGGATCGAGACGACGCGTACGAGCACGAAGATCGTCGCCAGCGAGCCGATCGCGATCGTCACCAGGCTCTCGGGCACGGCCGCCGGCAGCTCGACGCCGAGCTCGCGCAGCGCCACGACGAGCAGGACGGCCAGCCCGGCGAAGAAGACCAGCTTGCCGAGGGTGCCGGTGTGCCAGCCCATCACCGAGACGGTGACCCCCTCGCCGGAGCCGGTGTACCAGCCGGTGAACGCCGACACCGTCAGCACGACGCCGGTCAGCAGCGTCAGCCGGTCGCCGAGCCCGAGCAGGGCCGCGCTGCTCCGGTCGAACGCGCCGCGTACGGGGAACCGACCTTCCGGCGTGGCCATGGAGCGACAGTATCCCGGACGTGGCAGTGCGCGTCACGCGCCTACACTTTCCCCATGGCCGAGCGCGTGAGAGAAGCCGCTCCCGACGACGCGCCGCCGATCGACCCCGAAGCGGTCCCGCGCGCGTACCGGCACGCGCGGGCGAGACGCCGCGCCCGCGTCAAGCACCGGCGCGCGACGAAGTGGGCGAGCTTCCGGTTCTGGATCGTGCTGCTGGCCCTGCTCGTCGCCAGCGTCTTCCTGGTCCTGACGCTCCTGCGGGAAGTCGAGCGGCTCTTCGGCCTCTGAGATGGTCGACCTGGCCGGCCCGCACGGGCGGCTCGCGCTGGGCGCCGTCGTGTTCGTCGCAGGCGCCGCGTCGCTCGCGACCGAGATCGCGGCCTCGCGGCTGCTCGCGCCCTACTTCGGCTCGTCGACGATCGTCTGGGCGAACCTGATCGGGGTCGTCCTGGCCGCGCTCGCCGTCGGCTACTGGCTGGGCGGCAGGATCGCCGACCGGCGCCCGCAGCCTCGCGTCCTCGGCGGCATCGTCCTCGCAGCCGCCGTCTGCGTGGCCGCCACCCCGTTTCTCGCCCGTCCCTTCCTCGACCTGACGGTCGAGGGCCTCGACGAGGCGTCGGCCGGCGCCGTGATCGGCTCCTTCGTCGCGGTGTTGTTCCTGTTCACGCCGCCCGTGGTGCTGCTCGGGATGGTCTCCCCGTTCGCGGTCCGGCTCGCCGTCACCGGCGTCGCCACCGCGGGGGCGGTGGCGGGGCGCCTCTACGCGCTCTCGACCACCGGGTCGCTCGTCGGGACGTTCGTGCCGGCGCTGATCGCGATCCCGCTGATCGGGACGCAGCGCACGCTGCTCGGGATCGCGGCGCTGCTGGCGCTCGCCGGCTCGCTTCTGCTCGGCGCCCGGTACCTCGTGGTCGCGGCGCTCGTCGGGGCGCTGGTCCTCGTGCCGCCGGGGGCCGTGAAGGCCGAGGACGGGCTCCTGCACGAGGAGACCTCGCTGCACCAGTACATCCAGGTCGTCGAGCGGGACGACGGCAGGCGCCTCCTGTTCCTGAACGAGGGCGTCGCCGTCCACTCCGTCTGGCGGCGCGACGAGGTGCTCACCGGGGGCGTCTGGGACGCGTTCCTGGCGGTGCCGCCGCTGCTCGGTCGCCCGCTCGAGCGCGTCGCGATCCTCGGCAACGCCGCCGGCACGACGGCGCGCGCGATGGGCGTCTACTTCCCCCGGGCGGAGATCGACGGCGTCGAGCTCGATCCGGCGGTCAGCCGCGTCGGCCGCCGCTGGTTCGGGCTGGACGACAACCCGAGGCTCACCGTCCACGACGAGGACGCGCGCCCGTTCCTGCGCCGCTCGGACACGCGCTACGACCTGATCGTCGTCGACGCCTACCACCAGCCCTACGTGCCCTTCTACCTGGCGACGCGCGAGTTCTTCGCGCTCGTGCGGGAGCGGCTCGCGCCCGGCGGCATCGTCGCGCTCAACGTGGCGGCTGTCCCGGACGACGACCGGCTCGTCGACGCGATCGGCGGCACGCTGGCGCGAGAGCTGCCGCAGGCGCTCCGGTGGCCCGCCCTCCGGTTCAACACGGTCGTCCTCGGTCTCACCGAGCCCCTCACGCCGCTCGAGCGCGAGCGGCGGTTGCGCTCCGGCCACGCCGACCTCGAGCCGCTGCGCCGGCTGCTCGCGCGCGACGCACGCGAGCTCACCCCAGCCGGCCGGCCGTGGACCGACGACCGCGCCCCGGTCGAATGGGTCACGGACCGCATGATCATCTCCTACGCAACGCACGGCGGACGTCTCGACGAGGACTACCTCCCGACCCGCCCCGAGCCATGATCGACCTCCACCGGCGAGATGGGCGGCCGCTCCGCGTCGGCCACCGCGGCGCCGCGGCGCTCGCGCCCGAGAACACCCTCCGCTCGTTCCGGGTCGCGCTCGACCACGGCGTCGACCTGATCGAGTTCGACATCCTCGGCCTGCGCCGCGGGCCGCTCGTGGTCGCGCACTCGCACCACCTCGACGAGGTGAGCCACGGCGCGGCGCACGGGAGCGTCGACGACCGGTCGCTCGACGAGCTCCGCGAGGTCGCCCCCGAGCTGCCGACCTTCGCCGAGGCGCTCGCGTTCTTCGCGGAGGAGGCGCCCGGGGTCGGCCTCCACGTCGACCTGAAGCTCCACACGCGCCTCGACGAGGTCGCGGCCGCGATCGAGCGGCACGGGCTCGAGTCGCGCACGGTCGTCTCCTCGTTCCACGTCGACAGCCTGCGGGCCGTCGCACGCTCCTCGCGGCGGATCCGGATCGGCTTCACCTACCCCGAGGACCGGTTCTCGGTCTCGCGGCGACCGCACGTGTGGCCGCTGGTCGCGCTCGGGCTCTCCGCGCTGCGGACGTCCGTGCCGCCGAGGGTGCCGCGGATGCTGAGGCGCGCGGGCGCCACCGCGCTGATGCTGCAGCACCGGCTCGTGACGAGCGCGGCCGTCGACCGCGCCCACGCGGCCGGGTCGCCGGTGCTCGCGTGGACGGTCGACACCGCCGCCGACCTCGCCCGCGTCGAGGCCGCCGGCGTCGACGGGGTGATCACCAACGACCCGCGCATCTTCGACGGTTGCAGGGGAAAGCCCGTCGCGGGGCGTGGCTAGACTGGTGGCCGTGAAGCGGAAGCCCCTCGCCGCCGTGCTCGCCGTCTGCGCCGCAGGCGGGCTGGCCGCC
>DATBMD010000328.1:0-5361 GCA_036555085.1 Gaiellaceae bacterium
GCTCGTCGTGCTCGCCGTGCGGGCGCTGTTCTGACGATGTGACGAATCGAGCGGTTTTCCGCTCGAAGAGCGGAAAACCGCTGTTACAAGCTCGCTGATATGCTCCCGCCGGAAGATGCCGCCGCACTCCCTCGCCACCGCCTCCGGCCTGCTGCTCGGCACGACCGGCGCCGCGATGCTGGTCGGCGCGCTCGTCGGGTGGGCGCTCGGCTCGTGGGGGATCGGGCTGCTGATCGGGGCGCTGGTCGGCATCCCGCTCTCCGTGCTCGTCGTCTACAAGGTCTACACCTCGAGCGGGAGCCAGAGCGCATGAGACGTCCTGTGCGGAGCAGGCGGTGAGCGCAGGCGTCTTCTCGACCCCGCGGCCCATGCCGGGACGGCTCGCGCCCGCGCTCGCGGGGACGGCCGTGATCGTCCTGGCGCTGCCGGTGTTCGCGATCGCGGGCTGGCCGCTCTCGGGCTGGGCGCTCGCGGCGGCGCTGTGGGCGGCCGGCCAGGTGCTCGCGCTGCTACTGACGCGGCTCCTGGACGGGGCGGGTAACCTCGGCGCCGGCGTGGCTGGCGTGGGGATGAGCTTCCGGGCGTTCGCAGTCGGCGTGCCGCTCGTCGCCGTCACGGTCGCCGACACCGCCGTCGGGATCTCCGCCGCGCTTCTGTACGCGCTCGCGTTCTCGCTCGAGCTCGCGGTCGGGCTGCTCGTCTACTTCGGCTCCGAGCCGCTGCGCGGAGCGCGCTCGTGACGCGCGCGCTCCCGCCGCGCGCGCTCGCGCTCGGCCTCGCCGGGTGGCTGGCGCTGCCGGCCGTCGCGGCGGCCTCGACCGCCGAGGGCGAGGACGAGTTCGACCCGGCGCACGAGTGGGAGCTGCAGACGTGGGTCGACCTGCCGCTCGGCCTCGACATCAACAAGGCCGTCGCGTACCTGATCCTCGGCGCGATCGTCTCGATCGTGCTCGGGATCGTGCTGATGCGCGTCAAGGTGGGCAGGGAGCCCACCCGCCGGCAGGCGGTCGGCGAGCAGCTCTACGAGGTGGCGCAGGTGCAGGTCGCCGAGCAGGGGCTTCCCACCCGGGCGATCGGGCGCTGGTTCCCCTACGTGGCCACGCTGCTCGTCTTCATCTGGGTGGTCAACATGCTCGGCTTCATCCCGCTGCCGCTCTCGGACGAGACCGTCGAGATCGCCGGTGTCGAGCTGCCCACGCTCGCGATCTTCGCCGCCACGTCGACGCTCTCCGTGACGCTGGCGCTCGCGCTGATGACGTTCGTCTTCACCCACGTCGAGGGGATCCGCGAGAACGGGGCCGGGG
Source organism: Gaiellaceae bacterium (assembly GCA_036555085.1). Taxonomy (GTDB): domain Bacteria; phylum Actinomycetota; class Thermoleophilia; order Gaiellales; family Gaiellaceae; genus Gaiella. The sequence continues at coordinate 1,305 of DATBMD010000328.1, forward strand.
CGTACTTCAAGAGCTGGATCCCCGACGTGCCGAAGGCGATGCTGCCGCTGATCGTGCCGCTCGAGATCCTCGGCCAGTTCATGCGGCTGATCTCGCTCTCCGTCCGGCTCTACGCGAACATGCTGGCCGGCCACATGCTGATCCTCACCTTCATCGGCCTCATCTTCCTGACCCACTGGGCGGTGTTCCCGTTCTCCGTCCTGATGGGCAGCGTCTTCTACCTGTTCGAGGTCGTGATCGTCGTCTCGATCCAGGCGTATATCTTCGCCGCCCTGTCCGCCATCTACATCGGCTCGGCGATCGAGCCCGGCCACTAAGGAGGAACCACCCCCATGTCGTCGTTCTCGCTCCTCGCGGAGACCACCGGTGACGTCGCCGACGCCGGCAAGGCGATCGCGCTCGCGCTCGGCATCGGCCTCGGCTCGCTCGGTGCCGGCATCGGCATCGGCAACATCTTCGGCTCGATGATCCAGGCCGTCGCCCGCCAGCCGGAGCTCCGCGGCGAGCTGACCGGTATCCAGTGGCTCGGCTTCGCCCTCACCGAGGCCGTCGTCTTCTACGGCCTGATCGGCGGCCTGCTCGCCTTCGTCCTCATCTGAGCCATGCTCTGGCTGCTCGCCCAGACCGAGGAGGATGGCGGCAGCGGCCTGATCGAGGTCGTCCCCGGCCTCATGATCTGGACGCTGATCTGCTTCGCGATCACGTTCTTCGTCCTCAAGCGCTACGCGTTCGGCCCGATCCAGAAGACGATCGACGAGCGGCGCGAGCGGATCCGCAAGGCGGTCGAGGAGGCCGACAACGCCCGGGCCGAGGCGCGCAACCTGCTGGAGCAGCACCGCGCCCTGATCGCCCAGGCGAAGAGCGAGTCGGGCGAGATCCTCGCCGAGGCCCGCAAGGTCGCGGACGCGCAGCTCGCCCGTGCCAAGGAGGAGGCCGAGGCCGAGCGGCAGCGCCGGCTCGAGGAGACCCGCCGGCAGATCGACGCCGAGACTGCGCGAGCGATCGACCAGATCCGGAGCGAGGTCGCCGACCTGACGCTCGAGGCGACGGAGCGCGTCGTCGGCAAGGTGCTCGACGCCGCCGACCAGCGGCGCCTGGTCGAGGAGGCGATCGACGACCTCGACTTCTCCGCGCTCGAGCGCGGGAGGACGAGCTAGTGCGGCGTCTCGTAATGATTCACCGGTTTCTCGATCGCCAACGACTCTGTCCACGCGCCGCACTAGCCGCACTAGCCGCACCAGCCGCACCAGCCGCACCAGCCGCACCAGCGGGCCGGACAGGTCCGGCCCCTACGGGGGTTCCGGTGCAAGGTTTGGAGAGGGCGCACTAGACGTGGCCGTCGCCCACCGGATGTACGCGCGCGCCCTCTTCGAGGCTGCGCAGGAGGCAGGCCGCGTGGACGGGGTGCAGCGGGACCTCGGGGCGTTCGCGGAGGCGCTCGACGAGACGCCGGCGCTGGCGGCGTTCCTGTCGAACCCGCAGCTCGACCCGGTCGCGAAGGCGACGGTGCTCGAGCAGCTGTCCGACGGCGCGGACGAGCTCGTGCGCAACTTCCTGCAGCTCACTGCGGTGAAGGGCCGCGCCGGCGAGCTGGGTCAGATGTCGGCGGAGTTTCAGGCGCTCGTCGACCAGGCGCAGGGACGGCTGGCCGTCGAGCTGACGACCGCCTACGAGCTGCCGGCGGAGGAGGCGGCGGCGATCGTGCAGCGCATCGAGCGCGGCTCCGGGCGCACGGTCGAGGCGACGCGCAAGGTCGATCCCGCACTGATCGGCGGGCTGATCCTGCAGGCCGGCTCACTGCGAGTCGACGCCAGCGTCCGCGGCCGGCTCGACCGGCTCCGCCGCGAATTGGTGACGAGGAACTGAAGGGACACAAGGAGAGCGCTACGTGAAGCTACGCCCCGAAGAGATCACCTCGATCCTGAAGCAGCGGATCGAGCAGTACGACGTCGAGACCGACCTCAGCGAGGTCGGCACCGTGCTCCAGGTCGGGGACGGCATCGCGCGCGTCTACGGCCTCGAGAACTGCGTCGCGCTCGAGCGGCTCGAGTTCGAGCACGGCGTGGTCGGCATCGCGTTCAACCTCGAGGAGGACAACGTCGGCGTCGCGCTCTTCGGCGAGTGGCAGCACGTGAAGGAGGGCGAGCCGGTGCGGCGGACCGGCGAGGTGATGAACGTGCCGGTCGGCGAGGGGATGCTCGGCCGCGTCGTCGACCCGCTCGGGAGCCCGCTCGACGGTCAGGGGCCGATCCAGGGGGAGACCCAGCTGCGCCCGCTCGAGTTCAAGGCCCCCGGCGTGATCCAGCGCCAGCCCGTGAAGGAGCCGTTGCAGACGGGGCTGAAGGCGATCGACTCGATGATCCCGATCGGCCGGGGGCAGCGCGAGCTGATCATCGGCGATCGGGGAACCGGCAAGACGGCGGTCGCGATCGACACGATCATCAACCAGCGCGGCGGCGACGTGATCTGCATCTACGTCGCCGTCGGCCAGAAGGGCTCCACCGTCGCGCAGGTGGTGGAGCGCCTCCGCGACGAGGGCGCGATGGAGTACACGATCGTCGTCTCCGCGCCCGCGCAGGAGGCCGCGCCGATCAAGTGGATGGCGCCGTTCGCCGGGGCGTCGATGGGCGAGTACTTCCTCTACAACGGCAAGCACGCGCTCTGCATCTACGACGACCTCTCGAAGCACGCCGACGCCTACCGGCAGCTCTCGCTCCTGCTCCGGCGGCCCCCCGGCCGCGAGGCGTTCCCGGGCGACGTCTTCTACCTCCACTCGCGCCTGCTCGAGCGCGCCTGCAAGCTCTCGGACGCGCTCGGCGGCGGCTCGCTGACGGCGCTGCCGGTGATCGAGACGCAGGCGGGCGACATCGCCGCCTACATCCCGACGAACGTGATCTCGATCACCGACGGCCAGATCTTCCTCGAGTCCGACCTCTTCTTCTCGGGCGTCCGGCCGGCGATCAACGTCGGCACGTCGGTCTCCCGCGTCGGCGGGAACGCGCAGACGAAGGCGATGAAGAAGGTCGCGGGCCGCCTGCGGCTCGACCTCGCGCAGTACCGCGAGCTGGAGGCGTTCGCGCAGTTCGGGTCCGAGCTCGACGCCGCCACGCAGCAGACCCTCGCCCGCGGCGAGCGGATGGTGGCGACGCTCAACCAGCCGCAGTACCAGCCGTGGCCGTTCGAGGAGCAGGTCGTGGCGATCTACGCGGGCATCCACGGTCACCTCGACGCGATCCCGGTCGGGCAGGTGCCGCGCTTCCAGCAGGAGCTGCGCGACTTCCTCCGGGCCGAGGGCGGCGTCTACGACGCCGTCCGGGAGTCCGGCGACCTCTCCGACGAGACGACGGCGACCCTGAACGAGCTGCTCGAGAGGTTCAAGCACGGCTTCAACGTGGAGGAAGAGCGTGGCCTGGTCGCCTGACCGAAGGCACCGGCGCTAGCCCGTGGCCTCGGTCCAGGACCTCCGGCGCCGGATCCGCTCGGTCCGGAACACGCGCAAGATCACGCGGGCGATGGAGCTCGTCGCCGCCGCGAAGCTGCGCCGCGCCCAGGGGCGCATCGAGGCGATGCGCCCGTACGCCGAGACGATGCGGGAGCTGATCGCAGGGGTCGGGCGTGCCGCCTCGTCCGTGCGCGGGCTGCCGCTGCTCCAGCAGCGGGAGCACGTCGCGACCGTCCTGCTCGTGCCGCTGACCGGCGACCGCGGCCTGGCCGGCCCGTTCAACGCGCAGGTGCTGCGGCGGGCGTTCGCGCTCGAGCGGGAGCTCCAGGCGGAAGGGATGACGGTGCGGTGGCTCGGCGTCGGCAAGAAAGGGCGCTCCACGCTGCTGTTCCGCAAGCGCGCGCTCGACGGCGAGTACATCGGCTTCACCGACCGGCCGGCGTACGCCGACGCGCAGGCGATCGGGCATCGCGTCGCCGAGCTGTTCGTCGACGGCGAGGTCGACCGGGTCGTGCTCGTCTACAACACGTTCGTCTCGGCGCTGACGCAGACCGTCACCGAGCAGGACGTCCTGCCGATCTCGGCGGACATCCTCGAGACCGACGAGGAGGAGCG
>DATBMD010000166.1:0-19676 GCA_036555085.1 Gaiellaceae bacterium
CACGACCCGCTCGGCGCGCTCGATCCCGGCGTCCGTCAGGATCGCCTCCTTCTGCTCGCCGCGCTCGACGAGCCCGTCCGCCTCGAGCCGCTTCAGCATCTCGCCGGCCGAGGCCCGCGAGACGCCGAGCATCTCGGCGACGCGCGAGGCGATCGCGCTCGAGTTCGCTCCCGCGGGCCGGTACTCGCCGATCGGGAACGCGAGGAAATAGATCGTCTCCAGATACTCGTCGACGCTGTGACCCTGCCCCGCCACGCCGGGGATTCTAGCCGCGGCCGGCGTCGCCCTCCGTCCACCGCCGCGGCGGCTACGCTCGCCCGGCGTGCCGCTCGCAGCCGTCTACCCGCTCGTCTCGACCCGCACGCTCGCGCGGCCGTTCACCTACGAGGTCGACGCGGGCATCGGCAAGGGGTCGGTCGTCGAGCTCCGCTTTGGGCGCGCCCGCGCACGCGGCGTGGTCGCCGACGTCGGCGTGGAGGCGCCCGCGGGAATCGACGTGAGGCCGGCCGGCAGGCGCCTCGACGAGCTGCCGGCGACGCTCGTCGACCTCGCGCTGTGGCTCGCCGAGTACTACGGCTCGACGCCGGCGCGCGCCCTGGAGCTGGTCGCCCCGCGCCGTCGCGCCCGCCGTGCGGAGCGGCCGTCCCCGGCGGCGCGGGACGCGCTCGCGGGCGAGCCGGAGCCCGCCGAGCTGACGCCGGAGCAGGAGCGGGCCGTCGGCCGCGTCGTCGCCGCGCTCGATGCCGGCGGCGGCCACGTCCTGCTCGCCGGCCCGACCGGGAGCGGCAAGACCGAGGTGTACCTGCAGGCCTGCGCCGCCGCGCTGGCACGGGGGAGGGGTGCGATCGTGCTCGTGCCGGAGATCGCGCTCGCGCCCCAGACCGTCGGTCGCTTCCGCGCGCGGTTCGGCGACACCGTCGCGATCCTCCACTCGGCGCTCGGCCAGGCGGAGCGACGGGACGAGCGCGAGCGGATCGCCGGCGGCGCGGCGCGCGTCGTCGTCGGCGCGCGCTCCGCCGTCTTCGCGCCGATGCCGGACGTCGGCCTGATCGTCGTCGACGAGGAGCACGACGCCGCCTACAAGCAGGAGTCCGACCCGCGCTACGACGCCCGCACCGTCGCCGCGAAGCGCGCGGCGCTCGAGGGCGCCGTCGCGGTTTACGGCAGTGCGACGCCGCGGCCGGAGAGCTGGTCGCGGCTCGAGCGGCTCGAGCTGCGCGCGCGGATCGGCGCGCCGCTCCCCAGCGTCCGTCTCGTCGACCTGCGCCGCGAGGCCGGCTATCCGCTCTCCGCGTCGCTGCTGGCCGAGCTCGGGAAGCTCGTCGAGCACGGCGGCAAGGCGATCCTCCTGCTCAACCGCCGCGGCCTGGCGCCGGCGATCCACTGCCGCGCCTGCGGCAGCTCCCGCCGCTGCCGCTCGTGCGACGTCGCGCTCACGCACCACGGCGACGGCCGCCTCCATTGCCACCACTGCGGCTACTCCGAGCCGGTGCCCGCCGCGTGCCCGGCGTGCGGCTCCGTCGAGCTCGCCCGGATCGGCGCGGGGACGCAGCGGCTCGAGGCGGAGCTGGAGCGGCGTGTCCCGGAGCTCGAGCGGATCCGGCTCGACGCGGACACGGCCCGCCGTCCGGGGGCGCTCCGCGAGGCGCTCGGCCGCTTCGCCGCATCGGACCGCGCCGTGCTCGTCGGCACGCAGATGGTCGCGAAGGGCCATCACTTCGAAGGCGTCGCGCTCGCGGCCGTCGTCGACGCGGACGCCGGGCTGGCCCTGCCGGACTTCCGGGCCGAGGAGCGGACGTTCCAGCTCGTCACCCAGCTCGCGGGCCGCAGCGGGCGCGACGCACCCGGGCTCGTCGTGGTCCAGACCTTCCAGCCCGACGCGACCCCGTTCGCGTTCGCCGCCCGCCACGACGTCGCGGGGTTCCTCGCCGGCGAGCTCGAGCGCCGGCGCGAGCTCGGCTACCCGCCGTTTCGCCACCTCGTCTCGGTGACGGTCTCGGGCGCGGCGCCGGCGCCGCCGGCGCGCGCGCTCGCGGAGCTGCGCGCGGGGCTCGAGGGCCTCGGCGCCGACCTGCTCGGGCCGGCGCCGCTGCTGCGGCTGCGCGGCCGCTTCCGGTCGCAGCTGATCGCGAAGACGCCCGACCCGAGACGGATCGCGCGCAGGGCCGCCTCGCTGCTCGAGGCGGCGACACCTGCGCTCCGCCGCGACGGCCTCAGCGCCGTCGTGGACGTCGATCCACAGTCGCTGTAGGGGCCGGACCTGTCCGGCCCGCTACCGCTAGCACCCGACCGACGGCGGCTAGACTCGCGCCGTGTCCGAGCACGACCACGACCACGACGACGAGCTCGACGTCGACGAAGAGGCCGAGCGCGACGCCGAGCGCGAGGCGCGCAAGCGACTCGCCCTGGCCCAGATCAGGCAGTACGGCGACACCGTCCTGCGGATGCAGGCGAACGAGGTCGAGGCGTTCGACGACGAGCTCGCGCGCGTGGCCGAGCGGATGCTCGGGCTGATGCACGACGCCGAGGGCGTGGGCCTGGCCGCCACCCAGGTCGGCATCCTGCGGCGCGTGTTCGTGTTCTCGGACGGCGAGGAGGATCACGTCCTCGTCAACCCGGTCGTCGCCCGGGACGAGAAAGAGACCGAGACGGAGGAGGAGGGCTGCCTCTCGCTCGGCCCCGTGCGGGTTCCCGTCGAGCGCGCCGTGCGAGTCACGATCGAGGCGCAGGATGCCGCGGGCGCGCCGGTGCGGCTCGAGCTCGAGGGGTTGCCGGCGCGCGTCGTGCAGCACGAGCTCGACCACCTCGACGGCGTCCTGATCATCGATCGCACGGATCCCGAGTCCCGTCGCGAGGCGCTTGCCTTGCTGCGGCCGCGCATCGTCCTCACCTGAGGGCGATGGCGCGGATCGCCGTCGCGGCGACTGCTCCGTTCGGCGCGGACGTGCTCGAGCGGCTCGCGGCCCGGCACCAGGTCGCGGCCGTCCTGACGCGCCCGGACGCGCCGCGCGGGCGGGGGCGCCGAGTCGGCCCGCCGCCGGCGAAGGAGGTCGCCGACCGGCTGGGGCTCCCCGTCCTCCAGCCGGAGCGGCCGGAGCCCGGCCTCGAGCTCGGCGCGCCGGTGGTCGTCGTCTGCGCCTACGGGCTGCTGATCCCCGCGGGCCTGCTGCTGGAGCGGGAGTGGCTCAACGTCCATCCGTCGCTCCTGCCGCGCTGGCGCGGCGCGGCGCCGGTGGAGCGCGCGCTGATGGCGGGCGACGCCGAGACGGGCGTCACGATCCACGAGACGGTCGAGGCGCTCGACGCCGGGCCGATCGCCGCGCAGCGGTCGTTCCCGATCGCTCCCGACGACGACGCGGGCGCCGTCTACGCGCGCGCCGCCGCCGTGGCCGCCGAGCTGCTCGACGACGTGCTGAGCGATCCTGCGCCGGCGCTCGTCCCCCAGGCGGAGGCCGGCGCCACCTACGCGGAGCGGATCACGGCGGCCGACCGAGCCCTCGACCTCTCACTGCCGCCGCGGCAGCTGGTCGACCGTGTCCGCGCGCTCTCGCCGCACATCGGCGCGCGCGCCGAGCTGGAGGGGCGCCCGGTCACGGTCTGGCGCGCGCGGGTCGGCCCGGACGGCTCGTTCGAGCCGCTCGAGGTGCAGCCGGACGGCGGCCGGCGGATGAGCTTCGAGGCGTGGCAGCGCGGCCTCAGGTGATCTCCGCGGCCCGCCGGGCGGCGTTCGAGACGCTGCAGCGCGTCTTCGAGGACGGCGCCTACGCCGACCGCGCCTTCCGCACCGCCGCCGCCGGGCTCGACGAGCGCGACCGGCAGCTCGCGCAGCGCCTCGCCTACGGCACGGTCCAGCGCGCGCGGACGCTCGACCACGCGATCGAGGCGCTCGGCCGCCGCCCCGTTCGCCGGCTCGACCCGCCCGTGCGCTCGGCGCTCAGGCTCGGCGCGTACCAGCTCGGCTTCCTCGGCGGCGTCCCGCGCTACGCCGCCGTGAACGAGTCGGTCGAGCTCGTGCGCGCCGCCCGGCTCGAGCGCGCGGTGGCGTTCGCCAACGCCGTCCTGCGGCGCCTGGCGGACGGGATCTCGCCGCTGCTCGCCGCCCTGCCCGAGGCAACGCCGGCCGAGGCGGCGCTGCGGCACTCGTACCCCGACTGGATCGCCGAGACGTGGTGGCGCGACCTCGGCGCGGAGGGCGCGCTCGCGTCGATGCGCGCCCAGAACGAGCCCGCCGAGACGGTCGTCAGGCTCGTACGGGGTGAGCTCGAGGGACGGCCCGACGACGCCGTGCCGGGCGCCTGGCACGTCGGGCGGGTGGACGAGCAGGCCGTCGCCGAGGGCCGGGTCTGGCCGCAGAGCCGCGGCTCCCAGCTCGCCGCCCTGGCCGTCGGGGCGCGCCCGGGCGAGCGGACGCTCGATCTCTGCGCCGCGCCGGGAGGCAAGGCGACAATGCTCGCCGGCGAGGTGGTCGCCGTCGACGTGAACGGCGCGCGCGCACGCGAGCTCGAGCAGAACGTCCGGCTGCTCGGGGCGACCGGCGTCACGGTCGTGCAGGCGGACGGGCGAGCCCTGCCCGGGGACCTGACCGGGTTCGACCGGGCGCTCGTCGACGCTCCCTGCTCGGGCCTCGGCGTGCTCGCCCAGCGACCGGATTTGCGCTGGCGGGCCGAGCCGCTGCCCGCTCTCCAGCTCGAGCTGCTCCGCGCCGCCGCTGCGCGCGTCCGGCCCGGAGGCACGGTCACGTACTCCGTCTGCACGATCAACGCGGACGAGAGCGAAGCGGTCGTCGACGCGTCGGGCCTGCGCGTCGATCTCTCGCTCGCCGGCGAGTGGCCGCAGTTCAGGCACGAGCGGCGTCCCGAGTTCCTCCAGACGCTGCCGCACGCGCACGGGACGGCCGGCTTCTTCATCGCCCGGCTCCTGGCACCGTGACGTCGGAGCGGCTACGCATCCCGGCCGGTCTCGACTGGTGGCGCTGCGAGCCGGGCGGCGCCGACTGGCTCGAGCGGCTGCCGCGGCTCGTCGCCGCCTGCCGCGAGCGCTGGTCGCTCGTCCGGCTCACCGCTTTCGAGCCGGCGCACATCTCGCTCGTGCTCGCCGTCGAGCGCCTCGACGGGACCCCCGCCGTGCTGAAGGTGAACTTCCCCGAGCCCGAGAGCGAGCACGAGGCAGACGCGCTCGCGCACTGGCGCGGCGAGGGCGCCGTGCGGCTGCTCGAGCACGACCCGGACCGCCGGGCGCTGCTCCTCGAGCGCTGCGACCCCGGCACGCAGCTCTGGGCCGTGGACGACGAGGACGAGGCGAACGCGATCGCCGCCGCGGTGCTGCGGCGGCTCTGGCGGCCGCCCGCGCCCGGCCATCCCTTCCGACTGCTCGCGGCCGAGGCCGAGCGCTGGGCGGAGGAGCTGCCGCGCGACTGGGAAGCGGCCGGGCGGCCGTTCGAGCGGCTGCTGCTGGACGAAGCGGTGTCCGCGTGTCGCGAGCTCACGCAGGGCCAGCCGGAGCAGGTCGTGCTCCACCAGGACTTCCACGGCGGCAACGTCCTGCGCGCGGCCCGTGAGCGCTGGCTCGCGATCGACCCGAAGCCGCTCGCCGGCGAGCGGGCATTCGACGCGGCCTCGCTTCTGCGCGACCGGCGCTGGCTCCTCCGCGAGCCGGGAGCGGCCCGGCGCATCCGCCGGCGCCTCGACCTCCTCTCTGCCGAGCTGGGTCTCGACCGCGAGCGTGCCCGCCGCTGGGGCATCGTGCACGCGCTCGCCTGGGGCGTGAGCGGCGACGGCAAGGTCGAGGCCGACATGGTCGAGTGCGCCCGCCTACTGCTGGGCGCCTCGTAAGATCGGGCCGTGCCCTGGTCGGACTGGATCCGCGGCGACGCCGAGATCGAGCCGTCCCTCTACGCGGCCGACTTCGCGCGCCTCGGCGAGCAGATCGAAGCCCTGCTCGCCGCCGGCTGCCGGATCTTCCACTTCGACGTGGGCGACGGGCACTTCATCCCGCCGGTGACGATCGGCCCTGTCGTCCTCCGCTCGATCGCGCCGCTCGTCCACAAAGCCGGCGGCGTGCTCGACTGCCACCTGATGGTCGACAACCCGGCGCATCACTTCGAGGAGATCGCGCAGTCGGGCGGCGACTCGGTCACGTTCCACGTCGAGGCGACCGACGACCCGGCGGGCGTCGCCGAGCAGGCCAGGCGGCACGGGCTGGCGGTCGGCGTCGTCTTCAACCCGGAGACGTCGCCGGAGGACGCGGCGCGCTTCGCCGAGGCCGCCGCGGCCGAGCTCGTGCTCTGCATGAGCATCGTGCCGGGCTACTCGGGGCAGGCGTTCATGCCGGCGGCGCTCGGACGGATCGAGCGGCTGCGCACCCTCGTCGACGTGCCGATCCAGGTCGACGGCGGCGTCGGCGACGACAACGTCCGCGCGCTGCGCGACGTCGGTGCGAGCCTGCTCGTCGCCGGTAGCTCCGTCTTCGGCGATCCCGATCCGGCGGCCGCGTACCGACGGCTCGCCGCCGCCGCGGGCTAGTGCTCGCGCGGGCGCGCGAGCTCGCCGAGCGCGGGCGCGGCACGACGAGCCCGAACCCGGTCGTCGGCGCCGTGCTCGTGGCGGGCGGCGAGGTCGTCGGCGAGGGCTGGCACGAGCGCCGGGGCGAGCCGCACGCCGAGGCGCACGCGCTCCGGACGGCAGGCGAGCGGGCGCGAGGAGCGACGCTGTACGTCACGCTCGAGCCGTGCTCCCACCACGGGCAGACGCCGCCCTGCGCAGACGCGCTGATCGAGGCCGGCGTCGCGCGCGTCGTCGCCGGCCAGATCGACCCGAGCCCGAAGGTCGCCGGCGCCGGGCTCGAGCGGTTGCGCGCAGCCGGCGTTGAGGTCGAGGTCGCCGAGGACGAGGAGGGCTTCCGCTGCCGCCGCCAGCTGGAGGCGTGGCGGACGTGGGCGACGCTCGGCCGACCGTTCGTGACCTACAAGGCGGCGGCGACGCTCGACGGGCGCGTGACCGTCCCCGGCGAGCGCTGGGTGACGGGCGACGAGTCGCGGCGGCTGGTGCACGAGCTGCGCGCCGCCTCCGACGCCGTCGCCGTCGGCATGGGAACCGTGCGCGCGGACGCGCCCAGGCTGGACGCGCGCGACGTCCCCGTCCACCGCCAGCCGCGGCGGCTCGCCTTCGGCGCCGGCCCGCTCCCGGAGGAATCCGAGCTGGAGCTGCGCGGCGGCGCCCTCGGCGACGAGCTCGCCGCACTCGCCGGCGACGGCGTCCAGTCGCTTCTGCTCGAAGGCGGCCCGACCCTCGCGACCGCGTTCCTCGAGGCCGGGCTGGTCGACAAGCTGCTCGTCTTCGTCGCGCCCACCCTGTCGGGGGACGGGCCGCGCCTGCTCGGAGAGCTGGCCGGGCCGGTCCCGCTCGCCCGACTCACCGCGCGCCCGGTTGGCCCGGACCTCCTGCTCGAGGCGTACGTGCACGAGCCGTAGCGCCGACCGTCCCCACGCCCGCAGCGGCTCGACACGCCCACGCCGCCGCCATAACCTGAACGCGTGTTCACCGGGATCGTGCGCGAGCTGGGGACGGTCGACTCGATCGACGGCGGCGACGAGGGCGTCCGGCTCGTCCTCACGGCGCCCCGCTGCGCGCCCGAGACCGAGATCGGCGCGTCGATCGCGCTCAACGGCTGCTGCCTCACGGCGGAGACCGTCGACGGCGACCGGATCGCGTTCCAGGCCGTCCCCGAGACGCTCCGCCGCACGTCCCTCGGACGCCTCCGTCCCGGCGACCGCGTCAACGTCGAGCCCGCCGTGCGCGCCGGCGACCCGCTGGGCGGGCACTACGTCCAGGGGCACGTCGACGGGCTCGGCCGCGTCCAGTCGGTCGAGGCGGAGGGCGTCGGCCTGCGGGTCTGGATCGAGGGGCCGCCCGACGTGCTCCGCTACTGCGTCCCGAAGGGCTCGGTCGCCGTCGAGGGCGTCTCGCTGACGATCGCGGAGGTGGTCGAGGACGCGTTCGGCGTCGCGCTGATCCCACACACGCTGGCGGCCACGACGCTCGCGCAGCTCGTGCCCGGGTGGGACGTGAACCTCGAGGCGGACGTGCTCGCGAAGTACGTCGAGCGGCTCGTCAACCGTCCCTGAGCGGCGGCGGGGATACCATCCGAGCATGAGCAGCGAGCCGGCCGTCGTCGGAGAGGACACGCCGTTCGCGACGATCGAGGAGGCGTTGGAGGACATCCGCGCCGGCAGGTTCGTCGTCGTCGTCGACGACGCCGACCGCGAGAACGAGGGCGACCTCACGATCGCGGCCGAGTTCGCCACCCCCGAGGCCGTCAACTTCATGGCCACCCACGGGCGCGGCCTGATCTGCCTGTGCCTCACCGGCGAGCGGTGCTCGGAGCTCGGCCTGCGGCAGATGACGGAGCAGAACGAGGCGCCGCTCGGCACCGCGTTCACGATCACGATCGAGGCGCGCGATGGGGTCTCGACCGGGATCTCGGCGCACGACCGCTCGCGCACGATCCAGGTCGCCGTCGACCCGGGCTCGACGCAGCGCGACCTCGTCTCGCCCGGGCACATCTTCCCGTTGCAGGCGCGCCCGGGCGGCGTGCTCCAGCGCGCCGGGCAGACGGAGGCCGCGGTCGACCTCGCCCGCCTGGCGGGCCTGAGCCCCGCAGGCGTCGTCTGCGAGATCATGAAGGACGACGGGACGATGGCCCGCGTGCCCGATCTCGTGGGCTACTGCACGCGCCACGGGCTGAAGCTGATCACCGTCGCCGACCTGATCGAGTACCGGCGCCGGACGGAGAAGCTCGTCGAGCGGGTGGTGTCCGTGCACCTGCCGACGCGCTACGGCGCCTTCACCGCCGTTGCCTTCCGCGAGCTGCTGACGGGCAAGCAGCACGTCGCGCTCGTCAAGGGCGAGGTCGAGGGAGCGGAGAACGTGCTCGTCCGCGTCCACTCCGAGTGCCTGACGGGCGACGTCTTCCACTCCTTCCGCTGCGACTGCGGCGAGCAGCTCGAGCTGGCGCTGCGGCGCATCGAGGACGAGGGCCGCGGCGTGCTCCTCTATCTCGCCCAGGAGGGCCGCGGCATCGGGCTGCTCAACAAGCTGAAGGCCTACGTGCTCCAGGAGAACGGCCGCGACACCGTCGAGGCCAACCTCGAGCTCGGCTTCCCGGCCGACGCGCGCGAGTACGGGATCGGCTCGCAGATCCTCGCCGACCTCGGGCTCGGCTCGATCCGGATCCTCACGAACAACCCGAAGAAGATCGCCGGGGTCGAGGGCTACGGGCTGACGGTCGTCTCCCAGGAGCCGATCGAGGTCGACGCGAACGACGCGAACCGCGTCTATCTGGACGCCAAGCGCGAGAAGCTCGGCCATACCATCGGACGCAAGCTTCATCATCAGCGTCTCCGTTTCGATCCGGACGAGTTCGAGGGAGCAGAGTTGTGAGCGAACGCACGACCGACTACGACGACGGCCGCGCCGGCCCTTACGACCACACGCGCTGGGACGACGAGCCCGAGTCGCCGCCCGAGCCCGCCGACATCGACGAGGCGCGCGAGAACGTGCTCGACGGCTGGCCCGCCTCGCCCGCGCCGCCCGATGCCGGGACCGAGCCTCCTCCGGCCGCGCCGCTTGCTCCGGACGAGACGCTCGTGGGGCCGGAGCCGCTCGCGGCGCCGGCGTCCGACGAGCCGCTCGCGGAGCTCGATGCCGTGGCCGAACCGGAGGCGCCGTCGCCGGAGCCCGAGCCCGAGCTCGAGGAGCCCGCGCCCGCAGCCGCGGCCGAGCACGCACCGGGTCTGCTCGCCGTCCCACCCGGCTACGCCGTGCTGGAGGGCGAGCCGAACGGGTCGCGCCGCGCCGTCGGCGTCGTCGTCAGCCGCTTCAACGGGGACGTCACCTCCCGGCTGCTCGAGAGCGCGCTCGACGAGCTCGAGCGCGTCGGCGTCGCGCGCGACGCGATCACCGTGATGCCCGTGCCCGGTGCGTTCGAGCTGCCGCTGGCCGCGATGGCGCTCGCGAAGACGCGACGCTTCGCGTGCATCGTCGCGCTCGGCTGCGTGATCCGCGGCGACACGCCGCACTTCGAGTACGTCGCCGGCGAGGCCGCGAGCGGCCTGCAGCTCGCCGCGCTCGAGACGGGCGTGCCGGTCGCGTTCGGGGTGCTGACGCTCGAGAGCGAGGAGCAGGTGGAGGCGCGCCTCGGCAAGGGCGCCGAGGCCGTCCGCACCGCGCTCGAGATGGCGGACGCCTTCGCGAACCTGAGGGCTGCCGCCGCGGTCTGAAGCGACGAGCCGGCCTCGTGACACAGTGTCACAATGCGCCGGGCCGCTGGTAGACTCCGCAGCCGCATGTCGAAGGTCTGCGCCATCTGCGGCAAGAAGCCGTCGTTCGGGAACAACCGCAGCCATTCGATGGTGGCGACGAAGCGGCGGTTCAACCCGAACCTCCAGCGCGTGCGCGTCCTGCTCGACGGCAAGGCCCAGCGCGCGTACGTCTGCACCCGCTGCCTCAAGGCGGGCAAGGTGCAGAAGGCAATCTAGTCAGAGCTCTTCGCGGTTCTTCTGTGCGGGTTCGTTTGCGGGCGGAGCCGGGCCCGACGGGCCTTCGCGAGCACGGCCGACGTAGTATCGCCCCGTGCAGAGTGAGGTGGTGATCCGGGCGCGCGAGCTCGCGCAGGCGGCCCTTGCATTTGCCGAAGCGAGCCGACAACGCATCAACGACCTGAATGTCTACCCGGTTCCGGACGGCGATACGGGGACGAACATCGTCGCCACGGTGCGGGGTGTCGTGGAAACGCTGGCGGGCACGTCGGCGCAAACGCAAGCAGACGTCGCGGCCGAGCTCCAGCGTGCCGCGCTTCGCGCGGCAAAGGGGAACTCGGGCGTCATCCTGAGTCAGATCGTCCGAGGCTTCGCCGACGTCCTCGCCGAGTGTGACGAGATCGACTCGCCCGCTCTCGCACGGGCGTTTCGCGGCGGCACCGATGCTGCCTATCGTGCCGTCCGGGAACCGGCGGAGGGGACGATGCTCACCGTCATCCGTGAGATGGCGGAGGAGGGCGAGCTCGCTGCGGTGCAGGTGCTCCCGTGCGCCGAGTTCATGACCAGGATCGTCGATCGGGGTGAACGTGCCCTTCAGCGCACGCCCGACATGCTCCCGGTCCTGAAACTGGCGGGCGTGGTCGATGCGGGAGGCGCGGCACTCGTGGAGCTCGCTCGTGGGATCGATGCGGGGATCGCACGCAAGCCGCTGCCGACCCAGCCCGTTCAGGCCGAGACTCTCGGCTTCGACGCGGTGCATCAGGAGCTTTCGCGCTACCGGTACTGCACCGCCTTCCTCGTCGACGGCATCGGGATCGAGCTCGGCGAGCTCGAGAGGGAACTGCAAGCGCTTGGCGACTCGCTCCTGGTGGTCGGCGACGCCTCGACGGTCAAGGTGCACGTCCATACCGACGATCCGGGGGCGGCGCTTCGCATCGGCACACGTGTTGGAGCGCTCGAGAGTGTGGAGATCGCGAACATGCATCGTCAGACCCTCGACCGCGAGAAGCGCCTCAGCGCAGGCGCGTCTGTGCGAGCGCCGGCTCGTGACCTGCGCACGGCTTTGGTCGCTGTCGTGCCCGGTGCGGGGAACCGAGAGCTCTTCGAAAGCGAAGGTGCGACCTACGTCATCGACGGAGGGCAGACGATGAATCCGTCGGCTGGGCAGATCCAAGATGCCATCGATGCGGTGCCGGCCGACGCGGTGCTAGTCCTGCCGAACAACGCCAACGTCGTGCTCGCGGCGCAACAGGCAGCGTCTCTGTCCCCAAAGGCGGTGCGAGTCGTGCCGAGCCGGTCGGTCCAGGAAGGTCTTGGGGCCATCGTCCAGTACGAGCCCGAGAAGCCGCTGGCGGCAAACGAGGCCGTGATGCGAGAGGCGATGTCCTGCGTGCGCACAGGGGAAGTGACCCGAGCATCGCGCACGGCGCACCTCGACGGCGTCGAGATTCGCGAGGGTGCGTGGCTGGGGTTGGTGGCCGACCGGATCGTCGCCTGCGACGAGAGCCTGGACGCGGTCGTGGAAGTCGTCGTCGAGCGATTGCTCGAGGGTGATCGAGGGCTCTTGACTCTCCTCACGGGCGACGGCTCGCCCGATCTCGGTCCGGTCCTGGAAATGGTCGAGGAGCGCCACCCCGGCGTCGAGGTGGAGGTGCACGCCGGCGGCCAGCCGCACTACCCGCTCCTGCTCTCGGCGGAGTAGCGTCGCAACGTGTGGAGACGCCCGTTCGCATCCTGCTCGTCGAGGACAACGAGGTGTACCGCGCCTCGCTCGAGCTGCTGCTGGGCATGCAGCCCGGCCTCGCGGTCGTGGGGAGCGTGGGGGACGGGCCCGGCGCCGCCGGGCTCGTGGCCGAGGTCGAGGCCGACGTCGTGCTGATGGACTTCCGCCTGCCGGGCCTGAACGGCGCCGAAGCGACCGCCCTCGTCCGCCGGGCGCGCCCGGCCGCCGCCGTCGTCTGCCTGACGGCGGAGGCCACCGAGGCCGAGCGCGACACCGTCCGGGCGGCGGGCGCGGTCGGGTTCGTCGACAAGGGAGAGCCGCTCGAGGTGCTCGTGGCCGCGATCCTGCAGGCGGCGGGGGAGGCCGGCGACGGATGACGGCGACCGAGCGCAACACCGCGATCGTGCTGGACTCCACCTCCGACTTCCAGGATGCGCCGGAGCGCTTCCCGAACATGCGCGTCGTGCCGCTGTACGTCCACTTCGGGGACGAGACGTTCCGCGACTTCGTCGACCTCGACCCCCACGCCTTCTACGACAAGCTGCGGGGGGCGGCGACGCTGCCGACGACCTCGCAGCCGACCCCGCAGGACTTCCTCGACGCGTACGGCGAGCTCGTCGAGGCCGGCTACGAGCGGATCTGGTCGCTGCATCTGTCCGCGAAGCTGTCCGGCACCTACCAGTCGGCCGCGCTGGCCGCGGACGAGCTCGGCGGCGAGCGCGTGCGGGTCGTCGACACCGGCACGGCGTCGCTGACGGTGGGGATGCTCTCGCTGGCGATGCAGCGCCGCCTCGAGCGGGGCACCACCGACGAGGAGCTCGAGCAGCTCGTCGAGCGGTTCAGGAGCGCCAACGGAGTCGTCTTCACCGTCGGGACGCTCGAGTACCTCCAGAAGGGCGGGCGGATCGGGCGGGCCCAGGCGCTCGCGGGCGCGCTGCTGAACGTGAAGCCGATCCTCGCGATCCGGGACGGCGTCGTCGAGCCGATCGCCCGGGTGCGCGGCCGGCAGAAGGCCCTCGAGGAGTTCGCGAAGGTGTTCTCGGCGGCGACGACCGACCGCGCCGGCCTGCGCGTCTCGATCGCCCATGCCGATGCGCCCGAGTGGGTCGAGATCCTGACCGACCTCGCGCAGAAGGTGCGCCCGCAGGCGGAGGTCGAGCTCGTCGCGACGCTCGGAGCCGTCGTCGGCACGCACGCCGGGCCGGGCGCGGTCGGCTTCTTCTGGCTCGCGGACGACGAGTAGCGCGTGGACGTCCCCGCCGTTCGCGCAGCGCTCGCCGAGCTCGGCCTCGACGCGTGGCTGCTGTTCGACTTCCGCGGGCAGAACGCGATCGCGCGTGAGCTCGTCGGGGTCGGCGGCGGCCGGAAGGCGACGCGCCGCTGGTTCGTGCTGATCCGCCGCGACGCCGAGCCGAGCGTGCTCGAGAGCGCGCTCGAGCAGGGAGTCGTGCCGCCGCTGCCCGGGTCGCGGGCGGCGTACCGCGGCTGGCGCGAGCTCGAGGCGTGGCTGCGGGGCGCGCTGGCAGGCTGCGCGCGCGTCGCGATGGAGTACAGCCCGGCCGCCGCCGTGCCCTACGTCGGCCGCGTCGACGCCGGCACCGTCGAGCTCGTCCGCTCCTGCGGCGTCGAGGTCGTGTCCTCCGGCGATCTCGTGCAGCTGTTCGAGGCCCGCTGGACGCCGGCGCAGGCGGCGCTGCACGAGACCGCCGCCGCCGGGGTGCTGGCGGCGAAGGACGAGCTGTTCGACCACGTCCGCGCGAGGCTGGGCTCGATCACCGAGACGCAGGCGCTCGCCTTCCTGGGCGAGCGGCTGGCCGCGCGCGGGCTCGTCTCCGAGCACCCCTCGGTCGTCGCGGTGAACGACCACGCCGCGAGCCCGCACTTCGACACCGGGCCGGCCGACGACCGGACGATCGGCGCCGGCGACGTGCTGCTCGTGGACACATGGGCCAAGGTCGGCGACGAGCCGGACGCCGTCTACGCCGACGTCACCTGGATGGCGTACGGGGGCGACGAGCCGCCGGCGCGCCTGACGCAGGTCTGGGACGCCGTGCGCGACGCGCGCGACGCCGCCGTCGCGTTCGCGCTCGAGGCGACCGCCGCCGGCAGGCCGGTGCACGGCTACGAGGTCGACCGCGCCGGCCGGGCGGTGATCGAGGAGCGCGGCTTCGGCGACCGCTTCGTCCACCGGCTGGGCCACTCGCTCGGCCGCGAGGTGCACGGCAACGGGGTCAACATGGACGACCTGGAGACCCGCGACGAGCGGCTGCTCGTGCCGGGGCTGGGCTTCACCGTCGAGCCGGGCGTGTACCTCCCCGGCGAGCTCGGCGTCCGCAGCGAGGTGAACGTGGTGGTCGGCGAGGGCGGCGCGCGCGTCACGACCGAGCCGCAGCGGCAGCTGATCCTGCTCCGGTAGTCCGGGTGAGGTACCCCGTCCGGGGGAGCGCGGGGCCGGGTGCAGCGACGATGAAGCTCGGGTGCGCCGCCCCACGACCATGCTCGCAGCGATCGCCGGCGGCCTCGCCGTCGCCTTCGTCGGCGGCTTCGCCACCGCAGGGGTGTCCTCGGGCGGGACTATCCACGCCTGCTTCCACCGCGCGACGGGCGCCCTGAGGGTCGTCGACCGCGAGGCCGGGGGGCGCTGCCGCCGCTCGGAGCGGCCGCTCTCGTGGAGCCGCGCCGGGGGCGGGCCGGTGCGCGGCGCCGCGGGGCCGCGTGGCCCGGCGGGCGCCAGAGGCCCTGCGGGCGCCGCCGGCGAGCGAGGGCCCATGGGCCCGGGGGGCGCGACCGGACCGGCCGGACCGGCCGGGCCGGCCGGCGCGACCGGCGGGCGGGGGCCGGCGGGGCCGGCGGGGACGCAGGGACCGACCGGCCTGCAGGGCCCGCCCGGCGTGACGACCGCCTACGCCGCGCGCCTCGCCGCAGGCGACGAGAGCGACCTCGGCGAGCTCGTGCTCGTCGAGGCCCGCTACTACGAGGCGGCGACCACGGTGGTCGAGCGGACGCTGCCACCGGGAACCTACGTCCTCATCGGCGACGTCGAACTGAGCGCCGTGAACGCCAGCTGCTGGCTCCAGAACGGCGACGCCCAGCTCGACCGGGCCGACGTGATCACGCCGGTCTCGGGCAGCGCCGTCCACGCCGACGTCTCCCTGCAGGCAGTGCTGACCCTCGCGAGCCCGGGCTCGGTCCGGATCGGGTGCAGGCGCGCGTACAACGCGAACCCGGACCTCTACCCGCCCTACACCGTGACCGACGCCCACCTCCTCGCGCTGCCGGCAGGCTCGGCCGACGCGCTCGCCTGGGCCAGGCCGTAGCGGCGGTCGTCCGGCCCCGGGTCCTATACTCGGTCCGGAGGTGGCGACGACGACGCGAACCCGGCCTCCCGCCGGCCTCGCTGGCCTGGACCCGCCCGGGCGCTGGCCGCGGCCGCGCTCGGCGCCGCAACCGGACGCGCTCGCAGCGTCCGTCGAGACGCTCCCCGGCGTCGGCCCGGCCGTGAAGCGCAGGCTCGCGCGCCTGGGGCTCGCGACGGTCGGCGACGTCCTCGCGCACCGCCCCCGGCGCTACGAGGCCCCCGTGCCGGAGCGCGCGATCGCCGAGCTCTTCGGCGGGGACGAGGCGGTGATCGAGGCACGGGTCCGCTCGGCGAACGGCCGCCGGCGCGGACGGCTCCACATCCTGACGGCCCGGGTCGCCGACGAGTCCGGCGAGATCCAGGCGACCTGGTTCAACCAGCCGTGGCTCGAGCCCAAGCTCGTGCCGGGCACCCGCGTGCGCCTGCGCGGGAAGCCCAACCGGCACGGGTTCGCCGTCGAGTCGTACGACCTCGGCGATGCCGACCAGACCGCCGACTTCGCGCCGGTCTACCCGGCGAGCGAGGAGCTCGCCCAGAAGCAGCTGCGCGGGATCGCCGACGCCGCGCTCGCCCACGTCGGGGCCGGAGGCGACGCGCTGCCGGTGGACGTCCGGGTGCAGGAGGGCCTGCCGCTCCGCGCCGACGCGCTCGTCGCGCTCCACCGCCCGCGCTCGCTCGAGGAGGCCGAGGTCGGACGCCGCCGGCTCGCCTTCGACGAGCTGCTCACGCTCCAGCTCGCCCTCTCGCGCCGGGCGGCCGAGCGGGAGGCTGCGACCGCCGCGGCGTTGCCTCCTCCCGGCGAGCTGGCGGCGCGGTACCGCGGCGCGCTCCCGTTCACGCTCACCGCCGCGCAGGAGCGTGCGATCGCCGAGATCGACGCCGACCTCGGCCGGACGACGCCGATGCAGCGGCTCCTCCAGGGCGACGTCGGCTCCGGCAAGACGGCCGTCGCCCTGTACACGCTGCTGCGCGCGGTCGCGGCCGGGCGCCAGGGCGCCCTGATGGCGCCGACCGAGACGCTGGCCGAGCAGCACTTCCTGACGATCGAGGAGCTCTGCGCCGAGCTCGGGGTTCGCGTGGCGCTGCTCACCAGCGCGCTGAGCGCGCGCGAGCACGGGAACGTGAGGCAGCTGATCGCCTCCGGCGACGTCGATCTCGCCGTCGGCACGCACGCCTTGATCCAGCGCGAGGTCGAGTTCGCCGGGCTCGCGGTGGCGGTCGTCGACGAGCAGCACCGCTTCGGCGTCGAGCAGCGGGCGGCGCTCGCGGAGGGCCGTGCCCCGCACGTGCTCCACATGACCGCGACGCCGATCCCGCGCACGCTCGCCCTGACGGTCTACGGCGATCTCGCCGTCTCCGAGATCTCCGCGCCGCCGGCGGACCGCAAGCCGGTGGTGACGGCGTGGGTGGGCCAGGAGCGCAGCTCCGAGGCGTACGAGCGCCTCCGCCGCCACCTGGCCGAGGGGCGGCAGGCGTACGTCGTCTGCCCGCTGATCGCCGCCTCGGAGACGACGGTCGCACGGGCGGCCGAGGACGAGGCGGAGCGGCTGCGGCGCGCCGAGCTGGCCGGCTTCGAGGTCGGCTGCCTGCACGGCCGCCTGCGGCCGGCCGAGCGCCGGGCGCTGATGGCCCGCTTCAAGGCGGGCGAGCTGGACGTCCTCGTCGCCACCACCGTGATCGAGGTGGGCGTCGACGTCCCGAACGCGACGATCATGATCGTCCAGGAGGCCGACCGCTTCGGGCTGGCGCAGCTGCACCAGCTGCGCGGCCGCGTGGGACGCGGGGCGGAGCAGTCCTACTGCCTGCTCGTCTCGCGGGCCAAGGAGGAGCTGACCGACGCCGCGCGCGAGCGCCTGGAGGCGATGGTCGCGACGACCGACGGCTTCGAGCTCGCGGAGACGGACCTCGAGATCAGAGGCGGCGGCCAGCTGCTGGGCGGCCGGCAGTCGGGGCTCTCCGATCTCCGCTTCACGAAGCTGCGGCAGGACGCCGGCCTGCTCCGGCGGGCCAGGGACACGGCCCACCGGCTCGACGGCGAGGGCCTGCTCGCCGACGACGTCGAGCGTCTGCTCGGCGAGTCGGAGCACGTCGGCGAGTCGTAGCGCGAGGCGTCGCTCAGATCAGCCCCAGCCGCGCCGCCTCCGCGACGGCCGCGGCGCGGGAGGTCTGCCCGAGCTTGCGGCGCACGTTCGCGACGTGCCGGTGCACCGTGTGCGGGCTGAGGACCAGCTGCTCGGCGATCTCGGCGTCGCCGAGGCCGCTCGCGACGAGTGCGAGGATCTCCCGCTCGCGGGCGCTGAGCGGCGAGCCCGCCGGCACGGGAGCGGCGGGCCGCGCGCCGAGGAACGCCCGCAGCGGCCGCACCACCGAGTCGACGTCGCCGCTCCACGGGAAGTGGTCGCGGCCCGGCAGCGGCACGAACCGCGCGCCCGGGATGCCCATGGCGAGCTCGCGTCCGTGCGCGACCGGGATCGCTCGGTCGCCGCGGCGGTGGAGCACGAGCGTCGGCGCCCGCACGTCCTCGAGATAGGGCGTCGCGTCCAGCCGGTAGACGAGGTCCAGCCGGTCCGCCGCCTCCTCGCCGGTGGCGGAGCGCCGCTGGAAGCGGGCGAAGCCGTCGCGCTGCTCGGCGCTCGCGTCGGGCATGAAGACGTCGGCGAGCGTCTGGGCGCCGAGCCCCCAGTTCGCGCGGATCAGCGCGCCCAGCGTCGCGCGCACCTCGGGGGTGGTGATCGCGCCTCCGTCCACGTACGCGCCGTACAGGACGAGCCGGTCGACGAGGCGCGGCGCGCGGGCCGCGAGCGCCACTGCGGAGCAGCCGCCGCAGGAGGCCCCGAACAGCGTCGCCGGGCCGGCGTCGAGGGCCTCGACGACGGCCCGCAGCGCGTCCACGTCGAGCTCGAGGTCGCCGTCGGCCGACGGCCGCTCCGACAGCCCCACCCCGGGGCGGTCGAAACGGACGACCCGGTGCGTCTCGGCGAGGCGGAGGACGAACGCCCGGAACGACGGCTCGTCCCACATCGCTTCGAGGTGCCCGAGCCACCAGCAGGCGAACACGAGCGGCGGCCCGTCGCCGACGACCGCGTACGCGAGCCGCGCCCCGTCCCGCTCGACGAAGCGGATCTCCTGCTCCACGCGTCCCACGCTATCGCCCCGTGGCCGCTTCGGGCCACCCGCGTGAGATGGCCGGGACGCGGGAAGCGCAGACCGGGGCCCGGCCGTTACAACGGTGACATGGACGTCACGGCACCGCTCCCCCGCTGCTTCGAGTTCCGGCCGCTCCGCCGCGGCGAGCGCGGCGCGGTCCGGGAGGTGTTCGCCGGCCTCGGCGAGCGGTCGCGGCGGCTCCGCTTCGGCGGCCCGAAGCCGAGCCTGCCCGACCCGGAGCTCCGCTGGCTCGCCGACGTGGACGGCACGCGGCACGCAGCCGTGCTGGCCGTCGACTGCGAGGGCGCGGCCGTGGGCATCGCCCGCTTCGTCCGGATCGACGGGGCGCCGCCGAGCGCCGAGATCGCGTTCGCGGTCGTCGACGAATGGCAGGGCCGCGGCGTCGGCACGCGCCTGCTCGCGGCGCTCGTCGACCATGCGCGCCTCGCCGGCATCGAGCGCTTCGTCGCCACCGTCCACGCCGGCAACCAGGCGTCGCTGCGCCTGCTGCGGCACGCGGGGCCGGTGGTCTCCTCGACCGTGCGCGACGGCGACTACGAGCTCGTCGTCGGGCTCGGCCGGTCGCACGTGGAGCCGGCAGCCTAGAACTCGTTTCGGAATGACGCTTCGCCGGCGGGAGGCGCTGGGCGAGTGCGATGCGAGGACGCAGAGAGCCCCGATATGTGACAAATCGGGGCGACCGTGGACTAAGCAGCGCGCCGCCGAGCGCGCCCCCGACGGCACAAGGCTTCGTTTCGAAACGAGTTCCAAGCCGTCGTACGCTGCGCCGGTGCGGATCATCGCCGGCAGCCGCAAGGGACACCGGATCGCCGCTCCGCGCGGGCGCTCGACCCGGCCGACGGGCGATCGCGTCCGCGAGGCCGCGTTCAACCTGATCGGCCCGGTCGAGGACG